>CALCKS010000001.1 GCA_937965895.1 uncultured Campylobacter sp.
AGGCGTTCAAGATATTTCTTTAAAAGCCGAAGGATTAAAGAATTTAAGCGTAGCTGCAAACGATAAAATATATACCACTAGAGACGTAAGCCTAATATCCACTACGGATAAAGAGGACTCTACGGTAACGTACGGATTTATTGGCCTTCTTGATAATAATATCCCAACTAACACATATCAGGTTAATAATGTAACCATAAATGCTAACGGACAAAAAACATTGGATGTAACTTCTATTAATGCTGCAGGCGATGTAAATTTAACAACGCACTTTACACAGGAGAGCTCTAGAGCTACCTATGGCGCCAATAGCAATGCTTATACTATAGGCAGAAACGTAACCATCAATCATACCTCAGATAGTAGCGTAACGGACGGTGAAGTATTTGTTAGAAACCTTTTGAAAGCAAACAAAGACCTGAATGTAACTGCTAGCGGATATAAGAGTTTGAAGCTTGGCGAAACTACTAATGATATACAAGTTGCCGGTTCGGCCACTATCAAGACTACAGCTACAGTTGCACAAAGCACTACTAATATCCAGGGTGTAATCGGAACAACAAAAGGCCTGACGGTAAATGCAAATGCAGCTTATGGTATAACAGATGCTGTTTTAACATATGGAAATTTGACTGCCAATGCAAAAGATATCAATGTGACTGTATCTAACCAAAAATCCGTAACTATAGGTAATGTATCTGCAAACGGAGCTACTGCTGCTACTAGAGGCGATGTAAATATTACAACCAATACAAACATACAAGATGCTAGCGTTCAAGTAGGTAGCGTGTCTTCATTAAACAAAGATGTTACTTTGAAATTTGCCGGTCAGGAAACATTAAGTGTAGGTGCGGTGACTGCTGACGATAACTCTACCGGGGTTAAAAATTTCGGTAAAGTAAATATTGATGTTACTACTAGCGATAATGATGCTACAGCAACGTTTGGGAATGTAAGAGGCGTGAGCGTAAATTTAAACGTAAATAACCTAAAATCATTGAGCGTACAAAGTGCAACTGCAACCGATGGCGACGTAATGATCAATACTGGAACAAATACATACCTAGAAACGGCATCTTTTGGATTCGTAAGCGGTAAAAACGTAACTATGGAAGTTTCAAACGTAACTGCGCCAATAACCGGTGTCACAACTGTAAATGTCCAAAACAATCTAACTATAAATGGATACGCAGGCGATGATGTAAGCCAATTTGCAATTACTCTTCAAACACCTGTGGATACCACGGCGAAGGATTTTGTGGCAAATTTAACTAACGTTAAAGGAACTATAAATGCAGTTGGTGGTAACTCTGTCATAGAGACCATGACTATAAAAGGTAGTATAACCAACCCTTCTAGCTTGAAAAGCGCTGGTCAAAATTCAGATTTGCGAGTAGACGCGTCTAATTTAACTGCATTAAAATCTATTGATCTAAGTGGCTACACAAACGGTAGCGGAAAAGTTGAGCTAACTACATCAGTAGCAAGCACGGATCTAACTGCAATCAAAGGCGCAACTACTGCAACCCAAATGAATATATATTCTACTGGCTTAAAAACTGTAGAGGGCGGTGCAGGCAACGATAAGGTGGTGTTTTACGCTGCTCAAACCAAGGATATTAAAGTAAGCCTAGGTACTGGCGATGACGATTTTGTATTTGACGGTACTGCAGCCCTAACTGCTAATAAGAAATTTGAAATCAGCGGCGGAGCCGGCAACGACACGTTTGACTTGTCTGCTGTAAAAACTGATGCTACTGCTAGCAAATACACAACTATCACCGATATCAACAGGGGTGATAAGATTAAGCTAGGAGCAACTGCTGCTTTTGAAAAATATACCGCTACAGATCTAGATAGTGAAGTTAGCCTATCGGCTGCTGCAAATAAAGTGTTGACCCATAGCAATGCTAATGTTGCAAATAAAGTTTGGGCTTTCGTATATAAAAACGACACCTATTTGGTAAACGATAGCGATGGTAATAGTAGTGCATTAAATGCTAACGATAATCTTGTTAAACTTGCAGGATTGTCGCATTTTGATAGGTTTGATGCATCCTTGTATTCGGGCATGCTAACCGTAACAAATACTAATTTTTAAAAAGCAAAAATTCGGCGGTTTTAATATCGCCGAATTTTTATTCAAAATTTGATATCTTTGATCTATTATTTTATAAATCGAAGTCGCTTCTCTCTAAAACTTTTTTAAAATACTTAAACAAATTTTATTCCTTTTAATTTTTTTATGCTATAATTAGCAATAGTATTCTGTAAAGATACCCAAAAACTCAAGAAACACACTAAAAAGGAGTCCTTAATGGCAGTAACACAAGCACAAGTTGCACAGCTTTACGTAGCGTTATTTAATCGTGCGGCAGAAGGAGAAGGCCTTAGAAACTGGATGGCCGACGGCGTCAACAAAACTATGGCGCAAGTTGCCGACACTATGCTTCAAGCCCCTGCAGTAAAAACGTATTTTAACGGCGCTATCGACAATGATAGAGATTTTGTAGAGATGATTTATAAAAACATCTTAGGCAAAGACTATACTCAGGATCCAAACGGTATAGACTCATGGGTTCTTCACCTACAACTAGGCCACACTAGAGGCGAAACGCTAGTTAAATTATTTGAAGTAGCGCAGTCTGATATAGCAAGAGCCGCAGACCCTGTAGCTGCTAAAGTATTTGAAAACAAGATAGCTATATCTGAATACGTTTCTCAAAGAATAGGCAACGTAGATAAAGACGAAGAAGGCAACTATAACTATACTCTATTCAAGCAAATCATCAGCGAAACAAACGCCAACAACCTAGCTCATCAAAAAAGACTAGTTGATGACGCCGTAAAAGTAAATTTTACTACAAACGTAGACGATATCAAAGGTAATAATAGCGACAATATTTTTGAAACCGTTGTAAGCGGCTTTATGGGTAAAAATACTTTCCAGGCAGCAGACAAGCTTGACGGTCAAGGCGGTAACGATACGTTGAAAGTATCACTTGATACGAACTTTACAGGCCTAACTACCGGTAGTGTTAAAAATATCGAAAATCTTGAAATTACAAACACTTCAAATGCTGTTAGATATTTCAATATGAACAACATGGAAGATGTTCAAAATGTGGTTATGATAGGCGACTATGCTTCAAGACTAACAAATGAAGCAAAAATCGTAACCTTGTCTGCCAACGATATCAAAAGAGGCGAGATAGCGATAGTATACAACCCAAGTACCGTTGCCGGCTCAAATGACTCTCAAGAGCTAGTACTAGAAAACGTAGGTAATAAAACTGACGATCTAGTTTCAAACCCTGCTTACAATTACTATAAAAATCACGTAGGCGTTAAATTTGATGGTATTGAAAATCTAAACATCACCACAAGAACCCAAGAGAGCTATATCAAAGATGTAAATAATAAAAACATAACCGTGAAAGGAAATGTAAATTTAGACATTAACACCGGTGCAGACGTGGAGAGCTTAGATGCTTCAGGCTTTACCGGAAATTTGACGGCCGGACTAAAAACTTCTACTCAGCTAAAAAGCGTAAAAGGCGGTAGCGGTAAGGATCTATTTAAATTTAACGGTATAGCAGGAGCGAATCCTGATCTAGTCATAGACGGTGGCGCTAACGATGATAGCATAGAGTTTGAGGACCTGTCTGGAACTAGAAGATTAAACTCAAGCAACGTAGAAAACGTAACATTTGTAAAGGATAACAGCGGTACTATAGACCTAGCTAATGCCCAAGACGTGAAGTCTGTAACGGTCGTAGAGAATAATAATACTATAAATGTTACAAATTCAGCTATCACTACTTTAAACATCGATACTGATTATGTAGAGAATACAAGAGTGAACGTAACTACGGCTACTTTGGATACTATAAATTTCACCGATCGAGACTTGAGCACTTACCGTGTGCCAAATTTTGCGACTACAAAGCAAATAGTTGCCAATAGCGCTACAAAGCTTACTATGAACATAGACAAATACTCAAACGTGAGCGACTTAAGCGGCGAGCAGTCTTTAGAGGCTACTAGCTTAAAGACTCTAAACATGAACATAGAAAAATCAGCAGACAAGACCAAGTATAGCGTCGATAGCTTTAGACTAATCGATACAGCATCTCTCGAGACTATAAACTATGTAAATGAGGGTAAGGATTTTGAACTACGAGTAAACAATACGCTCCAAGCACTTGATAAACTAGCCACATTAAACGTAAAAACTGCTTCTAGCTTTGACATAAAAGATTTGAGCGCAAGCAGGGATGCTCATTTGAGAAATATCTCCGAAATCAGTCTTCAAGGTATTATCAAATCTGACGATACAACTGACTCTGATGTTGTTTTGGGTAACTTGGGTCACAACAGCTCGCTTCACGGTATAAATTTAACTGCTAAACAGCTCGGTGTCCTAACTGTAGGTAACGTAATAACCAATACTCAAATAAACGCTAGATTTAACGTAAATTTAGAAGATATTAGAGACTATGCAACTATTGGCAATATAAAATCAGGTAATACGGTAATAATCGCAAAAACTTTAGCAAAAGATCTAATTATAGGCGACATGGATGCCGATACTATCGCTACAGAGAGTACCGATAACGTAAGAATGGCTATATTTGACGTAGAAGGGGGAGTAGGTATAGGAGACATCGTAAACCTAAGCTCTCTTGACGGCGATTACAGAAATATCAAAAAAGATTTTACGCTTGGAAATATCACAAACTCGAAGGAAAAATCCGCAATATTGCTAAATTTCTTGAATATGAAAGATAGCGTAACCGTCGGTAGTACTGGTATAGAGGCTAGCGAAATAAAAATCGTAGCGAAAAATGTAGAAAAAACTTTTAAAGTAGCAGATATTGATCTAATGGCAACCCCTACCAACGGTAAAGCTCATGAGGCCAATCTATCGCTAGATGGCATCAAAGATGCCGTAACTATAGGCAACATCTCAAATCTAAATTCGCTAAACGGCGACTTTAAAAATTTGGGCGATAAGATTGATATCGGCAACATCAGCGGAACCCAGATAGACTCTACCGCTACGCTTAAATTTACTAATGTAAAAGATTCCGTGACCGTAGGTACTTTTGGCAATGGCGACCAAAACGAAGGCACTACATATACAGTAACAGCCGATAAACTAGCAAAAGAGTTAAATGTAGGTGCTATAACTATAAAAGAGTCCCCAAATTTCTATGACGTCCATAAGAGTGCGGTAAACATTACCTCTGGTGTAACAGAAGGCATAGTAAACATAGGCAATATCGACACCGGCGCAGATTCAAAGGTAACGGTAGATCTAAGCAAATCTCTACAAGCTAACACCATAGGAAATATCAAGGGTGGTGAGATCGTTTATAAAAGCTCTGCTATAACAGCCAGCGCAGCTGTAACCTTAGAGGCGGCTTCAAAAGATAAGATAAACGTAGACTCGAAGATAGATGTAACCGGCTCTGTTGGACAAGATGAATTTGTGTTTAAATCAACTGCGGATGCTAAAACATTTACGGTAACCGGAACCCTAGGCGACGGCGAAGATAAATATACTCTTGATCTGGTCGCTTCGAATAATCTAAAAACAGTAAATTTGAGTGGACTAAAAGGCGTTGAGCACGGCAATGTCGACTTAACAACCATAATGACCGTAAACAAGAAATCTCTAAGCTTGGTAGCAACGGACGGTAAAGATGAGATCACTGTCGGTGCGATAACAGTTGCAGGCACTACGGAAAAACCTAACGTGGTCACTATCGACGGCGGTAGAGGCGTAGATACATTTAAGTTAGATGCCGCAGTAACTGATGCAAATGCCAGCAAATACGTATCTCTAGTCAATATCGAAAAAGGCGACAAGATCGAGCTAGGTACTGTAAGCGAGTGGGCTAAATATACAGCTACGGATCTAAATGCGGAAGATACACTAAAAGATGCTGTAAATAAAGTGTTGACCGATGCTGCTGCTACTGTAGCTAATAAGGTATGGGCATTTACTTATAAAAATGATACATACTTAGTAAAAGATACTGATGGTGGAAGTTCGGCTCTTACGGCTAGCGATAATCTAGTAAAACTAGCGGGCCAAAATATCGAAGACCTAAATCCGTTCTTGGATAGCGGAACATTCACGATCTAAGCCGGCTTTAATGCAGTATAACCTGCAGTTAAATTTAACTGCAGGTTAATCTTTATAAAATTTTTACACTTTTTCTTCATTTGAATTTTTAAATTTATCTATCCATTTTCTCTTTTCCGGTATTTTTATGCTATAATTAGCAATAGTATTCTGTAAAGATACCCAAAAACTCAAGAAACACACTAAAAAGGAGTCCTTAATGGCAGTAACACAAGCACAAGTTGCACAGCTTTACGTAGCGTTATTTAATCGTGCCCCTGAAGGCGCGGGATTTAACGCATGGGTGGCGGCGGGAGCCAACAAAACCCAAGCTCAGCTAGCCCAGCTAATGCTAGAGTCCCCTGCGGCTTTGGCATACTATGGAAATACGATAGATAGCGATAGAGGCTACATCGAAACAATATATAAAAACATCCTGGGCAAAGACTATACTCAAGATCCAAACGGTATCGATTCGTGGGTTTTGCACCTTCAGCTAGGTCACAGTAGAGGTGAAACTCTAGTTAAATTATTTGAAGTTGCAACTTCCGACATCGCAAAAGCGGCAGATCCTGTGGCGGCTAAGATTTTTGAAAACAAGACTGCTATATCTGCTTACATGGCTGAAAAAATACCAAACATTCAAACCGATAGTTCAGGCAACTATGATTATGGAATATTCCAAGAAATTATTAGAACGACCACGGCTACAAATTTGGATGAACAGAAGGCTAAAATCGATGCCTTGGCAAGTGCCACCGTGCATACGCTAAACAACACGACTGAAATACTAACCGGAAGCGCGGGCGTGGATATATATAGTGCGGTCGTTAGCTCATTTGCTGATAAAAATACCCTTGGCGTTGAAGACAAGATAGACGGCGGGGCCGGTAATGATATGTTGAATGTTAAAATCGACGATAGTTTTACTGGCTTTACAACCGGATATGCAAAAAATATTGAGGGACTAAATTTAGTCAATACTTCAAATAGCCAAAGAGTATTTAATGCAGATAAGGTAGAGGGCTTGCAGTCCGTGTCTACTCATGGTACAAACGGCGTTAGAGTAACAAATCTATCTAATATAGTCGATCTAACGGTAATAGATCAAAAAGATTCAACCGAAGTTGGTATTGCCTATAACACTGATCTAGTAAAAGGCAATAATGACGCGCAAAATTTAATCCTAAACAATGTGGGCAGGGTTACTCCAGATACGGAAGCCGACAGCCACAAAAACTCTCTTAAGGTCAAATTTAACGGTATCGAGACTTTAAACATTACGACTAGAGAAAACGCTAGTTATATAAAAGAGGTGGAAAATAAATTTATCACGGTAAAAGGCGAGGCGGATTTAACTATATCCACCAAAGATAAAAACCCAGATGCTCCATTTAAAGACTTTGTCAATAGCCTTGATGCATCGGCGCTTATTGGAAATTTGACGGCTGATTTAACCGAGTCTGCTCACTACACTAGTATCAAAAGCGGCAACGGCAATGACACGATAAAGATAGGAAAACTTGAGTCTAACTCTGTTTCTATAGATATGGGTGCCGGTAATGATACTCTTCAGATAGAAAAAGTAGATGCATTGAAACAAATGAAACTAAAAGGCGTCGATAATATCGAAATCTTTGATAAAAATAATAACGTGAGCGCTCTAGACTTGACTGGACAAACTGACGTTAAGAGTCTAAAAGTTGGCCAGCTTGATCAAACGTTAGTTGTTACAAGCTCTAGTATAAAGACTATAAATTTAACGGATAAAGTAGACTCAAAAGCTGCTAGCGCAGGAAACGGTCACGGCATATTGCATATAAACGACAAATTTGTTGACACCATTAACTATGCGATAGATAATGTGACTACGCCACAAGATATAATCGGCAAAGTAAGAGTTTCTGAGTCCAAAAACCTTACTGTAAATTTGGATAAATCGGTTAAAACTGTAAATGGTAACCTTACTGATAACGCAGCTAGCGTTATTGAGGCGCCAAAGGCTACTACAATCAACGTGAATGTAAATATGGTTGAAAATTCAGGCCTTTCTCTAAGAAATATTCATGAGTTGAAGACTATAAATTTAACCAATAACAATCCTAAGAAATTTACTTTTGATATCCATGAAGACGCAAGAGTGAAAACTCTAAACATAGCCACATTGGGTGCTCTTGATGTTTTAAATAATGGCCTCAAATATATATCCGAGATCAACGTAAAAGGGCTAGCTAATATGCCTGTAGCAAGCCTAGTCGAGCTTCACGATCTTGGTTCGATAGATTCTGAAAACGGTGTAAAATTAAACGTAAATGATCTTGTTACCGTTTATCAAGGCTCTAGCCACGTAACGGCTTTAAAGGTAGGAGACGTAACTACGAAAAAGACGACAAATGCTGGTGCAAATTTTAACTTTAAAAATGTCACAAACGATATCGAAGTAAATAAATTTGACGTAGGCGGCGAGATAACTTTCGTAGCTAATAAGATCGGTAACGTCAAAATAGCAGACGAAATCAAGTCTAAGAATAGTGGCGCTACATTTGATATTAGCGACTCTAGATTTAATGTCGAAATAAGCAGCGGTAACGGCATAGACGTTAAAAATGATATAAACTTTACCGCTAAAGACGTAATAGGCAAAGTGACTATCGCAGATATAAAAGCGGAGAACGTAAATATCAGCTTAACCAATATCAAAGGTCAAAACGAGACTAGCGCAGTCGGGATAGGAGATATAAACGGCAACTACGTCAAAAACGTAAATATTACGCTAAAAGACGTATTAAAAGACGTTAAAGTCGGTACTCTAGATCTAAAAAGCGCCGCAGTTATAGATGGCAAGATAAAAGTAAAAGAAAGCACGAGCATAAACATTGATGCTGGAAACACAAAGGGCATCGTTGATCTTGGCAATACAGGACCTGTAAGTGCTGATAGCGTAACGGTAGACCTAAGTAAAACTATAGGTGCGAATAAGTTTGCCAGTATCGTGGCAGATACTGTAGTCTATAAGGGCTCTACTCAGACTCCACTTTCAACAGATGTTAACATCACCATGAAGCAAGATATCAATTCAAAAGATTTCGTTGCCAATATTACTACGTCTGCTCAGGCTGATAAGTTGGTTGTAACTGCTGCTACAAAATTCTCGCTTGTTAATGGTTCTGAAAGAGTTGACGGTAATGATCTAAAAACAGCTACTATCTCGGGCGATATGGGTACAGATGCTACCGACGAGTACACGTTTGACGATACCAATGCTGAAAAGCTAACAAAAATTGACTTTAGTGGCTTAAAAAATGTAGAGAAAGGTACTATAACAAATACTGCAAGTAAAGTTATAGAGGACATAAAAGCTACCGATGGAGACGATACTATTACACTAGCGGGTGATCAAAAAGCTGCAAAAATTTCAATCGATGCAGGCGAGGGCGAGAATACCATTAAAACTGGAACTTTCCTAACCCCAGGTCATGCCGACGCAGATCCAAAAGGTCAAAATATAACCATCAAAAGCGGTTCGGGCAATGATACATTCGATGTTAGTACTTCGGTTATAGGTGCAGGTTTTGATAGTGCCAACGAGTCTCACACTAGACTTGTGACAATAGATAAGATCAATGTAGGCGATAAGATCAAATTTGCCGGCGGTACCACTGCTATAGAAAAAGTAACTCTAAATGCCAACGGAAACGCGCAAGATAACTTTGCTCTTGCGGCTAAACTTGGCGGATTCTTTGATGGTCCTAACAACCAAGCCGGTAAGATATATGCTTATTCATATCTAAATGATACGTATTTGGTGTACAATGCTGCTGGTGGCGATACTGACTTTGGCGCAGGTGATACTATCGTTAAGCTATCGGGTGTAAATATTGCCAACCTTAACACAACAGTTAATGCTGGTGAAGTTACTATTAACGCATTCTGATTTCTTCTTCTTTTCGGCAGGTTTTTTACCTGCCGAACCTCTTTTTTGCAAATTTAATTTTATATAAAAATCAATTTTTAGCGATATATAAAGTTTGCGATTGCGTATTGTCTTATTTTGTACTAAAAGCCTCAAATAAAGTCAGTAGAAAAAAGTAGTCAAAATGGGTGCTCCGGCCGCCTATGCGCGAATTCTGACCTTAGTGATTAAGATGCGAGCTTACTTTGGCTATATAAAAATTTAAATGTTATATTTTGGTAAAGGTATCGCAAGAAGTATAAGATCTAAAGCATAGAGTGGAGTAGCTTCTCGATCTCCGCGTTGCAAGGAGTTATGCCGTAGCTTAGCAGCTTTGCCGTATCGCAGACGAGTAGGGCGGGGTCGTTCGCCCTGATAAATTTGGCATCGCTTTGTATGGCGATATCGTGCCCGCTTAAGCCATGTAAAATTTGTAAAATTTGCTCAATACTATAAGCCTTACCAGAGCCAATGTTAAAAATTTCATCGTTAGCTTCGAGTTTTAGTAGTTGCTCGTATATTCTCACTACATCGTTTATGTCGTTATACTCGCGCTTTGGCGTCAAATTTCCGAGTTTTATTGCATGGGCTCTATCTTTAAAATGTCGCACTATTTTTGGTATGAGGAAATTTTCGCTTTGTCCAGTACCTGTGTAGTTAAATGGGCGCGCGATGATAAAAGGCAGTCCGCTTTTAGCTATCTGCTCCTCCATGAAAATTTTACTCTCGGCGTATATGCTTTGCGGATTTAGCGGAGAGTTTTCGCACATGGGCGTATCGCCTCCGCCGTATACGCTAGCTGAGCTTGCAAAGATTGCTTTTTGAAATTTAACGGTGCTTAGAGCTTCTAACAAATTTAGCGTACCGATTTCGTTTGCGTTTTTTATCTCGGCGGGATCAGCCATGGCAAACGAAACTGCGGCTAGGTGGATAATGTAGTCGAATTTGGCGCTAAAGGCAGCTTTTATGCTGTCTTTGTCAAGCAGATCAAAGCGCGCGTGATGTGGCGCGCTAGGTCTCAGGGCGCCGCCTGAGACCTCGTAGCCTAGCCCGCGAAGGTATCGCTCCAAATAGCGACCCGTAAAGCCCTCGATCCCCGTAATAAAAACGCGCTTAGAACTCAAATCCCGCCTCGATGCGTCTTAGATCTGATTTTATCATCATATCGCAAAGTCCTTTTAGATCGGTCTTTGCGCTCCAACCGAGCTTTTGCTTGGCTTTTGATGCGTCGCCTATTAGCAGATCGACTTCTGCCGGTCTAAAAAATGCCGGATTTATCTTTACGATCACGTCGCCTTTGTCGTTTAGCCCGACTTCGTTTATGCCCTCGCCCTCAAATTTTATCCCGATATCTAACGCTTCAAAGCTAAGTTTCACAAAATCCCTGACAGTGGTTGTTACGCCGGTAGCGAGCACGAAGGTATCCGAAGTTGGCGCTTGTAGCATCGCGTGCATGCCTTCGACGTATTCTTTAGCGTAGCCCCAGTCGCGCTTTGCGTCTAGGTTGCCTAGCTCCAAGGTCTTAGCCTTTTTCAGAGCGATTTTTGCGGCCGTATTCGTGATTTTTCTCGTGACAAACTCAAGTCCTCTTAGCGGACTTTCGTGGTTAAATAAAATGCCGCTTGAGGCGAAAATATCGTAGCTTTCTTGATAGTTTACCGTGATAAAGTGTGCATAAAGCTTTGCCACTCCGTAAGGCGAACGCGGATAAAACGGCGTCGTTTCACTTTGCGGGACGGCTTGGACTTTGCCGAACATCTCTGATGTGCTAGCTTGGTAAAATTTGATACTTTTATCTACCGTTTTGATTGCTTCTAGTATATTTAGTGCGCCGATGCCAGTAGCGTTTGCAGTGTGAAAAGGCTCTTTAAAACTAACGCCTACAAAGCTTTGGGCGGCTAGGTTGTAGATTTCCTCGGGTCTTATCTCATTGACGACGCTTAGGATATTAAACGGATCGGTTAGCTCAAACTCGACTAGATGAAAATTCGGCTCGTTTAAAAGACCTAGCTCGTTTAATCTCCAAAAATTCGGGCTCACCGCTCGTCTGTAACCACCGTAGATCTCATATCCCAGATCGATCAGATATCTAGCCAGATACGCGCCGTCTTGGCCTCCGACGCCCGTGATTATAGCTTTTTTCATTATTCTTCTCCGTTTTTTAAATGTCGCATAAAATTATGATCAGTATTTATGGCTTTAAAGATTCTTAAATAAAGACCGGCGATGTTTTGCCAGCTGTTTTCTTCTAGCCATTTTATGCGCTTATCATAAATTTTACCATCTATTTCATTATTTTTTACTTTTTCGAGTTGTTCTAGGATATCCTCGTCGCTAAAACCGTCCGCCGCTATCGTGATATTTTGCATCTCGCTAAAAATTCTTGACGGCGTAACTATAACGTTTTTACAAAGACTTAGAGAGACTCTGGCTGCTGCGCTACTACCCTCGTCGGTCTGTCCGTACGGCAATACGATCGCATCGCAACAACTTAGTTTTTCGTTTACACTTTCTATCGGCAAAAAGCTCGTATGCCACTCTATTTTTTCGCTCAAATTTAGCTTTTCGCAAATCTTGCGGCATCTTTGTAGCTCCGCCTCGCCGTCTGCGTTTGCGACGGGGCTAATGATAATTAGCTTTGCGTCCGTATTTTGGCTAAATTTGGCAAAGGCTTGCAGCAGTACGGGTAAATTTTTATGCGCAAAAAGCAGTCCGAAAAATCCTATCCTAAATTTGCCGTCCGCTTCCTTACGTTTGTTTTGCTCGAGCGCTAAATTTTGTGTTCCGTGCGGCACTAGCGTGATATTATCGGCAAGCCCGAGTAGTCTAAGCGTATTTAGATCGTCGGTACTATGGACGAATACTCGGTCGAATTCGTAAAGCGTGTCGTGCCAGTTTTGCTGAGTTTGGCGCGGGTAGTTTAGGATTTGCTTCGTACTATGAAGCGTGATAAAGCAAATTTTTCCCTGAGATTTTAGAGCAAGGACGTCTGATTTTAGCTTTTCGTCTATCTCGAAAAAGGTAAAATGATGTTGTAGCCAAATTATATTCGCATCCGTCTCAAGCCCCGATAGTAGTTTTTCGCGCTCTATTTCAAAGACTTTTATATTGTCGTTTTCTTGGGTTAAATTTGACCCATCGGCGCGCTTTTGCTCGCTCCAAGTGTAAATTTGCAAATCTGCGCCCGCCCGCGCAAGCTCGTCCGTTAGGTATTTTGAGTATTCGGCTATACCGCAAACGGCGTTATATGTCGAAAAGTAGGCTATTTTTAGCTCTACGGGCTTGTTTTTAAAGGATTTTAGATGCGAGATGCTCGAGATGAAATTTAGCGCATTTTTCTCGCCAAACATCATTTCATCTACCTTCTGTTTTAGCGGTTCTATGTTCGGCGCGCGGTTTTGTAAAATTTGCTCGGCTACTTTGAGGATCTTTTCACCCAGATCCTTTACGCTAGGCTCCGCCCAAAATGAATAATTTAGATTAAAATGCGTAACGGCCGGCGCAAATTTGTATCCGATAAACTCGCAGCTGCCATCCAAAAACTCGCACTGACCGCTATAGTCGGTGGAGATAACGGGTTTTTCGTAATGTACGCCTTCGATTGCCGGCATATTTAGCCCCTCGCCGCGCGTCGGCAGCACGACGATATCGCACTGTTCATAAAGGTTTGCCACGTCAAGCGCGGTTAGATCTTCGTTTAGTATGACGCGGATTTTATCGCGGTACTTTTTATCGACTAAAAGCTCGATTTGTTCGGTTACGCTATTGTGCGGGTTAGGGAAGCTTTTTATCGTTAGGCCTAGCTCGAATTTGGCTTTTTTGCAGGCTTCGTTAAAGGCTCGCAGTAGCACGTCGGCACCCTTTCTAGGCAGGCACGACGAGATGTGAAAGAGCTTTATCTCGCGCTTTTGGTCGCTGTTTTCTTGCGAAACGCTTGGCGCAGGCGGCGTTTTTAGCGGTATATCGGCTACTTTTACCGGCGTATAGCAGCCATTATCTATGAGGATTTTTTTTATAAAAAATGTCGAAACCAAAATGCCTTTATACTTGGAGTTTAAAATTTCGATCGTCCTAGGCGGGATACGCGACTCCTCCCAGAAAAATACCGCGATCTCAAAGCCGTAGCCCTCGCGCACGTCTTCGATTAGCGGGTAGTGGTGGTAGATCGCGACCTTGTCGTCGCTTCTGATTGCGGGTGCGTTTTTATCCGGCACTATGCTTCTTAGGGTTTCGTACTCGTCTTTGGTTATCGCGATGTCTTCTATTTTATCGAAATAGTTTGCGTGATAGCAGATAACAAAGACGTTTTTTACTTTGTTTAGTAGTCTAAATATGATGTTCCTATTTATTGCGGCTAGACTGTAGTGTCCGCTGATGTTGCCGATTACCGTTAGCTCGTTAAAGTTTTCTTTAAATTTGAGATTTTTTAGCTCCAAATTTTGCTCGTACTCTTTTGAGTGCTTTAGTTCAAAAACGTTTGGCTCGAAAACGCCCTCTTGCGAGACGTAGATATCGTCTCTTATTTGCCCTTTGAGGCTAAAAATTCTCGCCCTAAGAGCCGGAAATTTATTTAAAAATATCTTGAGATTCTTCTTAAATTTAGGATTGTTATTTGCCGTCTTTTCGGTTAAATTTATACCGAATTTGAGTGCTTTTTTGAGATTATCTTTAGCTAAATTTTTACAAAATCTCAAAAACTTATATACCCAAATAAGCGGCTTTGCGACTCTTTTAAATTTAGCGACGAAAATTTTAAGCTGCTCGATATCATTTTTTATAACCGGAGCTTCGTTTTCTAGGACGTAGACTTTGTGATTTAGCGCGAGATATTTGCCCAGTAGATTTTCTAAATCTTCGTGTAAGCGCGCATTTTCGTTTTGTAAATTTGCGATTTGATTTTTGCTTTCCATCAGCTCAAGCGAGCTTTTCCACAGCGCCTCTTTTGTCTCCAAAGACTCCTTCCAAACGTCGTTTTTTAGCTCGAGCATCTGAGTTTTATTTTCAAATGTCGACACGTCGAACCTATCGGCTAGCTCTTCAAAGCTAAAGCCGCTTTTGGCTGCATTTAAAAACGCTTCGCGCGTTTTTTCGTCGCCGTTTTTAAGCCCCAAAACCGCGTAATCAAGCCCGACGCTACTCAAAACGTCTCTTAGCGTAACGTTTTGATTTTGCAAATCCTCGCTAAAGCTCAAATTTGAGTTTAGTCTCATCATAAACGTATTATTAAAGCCTTCAAATTCGCACAGATACTCAAGTAGCATCGGCGGGATAGGCTTTACGTGCGTAACGTCTAGATAGAAAGTTAGCGTAGCGACGCGTAAGTTTTCGGGATTTGGCGTTTCAAGTAGCAAGATACCGCCGTCTTTTAGAACTCGGTGCGCTTGCTTTATTAGCTCGCAAAGCTCGCTAAACTCTAAATGCTCTGCAAGTTGAAAGGTGCTAACGAGCGCAAGGCTTGAGTCTTCTAGCTCACTTAAAAACTCTATTGCGCCTTGATTTTTGGCCTCAAGTGCGTTTTTTTCGCACTCTTTTATCATCTCGTCGCTAATGTCGCAACCGCGCGCGATAAAGCCGTTTTGCTTTAAAATTTCAAGCCACTCGCCTCTGCCGCATCCTAGATCGACCGCCGCCGGCTTTTCATCGTTTTGTTTTAAGATTTGCAAAAACGGCTCGTAAGCAAGCAGGCGTTTTTTGATCTCGCTCCTCTGGCCTCTAAATTTATCTTCGAAACTTTTATAAAATTTATCCATTTATTCTCTTTATTTCCAAACTCGGTTCAAGATACGCAAGGCCGACAAAATCGGGCTTGCTAAAATTTACGACGTTAAAAATGATCGCGTTGTCGCGCCATTCGTAGTTGTTTTGCAGGTGGTTGTCGCTATCGTGTAGCGCTAATGTGACTGAAAACGATCCGACGCCCAAATTTGCGTCAAATTCAAAACTAAAGTCGTATTCCTCGCCTTTTTTGAGATTTTTTAAAGCTTGTTTTAGGTGGTAAGTGTTGGTGCCGTAGACGACCTGCGAGAAGCGATTTTTGATCTGATAGCCTAGCACTAGCGAGGGCAAATTTTCGTTTGCTTGCACCGTTACTTTTAGCTTGATTTTTTTGCCGACTTCTAAATTTTGTATCTTTTTGCCTGCGGCGTCTAAAATTTCCACGTTTTTTATGCAGGCTTTTTTGTTGCCCGATATGGTTGCGATTTTGCCGTTTTGCAGGGTTATTTGCGAGATTTGCACGTCTTGTTTTTTTGAGATTAGGGCGTTGTAATAATCAAGTACGGCCTCGGGCTCGCCGTCTTTTAAAATTTGCCCTTTTTCTAGCAAGATTACTCGGTCGCAGATCGATTTTATCGCGCCGCTATCGTGCGAAACGATGATGAGCGTAGTGCCTAGGCTTTTAAATTCTTTTATCTTATCAAAGCTTTTATGCTGGAAATACACGTCGCCTACCGATAGCGCTTCGTCGATGATGAGTATATCGGGGCGGTTTGCCGTGACGACCGAAAAAGCAAGGCGCATCTGCATGCCGCTACTGTAAATTCGCACGGGATAATCAAAATATTCGCCTATCTCAGCAAAGTCTTCGATGTAGGCTATTATTTCGTCGATTTGCTCTTTTGAGTAGCCCATGAGAGAGCAGGACTGGTAGGCGTTTTGCCTGCCGGTTAGATCGCCGTGAAAGCCCATGCCTAGCTCCAAAATAGACGAAATTTTAGCCCCGCTCGTTACGCGGCCGCTTGAGGGCTTTAGCGTGCGCGAGATGATTTTTAAAAGAGTGCTCTTGCCTGCTCCGTTTTGACCGATTAGCCCGACTACCTCGCCGGCTCCCACGTCAAAGCTTACGTCTTTTAGTACGGTTTTTACGTTTTTTTCTTCTTTATTTTTACTAAACCACGAGGCAAATCGCTTAAAGTTACTCTCGTAATCCAAGTAAGTTTTACAGATATTTTGAACCGATAAAATCATAAAACGTCCGCCATCTCTTCTTCGGCTCGTTTATAAACGAAAAACGCAGCCCCAAGGCTTGCCGCGCCGATAATAATTGGATAAATCAAAAGCGAAAAATCGGGCATCTTGTCGTAAATCAAAATATCGTGATAGCCGCTAACTACGCCAACAAGCGGATTTATGTAGATTAGCTCTTGCAAATTTGACGGCAAAATGCTCGTCATATAAACGATTGGCGTTAACCAAAATAAAAACTGCAATACGATGGCGATGATCTGGCCTACGTCGCGCATAAAGACGTTTATCACGCCGAAAAACAGCCCGAACCCTACGGCTAGCATCATAGTAATGACGGACAAAATCGGCAAAAAGATCAAATTTGCGCCAGCAAAATGTCCCAAAAACGCAAATACCACCGCAATAGAGACGAATAAAATAAGATTGTTTATCGCCGAGCTTAAAACCACGGTAGCCGGAAGGACGATTTTGGGAAAAGACATTTTTTTGATTATGTTGGCGTTATCGGTAAAAATGCCGATGCAGCGCGAAAAAATCTCGCTAAAAAGCATCCAGCAAAGCATTCCGCTCATTAGGTAGATTGCGTAGGCGTATTTGCTATCGATGCCTGGCAGCTTGGCTGAGAGTACTGAGGAGAGTATGGTCGCGTAGATGAGCACCTGAGCTAGCGGATGCAGTATCGCCCACGCTACGCCCAGCTTGCTTTTTGCAAATTTGGTTATAAACTCGTTTTTGACCGAATTTACGATAAAAAACCTATACGTATAAATATTTGAAAACAATCTTTCGTCCGATTAGCTAAATTTGCGTGATTTTACCAAATAAAGGCTAAAAATAAAGAAAAATCGAAATTTAAATGCTTAGCTTAAACTCCTCTTTCACCTCTCCGATTTCGCTTGTTTCTATTAGTCCTCGCTTCTTTAGCTCTTTGACTAAATTTTCGGACGCTTTTTTGGTTACTTCCATATCTGCATTTATGCCGCCTGCAGCCGAAAACATCCAGTATTTGTGCATCTCGGCCCACTCGAGCAGCTTGTTTACTTTTTCCATTTTAGTATCGCTGGGTGCGACCGAAATTTTGGCTAGCTCTAGTTCTTGATGATATACGGCGATTTGCAAGACGTTTTCTATATATTTTTTTAGATTTTGTCCGCTAATGTAATTTTTTAGCTTATCTATTTTGTCGATAATTTTTACTAGCGGATCAAATAGGCTTTCGTCCGCTTTGCCTTCGTCTTTGATCTTCATTATCTTATCGATCTTGGGAACTAGTTCTAGGAATGTTTTTTCTATTCTTTGTTTTACTTTATTTTGAGTTTGTACTTTTTTTACGATAAATTTGTAGGCTTTGAGCAGGTCTTTGTTTGCCGTTTTTTCGCTGTTTTTTTCTATGTGCGGTAGCTTTTTGACCTTTTTATCTTTGCTAAGCTCTTCTGCAGTTTCCAAAAACGGTTTTTCGATACTTCCTTGTATTCTAGCACCGCCTTCTGTGCAGTTATAGGTAGTGATTTGCTCGTTTTTAGCCTGCTCTATATCTTTTTCAAACTGATTTTTAAATTTGTCCCATATATAGGTCGTTCTTACTTCACCTTCTCCGCCGTAAGCTTCTACGTATAGGTATTCGTCAGCCTGAGCAAATGCATGCCCGCTGGCGTGAGATTTGCCGTCCGGGGCAAAGGCTAAATCCTGGCCTATTAAAATAATATTTTTATGTCCGAGAGCGTAAGCTAACTGATAAGCCTGGTTTGCCGTAGAGTGGCCGATGCCGAGATAGCCGTATTTTGGCATATTAAACGCCATTTCGCTTTGTTGCGGCCTCATCGTAAGAGTTAGGCGGCGCGGTAAAATATTATCTACCGTTTGTTTATGCGTTAGCGACGCTACTATAAAATAAATATCTTCGTCTATTTTTTTGTTTTTGTTTTTAAAAAAGCTGGACGTAGCCTCTACGCGCTCGATTGAGGTTACGTAGTCCGGCTTTATACCGTGCTTTAATAAAATAGGATACGACGCGTCAAGGCTGATAACGGTAAAATACGGCGCGAATTTTTTAAGAGTTTCTAGTTGTTTATCTAGGCTCGGTCCGGTAGATACGATGATTGCCGTATCCATGAGTCCGTGTCTTTTTTTGATCAGATCCGTATAGCAATAGTTTGTAACCATCTCCGGAATATGCTCTATGTGGTGTTTTATGCCTATTAGAGTATCGTCTATGCTATTGCCGTGAGCGACGACCATTTGAGATATAGCCTTGGTGAAGTCTTTGTTTATTCTCACGATATCTTCATGGAAATTTTCATAAAACGGCGTGTGGATGTGTAGGTTATAGGTTTTTGCGTATGAAGAGAAAAGTTGGCTAGAAACCGCAAAATAAAACTGCGAGTATGTCGCAAATTCCGAGAAAAATAAAACCAGCCTTTCGCTAATCAGTTCATCCGATAAGTCGATTAAATTTAATGCTATATAAATAATCTCTATCTCAGGCTCTACGACGATAACTTTTTGATGCGTTTCGTTTTTTAGCAAGGCTTTATAAAAAATACCGTTGCCAAGACCGTAAAAGTACATAATAGGATATCTTTTATACTCTTTTTCGGTCGACTCTAGGATGCGTAGAACATCTTTAGCCGGGCTTTCGTAGACGTATTTTAGGGTTTTATTGTCGATGATGTTTATATCTATCGGATCTTTTCCTATAAAAACATCATATTTTTCGGTCTCTTTCATTCCCCAAAGGCGCGCGGCTAAAATTTCGTCCTGTTGAAAAAGCGCTTGAAGATTTTTTTTGAAAATAGGATTTGCAATATTTGTGACGGTTTCATCGATATTTTTATCGCCTTTGCCGCTTGTTTGATTTTCGCGAGCGCCTTTTTTTTGTAAGCTATTTAGTTTTAGGTACTCGTCCTCTTTTTTCTTAGCCATTATATATCCTCCTTTGTGATTCTCTCGCCAAATTTTATATCTCTTTTTGCTTTTTTGCCTAGTAATTCGGGTAAAAATTTAGGGTGCAAGCCATATCCCGGGCGTACGCTTTTTACGTTTTTTTCGCTAAAGATTTCGCCCTCTTTGATATCCGCGCAGGCGTAAAGCGAGCGCGAAAAGCGGCGATTTTGCACGGCCTTATCGTCTAGTTCGTAGTTTACTTTGCCAAGCAGCGCTTCGGTATCTCGCACGGCTTTTACCATTTCGCTAAATTCCCGCTCGTCCAGGCTAAAGGCCTCATCGACGCTGCGAACGCTTTTATCTAGGATAAAGTGCTTTTCTACGATACGAGCGCCAAGACTCACGGCGACAACTGGCGCTACGATACCTAGCGTGTGGTCTGAAAAGCCGACCTCGACGCCAAATTTTCGTTTCATATCGGCGATCGTGCGCAGGTTCATCCCATCAAGCGGAGCAGGGTAGCTAGACGTGCATTTTAAAAGCGCGATCTGCTCGTTTCCCGCATCTTTGCAAATTTGCACGACGTCGGCGATTTCCTGCTCGGTTGCTATGCCTGTGGAGATGATGACCGGTTTGCCCTTGAGTGCGACGTACCGCACGAAATCATAGTCCGTGACCTCAAAGCTCGCTATCTTGTAAGCGGGCGGGTTAAATTTCTCTAAAAAGTCCGCGTCGTCTCTGCAAAATGGGCTTGAAAAGCAGACTAGCCCTTCGTCCCGAGCCGCCGCAAAAAGCTGCTCGTGCCACTCTCGCGGCGTCAGAGCTTGCCGGTAGAGCTCGTATAAATTCGCTCCGTCCCACAGCCCGCCTTTTATCATGAAGTCCTCGCCGCGCGAATCTAGCGTGAGGCTATCAGGCGTGTATGTTTGCATCTTTATAGCGTCTGCACCTGCGCGTTTAGCTGCTTTGATCGTGTCAAGCGCCGTTTGCAGGCTGCCCGAGTGATTTGCCGAGAGTTCGGCGATGATAAATACCTTTTCGTCCGTGTCGAAATTTGCTATTTTCATAAATTTTCCTAACTTTTAGCCATTATATCAAGTTTGCGTAAAGATAACGACATATAGCTCATTTGCTCGTCGCGCCCGTAAATTTCAAAGCCGAATTTGCGGTATAGCGCGATCGCTTTTTCGTTTTCGTTGTAGGCGCATGATTTTAGCTCGCCGACCTTAAGCGTTTTGGCGGCGTATTCTACGATTGTTTGCATTAGGACTTTGCCTTTGCCTTTTAGCTCAGGATTTGCGTAAATGCCAAATTCGCACGAGTCCGCCTCGATATCCACGAAATCGATAACGCCGATGTAGTCGCTATCCTCTTTTACCAAAAAATACCTTTTCGTTTCGTCATTTTTCAAATTTGCGATAAATTTTCTGTGTTCTTGCTCGCTCACGCTTTTGTTTTTCATATACTTCGCGACTCGCTCGTCGTTTCGCCAGCGCAAAATCATCAAAATTTGCTCGTCCGTTAGATCGGTGAAATTTATAAGCTCAAGCATATCTCATCCGCCTCGTAGATCTCGCGCCCATTTGCGGCTAGCCACTGCGCCATCTCGTTTTGATTGTCCGCGACGCGCACGGCTTTAAATTTCGCGCCCAAAACCAGCGCTTCGTTTACGAGCGAGCTAGCTGAAATCACTAAAATTTCGCTCTCGTTCATCAACCGCGCCACCTCGTTTGAGTTTATAAAAAGGCTAAAATTGGGCTCGCTATCCGCCAAATTTTGCAAATTTGCTAAATTTACGTTTGCGCTCGTCGTAATGACGGCTACTTTTTTGTTTTTAGCGAGCAAATTTGAGGCGATTTTGGCGGTCAAATTTAGCGAGTCAGTGCCGCCTAGCGCGATGAGGTAGTTAAATTTTTTCTCGTGTTTGATTTTTGCTTCGCCATAAAACTCGCTCCTAACTAGCGGCGAAAATATCAGCTCACAGCCTTCCGGCACTAGATTTGCGTATTTTTTGGGCTGGGCGTAGATATTTACGTTTAGCAAGTAGTCGCAAAAATGCTCTTTGTAGTTGTCGTCAAAGCTTAAAATTTGGATGTTCGTTTGCTCTTTGATTAGCTTTTCGTCCGCCGCGCTAATGCCGTAATGATCGATTATAAGAAGCTCAAATTTATGCTCTTTTATCAAATTTACCAGTTCGTTTACATCCGCACTTTTTAGCGTAAAAACGGGGTATGGTATCTCGCCTGCTAGGCTACCGGGCAGGTCGATACAAGCAAAGCTAACGTCTTTAAAATTTTGCGCCAAGATGAGGTCGCGCCTAACGTGACCGTGCCCGATTTTTGAGCCGCTATCTGCGCGGATGAGGGTTTTTAGATTTGAGATTTTGTTAAAATTCATCGAGTTTTTCCGCCAAATTTAAAATCCTAAGCGTCAAACAGACGGCGGCGATGAGGTAAACGGCGCCCGCCGAGGCGAAAAACAGAATCTGAACCTCGTTTAAGCCGCGGTAGCTAGCCGCCAGATAAAATATGTGCAAGATCCCCGCAACCGCAAAGATCTGCATGAGCGTTCTAGCTACCGATATTTTGGCTTTTAGGTAATCTTTTTGCATTTTTCCTCAGTGATAATTTATCCGGTAAAGCTTCTGCACAAACTCGAAATCCTCGGGCGTGTCGATGTCGCAGACTAAATTTCGCGGTAGTAAAAACGCCCTGGAATGCGGCGCAAAGATCGGTTTTTTCTCTAGCCACGCCTCGCGCTTGCCAAAATAAAACGCGCCCGCATCGTGATAGGCTCGCTCAAGATCTTGCGAACGAGTTAGCGCAAACTGCGGGTAAAACATATTTACGGTGCCGTCCTCGCCAAGCCTGATCGCGCGCTGGATGGGGAAGCAAAACTCGGTCGCGGAAAATAAAAACTCGCACCCGGCTTCCTCAAATTTGCCGTACGCCTCGCGTAAAATTTCACCCGTGATGAGCGGTGCGGTCGCGTAAAGACAGCAAACATGAGAGTATCCGCCGCCTAGCCTTCTCGCCGCGTCCGCTACGGCGTCGCTACTGGTGGCGTAGTCGTCGCTCAGCGCGGCGTCCCTCATAAACGGAACTTGCGCGCCAAATTTAACTGCGACGTCCGCGATCTCGGCGTCATCGGTGCTAACGATCACGCGCTCAAAAACGCCCGAATTTAGCGCCGCCTCGATACTATAAGCTATCAGCGGTTTGCCTAAAAAATCTTTAACGTTTTTGCGCGGTATGCGCTTGCTACCGCCGCGAGCGGGAATGACGCAAAGGGCGCGGTTTTGGTTATCTCTCATCAAATTTACCGCCTAAACTCTGCAGCCTTGCGGCGTATCAAAGCTCTTTAAAACCTCAAAAAGCGCGTCCGCGACGAGGTTCGCGTCCTCTGGGCTCATGCACTGATGGCATGGGATACTAAGCTCGGCGGCGTAAAAATCCTCGGCGCTAGGAACCGAGATATCGCCGTAGCGCTCGCGGTAAAAGCTAAATTTATAAGTCGGCTTGTAGTGCACCTGCACGCCGATACCGCGCTCGTGAAGGGCGGCGAAAATGTCCTCTTTGGCGCACCAAAACTGGCGAAATAGCAAGATAGGGTAGAGGTGGCGCGAGCTAACGACGTCGCTAGGTAGTCTCACGGTGCTAAAATACGGGTTTTTCTCAAATTTTTCGTCGTAAAATTTAGCGATTTTCTCGCGCGCCGCGATGGTTTCGTCTAGCCTTTTTAGCTGATTTAGTCCTAGCGCGCAGGCGACGTCGGGCAAGCGGTAGTTGTAGCCAAGCACCGTCTGGTCGCTGTCCCAGAGGCGTTTTTTAGCTATGCCGTGCGAGCGGTAGAGGCGTGCTAGGCGCGCGATCTCGTCGTCGTTTGTTGCTAGCGCACCGCCCTCAAAGGTCGTTAGCGGCTTAACGGGGTGAAAGCTAAAAATGCTAACGTCTGCTTTTGCGCCGACTTTTACGCCTTCTTGAGAGCTACCCAGCGCGTGCGACGCGTCGTCAAGCACCTTTATGCCGCGCTGCTTGGCTAGTTTTAGGATGGCGTCTAAATTTACGGGATTGCCGCCGAAATCAACCGCCGTTATGACTTTGGTTTTAGGCGTGACGAGACTTGCTAGTGCGTTTTCGTCGATATTTCCATCAAATTTAACGGGCGCAAATTTAACCTCCGCTCCAGCCATTAGCGCCGCGTTTGCCGTCGCAGCAAACGTGATGGGCGTCGTTACGACCTCGTCGCCCTCTCGCACGCCTAGCGCTAGATACGCAACGTGAAGTGCGCTCGTCGCCGAGTTCATCGCTACGACGTGCTTTACGCCGACGTATTTTGCGATCGCCTGCTCAAATTCGCCGACCTTGTCGCCGCCCGTTAGGATATCGTCTTTTAGGGCGCTCACGACGACGGCGATGTCGGAGTCGGTGATTTGTTGTCTGCTGTAAGGTATCATTTTTATCCTTTTTCGACTTGTCTTTTTGGCGGCTCGTCTTTTTCCGCTATACGTCGTTAAATTTAAAATTTTCTCGGTCACGTATTTTATATACGCTCCCTCGCAAATTTTAAATTTGCCTCGTCTAGCGAAAAAAATACTTCGCCTTGTTTTTCTAAATTTAAAGGCTTAGGCTCAAATTTTATAAATTTCGGCCAAACTATTTACTGGCCTCGATCATCTCCAAAAGCCCGTCTTTATCTAGCCAAATTTTATTTTTATCTGAGCTATACTCGAAATTTTCTTCCACGAGATGCCCCTTTTCGCCCAGCGCGTTTGTGCTAAAGTCGTCGTCTTTGCTCGTAAATTTGATCGACGGGCTGATCACGTAGTGGTCGTCAAACTCGTACGTTAGGTGCGCGTCGTCCTTGCCGACCATTACTTCGTGCATCTTTTCGCCAGGGCGGATGCCGATTATTTTTACGCCAAGTTGCGGCGCCATGGAGCGAGCAAGCTCGATCATCGTCATTGATGGGATTTTTGGGATGAAAATTTCGCCGCCTTTCATACGCTCAAAGTTTTTAATTACGAAATTTACGCCCTGTTCTAGCGTGATCCAAAACCGCGTCATATCAGCGTGCGTGATCGGTAGCTCCTTCGCGCCTTCTGCAATCAGTCTTTTAAATAGCGGTACGACCGAGCCGCGAGAGCCTACGACGTTGCCGTAGCGAACTACGCTAAATCGCGTTTTTTTACTACCCGCGATGTTGTTTGCCGCGACGAAAAGTTTATCGCTGGCAAGCTTGGTCGCGCCGTATAAATTTACCGGATTGCATGCCTTATCGGTCGAGAGCGCGATGACCTTACTCACGCCGCACTCTAGGGCTGCGTCGATGACGTTTTGCGCGCCGTTGATGTTGGTTTTGATGCACTCCATCGGGTTGTATTCTGCGATAGGAACGTGCTTCATGGCTGCTGCGTGGATGACGTAGTCGATGCCGTTCATCGCGGTCATGAGGCGCTTTTCGTCGCGCACGTCGCCGATGAAAAATCGCATGGCGGGGTCTTTAAAAACCTGCGCCATCTCGTACTGTTTGAGCTCGTCGCGAGAGTAGATAACTAGCCTTTTTGGTTTAAATTTGTAGAGTAAAATTTCAGCGTATTTTTTGCCGAACGACCCGGTGCCGCCGGTGATGAGAATGGATTTTCCGTTAAACATTTATTTTTGCCTTTCGCGGCTCGTTTTTCGCCGTATGTCTTAAATTTAAATTCGCTCAGCCGCACATTTCGTATACGCTCTTTCGCAAATTTTAAATTTGTCTCGCCTAGCTAAAACGATTCGCCGTTTATTTAAATTTTATTCAGCCGGAGCAAAAACCGTGCCTTAAATTTGATTCAAAATTTAGCTCGTTAAATTTGTTTAGGTGTGGTATTTTTGCTTTTACTTCAAAATCCTAGGCAGGGTTATGCCTTCTTGCGCCTGATACTTTCCTTTTTTATCCGCATACGTCACCTCACAAGGCTCGTCACCCTCGATAAATAGCACCTGCGCGATGCCTTCGTTCGCGTAAATTTTAGCCGGTAGCGGCGTCGTATTTGATATCTCGATCGTGATGTGCCCCTTAAATCCGGGCTCAAAAGGCGTAACGTTTACGATGATACCGCAACGAGCGTAGGTGCTTTTGCCTAGGCAGATAGCTAGCACGTTATCTGGCATGTTAAAATACTCGATTGTGCGCGCTAGAGCGAATGAATTTGGCGGGACGATGCACACATCGCCTTTAAAGTCCACTACGTTTTTCTCGTCGAAATTTTTCGGATCGACCACGGTACCGCCGATATTTGTAAAGATTTTAAACTCGTCGCCCACGCGGATATCGTAGCCGTAGCTAGACACTCCGTAGCTAACCACGCCGCGTCCGACTTGCTCCTCGGCAAACGGCACTATCATCGCCTTTTCGTGCGACATTTTGCGTATCCAGGCGTCAGATTTTAGCCCCATTTTTTACCTTTATTTTAAATTTACGCGATTATAACATAATTTAAATTTACGTAAAATTTGAGTGCCGTTTTACACCAAAATTTATCAAATTTGAATACGTTATCAGCAAATTTTCTTATTTTTTA
Source organism: uncultured Campylobacter sp. (assembly GCA_937965895.1). GTDB lineage: Bacteria > Campylobacterota > Campylobacteria > Campylobacterales > Campylobacteraceae > Campylobacter_A. The sequence goes on from CALCKS010000001.1 coordinate 26,497, forward strand.
TAATTAATTTTTAAATTAAAGCAAAGTATAATAACATATTTTAAATTCTCTTAAACGAAAGGAAAATAATGCATTCAAACACGTCGCGTAAATTTGCAAATTTACGCAGTAACAAGGGCTCAAATTTGCCTCTTTCGGCGCTCACCTGTTTGCTATTAGCCGCAAGCGGAGCTTATGCTTACACCGAGGCCGGAGTATCCGGAAATACTTCTAGCTGGGAGAGTGCGGAGTATAAAAAAGACTGGGGACTAGTCTCTATGAACGCCTCCACGGCTTACGCTCTAGGCTTTAACGGTAGCGGAACAAAGATCGGCGTCATGGACTCTGGCGTACTTTTGAGCCATCCCGAGTTTCAAGACGGTAGGATTCATGTCGTAAAAACTATCGGCAACTATAGCAAAAACGGCATGAGATACCCTGACGCTGCGCTAGGAAACGGCCCGATAGATAAAAATCAGCCAGTAAAAGACGGCAAGCGAAATTTTAATAAAAACGACAACGGCGTGTTTAAAAAAGGTGAAGCTTTTAACGACGACGGTAGTTGGGTAAGGGGCGTAAACGACGCTCATGGCACCCACGTGGGCGGTACGATGGCGGCTAGTAGAGACGGTAGCGGCATGCACGGCGTGGCGTTTGGCGCACAACTATACTCCGCAAATACCGGCGGCAACGACAACATGACGTATGGACCAAACCAAGACTACAACTATTTCTTAAAAGGCTACACTGCCTTGGCTGACGCGGGCGCAAAGGTGATAAACAATAGCTGGGGTTCTAATAGGCGCGTAAATTCGTCTTTTGTGGGCGCACTGGGATATAAGCCTACTTATGGCTGGCGAGCCGTACCAGAATACGATGTTGAGTTTTACGATGTGACGGTAGCCAATCAAACTACCGCAGCAAAAGACCATATAAATTTAAAAGATATGAACGAGGCCAAAAAGGCTTATTATCAGTTCGTAACTAGCGGCGAAAAAAGCTTCTTGGACGCGGCTTACGAAGTAGCGGTAAAAAGAGGGGTTATCCAGGTATTTACGGCAGGAAACAGGAGCCTAATGGCCGAATCTTTCACGCGTGCGGCATTGCCTTATTTTAGGCCGGATGCCGAGGATTATTGGGTTAACGTTACCGGCCAAACGGGTGCGGATGGCTATCCTAATGATTCTAACGAATACATAAGAGGACATAAGGCGTCATCGGATATTCAGGAATTTAACCTTGCCGGACACTCGAAGTGGTGGACGATCGCAGCTCCGGCCGAAGAGATTTATTCCGCATACGTCGAGCTTACCGACAATGCAACATACGGCAAAGCTATATATAAATCATCGGGCGGTACTTCTATGGCCGCTCCTCACGTTAGCGGAGCCTTGGGCGTCATAATGCAGCGCTATCCGTACATGAGTATGCCTCAGATTAGAGAAACGATGCTAACTACGGCTAGACAAAGGACGCTAAGAGCCGGTCACGGTGCAGGCGGTATGCTAGAGCGTTGGGGTAGCGACGGCGAGGGCGTACCTAGTAACGTCTGGGGCTGGGGCATACTCGACCTTGGTAAAGCGATGTTTGGTCCTGGGCAATTCTTAGGAAACTTTGACGTTACAATGAATCAAGACGATATCTGGACAAATAACATCTCAGACGTCGCTATCAAATTTAGAAAAACCGAGGATGATAGCGACGCTGCGGCTTGGGCGGCTAGAAAAGCGGCTCTTAACGCCAAGTCAAATTTGAGCGCGGAAGAAAAAGCCGAGATGACCTTTGAAACTGCAAGAGAGCAGGCTAGGGTCGCAAGGGCGGCGGAGGGCTATGAAGGCTCGCTAACTAAAAGAGGAGACGGCGCTTTGACTCTCGCCGGAGATAATAGCTTTACCGGAGCGGTAAATATATACGGCGGTAAAATCTCGGCCTTAAATCAATCAATCTCTTCTTCAAGAAGCATAAACGTCTATAAGGGCGGCGAATTTGAGGTTTTAAATGCTCTTACTTACCAAACTCCAAGTGCCGGCGGTTTTGTAAGCACTACCAAGGCAAGCGACGCTACGCAAGTTAACGCCGTTATAAACGCGGGTGGCGCATTTGTAGTTAATGACGGCGCTCATAATCTAAATTTAACATTTAAAGAGGGCTCTTTATTAAAGGCTGCATTGCTATCAAACGCCGAGCTTGCAAATTTGGCGGCAAATCCGACTCTAAAGAAAACCATAAATGCGAGCGGGAACTTCGCGGGCGTAAATTTAGCTAACGTCGAGGATAGCTATGCGTTCTTTAAAACCACTAAAGAAACTGTTAGCGGCTCAAATTTAGCTCTTTCTTTACAAAAAGGCAAAAGCATGGAGGAGGTAGCGTCTACTAGTGCCGAGAAGTCGTTTGCTAGATTGGTCGAGGCAAATCCTAGCAGCGCTATTTATTCGTCTATGCTAGGAGCCACTAATAGCGTAGCGGCGGCATACTTCGGCGCGTTTTCAAACGATCTAGACTTTAAAGCGCAAAACAACTCCGCTATAGACTCGTTTATGCTAGCAAATTCTGTTAAAAACAAAAACGGTGCTAAAAGAGCCGATATCGACACGGGAGTCGAGCTTTGGTTGCTTAGCAGCGCAAGCAGAGTTACTTCTGACAATAACGCCGGCGGCAGACTGGGCACGAACGCATTTACAAATCTAGTGGGCGTTGATTTTCTGGTAGGCGATAGCTCAAAAGCAGGCGTATTCGTAGGCCTTGGCAAAACAAACCACAAGCTAGGCGATAGCAAAGCGGTAAAAAGCAAAGACGCGCATGCGGGTATCTACGGCGATATAGGACTTGATCCTATCAAAATCAGCCTAGGCGCTATCTACTCAAAATTTGATCAAGAAAAAAGAGTCGTTAACTCATACGCCCCTTTGGCTTACGAGTATAAAGACGCCGATGCGTCAGCTATCAGTGCATTTGCCCAGATCGCCTATACAGGGCTAAGCTATGAAAACGGTTTTAGTCTGGAGCCTTATGCAGGGCTAACCTATATCCGCTTTAAAAACGACGACGTAGCAAATTCTTTGGTGCAGATCAGAAACGAGGATAGAGATTTACAAGTCGCAAGCGTGGGCGTAAAACCTAGTATTGCATTTACCATGGACGGCGTAGGCTTAATCGCAAAAGCCGATATAGCCTATAACCGCTTCCTAGGCGATAAAACTCCGAGCGCTCATATGAATGTAACAGGCCTTGGTGCAACTAAACTAGAGGGCGAAAAGCTAAAGGATCTAGCCGCTACCGAGCTTGGTATCGAGGCTGCGTTTACCAGAAATTTTAGAGTCGGCCTTAGCTATGTTGGAGCATACGGCAGCAACGTAAAATCAAACGGCGTAAACGCCAAATTTAGTTGGGCGTTTTAGTCTTTTGGATTAAAAGCTTAAATTTGCCTAGAGCGAGCTAAATTTACTTAGCTCGCGACGGGTTTAAATTTGACTTTGTAAATTTGCCGCATTTTGGAGATAGAAATTTGTCTCGAAAATGCGGCTTAAAAAATTAAGCGGATAGATACGACTTGCGCCGCCGCTTGTAAGATCTCTTAACGTCTACTTCGATATTTTAGTAATTACGTCTTAAAAAACTACAAATGCGGTTTGGCAAAGCAAGAGAAGTCGTGATTAGCGTCCCGTTAATCAGCAAGAAACCGACCGCGGATCTAACGCTAGTAGCCTTTTTCGTTTAGCTTTCTGTAACTATCACATCCTAACTGAAGTCCTAAATCACAAGCCTTGCCATAATATTGTTTTGCAGTGGAAAAATTTTGCCTTACACCTTGACCGTTTTCGTATACTAAGCCTAAGCCTAAGCAGCCCCCAACATTTCCCCCATCACAAGCTTTTTGATATAGCTCAGCAGCTTTTTGGTAATTTTGTTTTACACCTTGACCGTTTTTGTATAAAACCCCTAAGTTAAAGCAACCCCTAAGCTCTCCCCCTTCACAAACTTTTTGATATAGCTCAGCAGCTTTTTGGTAATCTTGTTTTACACCTTGACCTTCTTTGTATAAAAGCCCTAAGTTAAAGCAACCCAAAAAATTTCCCTCATCACAACCTTTTTGATAAAGCTGGGCAGCTTTTTGGTAATCTTGTTTTACACCTTGACCTTCGTCGTATAAAAGCCCTAAGTTAGAGCAACCCTCAGCATTTCCACCATCACAAGCTTTTTGATAAAACTGGGCAGCTTTTTGGTAATCTTGTTTTACACCTTGACCTTCGTCGTACAAAAGCCCTAAGTTAAAGCAACCCTTAGCATTCCCCCCATCACAAGCTTTTTGATAAAACTGGGCTGCTTTTTGGTAATCTTGTTTTACACCTTGACCTTTTTGGTATAAAATTCCTAAGCCTAAGCAACCCCTAACCTCTCCACTATCACAAGCTTTTTGATATAGCTCAGCAGCTTTTTGGTAGTCACCTTTATAGTAAGCTTCGTTTCCCAATTCAGTAAGATCTTTGGAAAATCCAACAGAAAACAAAACGACGAGTAAAACAAAAACTCTTTTCATCTCTACTCATTTATATATAAAATATTTAAATTATATTTTGTCTTTTTTGGCTTAGATTGTTATTAATAATTTTTCAAACTAGCAAAATCTAAAATACTTTTATCGGCCTCAACTAGTTTTCAAATTTGGATGATTATCTTCATCGTCGCGACTTCTATAATGCTATGGTTTGCGGTTTAGATATTTATAGCAACCGTTTATTTGGTTAGTTCTTTTAAATTATTGCAACCATTGGCCTTTCCCATATCGCAGGCTTTTTTATAAAGCTGGGCCGCTTTTTGATAGTCTTGTTCTACGCCCTGACCGTTTTTATATAAAGTTCCTAAAACGCCGCAACCCAAAGCCTCTCCGCCATTGCAGGCTTTTTGATAAAAGTGGGCTGCTTTTTGATAATCTTGTTTTACGCCTATACCGTTTTTGTATAAAATTCCTAAACCGCCGCAACCCAAAGCATTTCCCTCGTCACAAGCCTTTTGCCATAAATCTAATGTTTTTTGGTAGTCGCCCTTATTATAAGCTTCTGCTCCTAGCTTCGTAAGATTTTCGGAAAATCCAACGGAAAATAAAACGGCAAGTAAAACAAAAACTCTTTTCATCTCTACTCCTTTATATATAAAATATTTAAATTGTATTTTGTCTTTTTTGGGCTTAGATTGTTATTAATTATTTTGGCTCGAGATAAACTAAGCGGATTTTAGCCGCGACGGTATCATATCTAAATGTTACTTTGCTACGTTTTACCTACAAGAACGCGGTTTTCATCGCAACTTACCGGCGCTTATATCGGCATTAAATTCTGCCGAATAAATTTAAAAACCATGTTTATTATTTTATGCGGATGTAAATAATACCAAAATATTTTTCTTATACTTTAAATATGATTTATCTCAAAAATTTAATAAACAATAAGCTTTACGGGGGTACAATTTCATTTAACAAATACCTTCAAAAGGAGCAAAAATGAAAATCAAGTCTTTGGCGCTTATGCTTTTGGGCGTTAGCGCTTATGCGCATTTTGGTATGGTCGTACTGTCAAATTCGACCATAGACGACGAGAAAGAGGCGAATTTGCAGATTACTTACAAATTTAGCCATCCTTTTGAGGGCGATATGATGAACCTGACCCTTCCAAACGAGGCGGGCGTTTTTATAAACGGTAAAAAAGAGGCGATAAAAGACCTAAAAGAGCTTAAAGAGGATAAATTTAGCTACTTTACGGCTAGCTACGACGTAAAAGAGCCTGGCATTTATCAGTTTTATATGGATCCAAAGCCCTATTTCGAGCCTGCGGAGGATAAATTTATAAGGCACATAACAAAAACCGTCGTCGATGCCTACGGCTACGGCGAGGGCTGGGATAAACCGGCCGGACTAAAAGCCGAGATAGTGCCGCTAACGCGTCCGTATGGGCTTTATAAGGGAAATTTGTTCTCAGGCGTGGTTTATTATAAAGGAAAACCCGCTAAAAACGTAACCGTCGAGGTAGAGTACTATAATACCAAAGGACTAAAAGCTCCGTCCGATGCGCACGTAACTCAGGTCGTAAACACCAACGAGCAGGGTGAATTTAGCTTTGCGATGCCGCTTGAGGGCTGGTGGGGATTTGCCGCTCTGATAGACGACGACCAAAAGATAAAACACGAGGGCAAAGAGTATCCAGTGGAGCTTGGAGCCGTCATCTGGGTGCAAACTAAAGAGTATAAATAAATGCACATTAGCGAAGGCGTTTTAAAACCCGAAATCATCGTGCCTTGCTCGGCCCTTTGCGTCGTTTTGGTCTCAAGCTTGATTTACAAGCTAAAAACGAGCGAGATACCCAAGGTAGCGGCCGTCAGCGCGATGTTTTTTATGGCGTCTTTTATCCATATGCCTATCGGCGTCACGTCGATACATCTCGTGCTAAGTGGCCTTGTGGGGGCGTTTTTGGGTGCAAATGCCGTTTTGGCTATTTTTATCGCGCTATTTTTTCAGGCCTTGCTTTTTGGTTACGGCGGACTTAGCGCGCTTGGCGTAAATTTGCTAATCATCGCTTCTCCGGCGCTTCTTAGCCCATATCTTTTAAAGCTTTCTTTTAAGCGATATAGATCGTTTTTTTGGTTTTTGATCGGGTTTTTGCCTATACTTTGCTCATCGGTTTTGCTATCCTCGGTTCTAGTTTTAAACGGTAAAGAGTTTGCGCCCGTGGCCGCGCTTGTTTTTACTTCAAATTTAGCCCTTATGGCGCTTGAGGGGATCATCTCGCTTTTTGCGCTTTCTTTTATTTACAGGGTTAAAAAGGATCTTTTGATTTGCTAAAAATATTTTTGATCATGCTTTTAGCAAGCTTCCTAAACGCGCACTCTCTAAAAGGCTTTGCAAAGCAAGAGGGCGAATTTATCGAGATAAAAAGCTATTTTTACGGGAATTCCCCTTGTAAAAACTGCCCCGTAGCTTTTATAAAAGACGGTACCCAGATAGGAGGCGCGCAAACTGATGAAAACGGTTTTGCCAGAGCTAAAATCCCCGCAGATGAATTTGAAATCCTGATCGACGGCGGACTAGCGCACGAAAAAAGGATCAAATTTACCGCAAACAAAGCCGAGCTAAAAAGCGCCGAAAGTAACGCGTCAAGCGATGCCTCAAAGGCCAAATTTGACGAAATCGAGGAGGATTTTGGGGCTTACGCGCTTAAATTTATCCTTGCGTTTGCCGGAATCGGGCTATTTTTCGGCGGAATTTATCTGGTAAAAAGAGGCAAATGAACCTGTCCGTTTTGCTGGTTTGCTTTACTTTTTTTAGCTTTAGAGTCTCGCTTTCAAGCGCTACGGACGTCGTTTTCATCGCACCCGTGCTTTTTTTGGCGATTTTAAATTTTAAAAATCTTTTTGAAATTTTAAAATCCGTTTTAAAACTAAATATTTTTATAATCTTAGTCGTCTTAAGCCTCGTTCTTTACGGAGAGCACGCGCTTGCAAAGCTGATATTCGTAAGGTCGAATTTGATTATACTTTTTGGACGGTTGGCCTTTTATAGGAGCGATTATTTCAGTATCGCGCTTGCGGTTTCATCGCTAAATTTAGGCGACAAGCTAACGGCGATTTTTTACTTTAGCGCCAAATTTACGGCCGATCTTAAAACGATATTTGCAAGGCTAAAAAAGACTCTAAAAGTTCGAGGATTTGAGCCTAAAGCCTCGCTTTTTACCTACAAAATTTACGCAAATTTAGTCGCTATGCTTTTTTTAGAGGCGTTTTATAAGGCGAGCGTTCTTGAAAAAACCTTTGTTTGCAGGGGATTTGACGGCAAGCTTTACGGAGATAAAAGTCTCAAAATAAGCGTTAAAGACGCCGCTATAATCGCTTTAACGGCGTGTTGTTATATTTTTAGTTTAGGAGTCACGATATGAGCTGCACGATAAGCCTAAAAAACGTCTGCGCAAAAATAGGCGAAAGAACGCTTTTTGAAAATCTAAATTTAAACGCGACGCACAAGGACAAAATCGCGCTCATAGGCCCAAACGGTTGCGGCAAAAGCACCTTGCTAGAGATAATGGCGGGGCTTAAAGCGCCTTGCGACGGCCATATCGAGCTTTTTCATCATAAAATTTCAAATTTAGACGAGTACAAGCCTTTTCGCCGCGACGTGGGCTATCTTTTTCAAGAGAGTAACGATTGTTTTATCTGTCCTAGCGTACTTGATGACGTGATGTTTTCGCTACTTAGCCGCGGCGAGGACAAAGAGCCGGCCGGGGCAAAAGCCGAGAAAATTTTACGCGAGCTTGAAATTTGGCATCTAAAAGACGAGATCGTTTTTGACCTCTCAGGAGGCGAGAAAAAGCTCGTCGCACTAGCTGGGATACTGGTGGCCGAGCCTAAAATTTTGCTACTTGACGAGCCTACGACCGCGCTTGATGCGGATATGCAAAGAAGGATAGCCGCTATCCTAAAATCCCTCGACGTCACGCAGATAATCGTCTCTCACGACAAAGAATTTATAAGCGACGTAGCAAGCGTAATGTACCGCCTGACAAAAAACGGACTAGAGCCGATATAAAATATCCTTATTTATACTTCTTTAAAAAAGCTCCGAAAACAGCAAAATTTATCAATGTATAATGATATATTTCATAAAATTGATAAATTTTATTTCAAAGGAGAATTTTATGAAAAAATTACTACTTATTTCTATCGCGGCCGCGGTTGCCTTTGGCGGCGAAAATTTGCTCGTAGGAGCTGGCGGCGGATACAAAAAACCCGTCACTGAAGTGATAGAAAATCTCAAAAAAGAGGGCGTTCAGATCGAAGGCGCGTTTGCAAATTTGGGCCAAATCACTATCCAAGCAAAAGAGGGCAAGATGGCTGCGATCGTTGGCGACGAGGCGTTTTTAAAGAAAACCGACCTTGATATAAAAGGCTATGAACGCATCGGCAAGGGCGCTTTGGTGTTAGTCACGCCAAAAGGCAAGCAGATAAAAGACGTATCTGAGCTAAAAAATCTCGCCAAAATCGCGATGCCCGATGCCAAAAAAGCGATCTACGGCGTGAGGACGACGGAGTTTTTGAAAAGCTCAGGGCTAGAGGCCGATCTAGCGCCTAAGATGCTACCGGTCGCGGGCGTACCGCAAGTAGTCGCCTATGTCACGAACGGCGAAGTGGACGCGGGCTTTATCAACTCGACTGAAGCCGTGGCTAGAGAGGGCGAGTTTGGTAGCGTGATATATATCGACGAGGCGCTTTATAGCCCGGTTTTCATCTCGGCGGCCAAACTTCCGGCGTGCGAGGGTAACGAGGCGTGCGCTAAATTTATAGACGAGATAAAAACTCCTCGCTCGAAGGAAATTTTCGCTAAATTCGGGCTAAAATAATTTAAATCGAGGGCTTTTGGCTCGACCGAATTACTTTCAAATTTGACGTAAAATTTGCATCAAATTTGATTTAAATACTAAAATTTGCTCGCTAAATTTAACTCAAATGAAAAGCAAAATTTAACGAAAAAAGGAAAAATTTGCAGGAATTTACCTGGCTTATTCACCCGCTGCTTTTAAGCGCCAAAACGCTTGCCGTTACTTTTGTACTGCTTCTATTTTTAGGGCTTGGCGCGGCTTATTTTTTGGCGTTTTACCGCGGCAGATTTAAGGCTGTTTTGGAAGCGGCCGTGATGTTTCCGCTCATTTTTCCGCCGATTGCTACGGGATTTTTGCTGCTTTACGTCTTGGGGCGAAACGGCGTGATCGGCAAGGCGTTAAATTTACAGATTGTTTTTAGCTTTTCGGCGCTTGTTATCGCTTCGTTTTTAGCGGGCTTGCCGCTGTTTGTAAAGCCCGTTCAAAGCGCGCTTGAAAGCCTACCCAAAAGCCTAATCGAAGCGGGTCAAAGCTTAGGCAAAAATCGCTTTGAGATAGCTGCTTTTATCCTTATCCCAAACGTCTTTAAAAGCGTCGTTTCGGCTCTCGTTTTGGCTCTGGCTCGCGGTCTTGGCGAGGTCGGTATCACGCTGATGCTAGGTGGAAATATCGTGGGCAAAACCGACACCGTTTCGCTAGCTATCTATAATGCGGTTTACGACGGCGAAAACGGCCGCGCGCTCATTTTGAGCGTGATTTTGGTCGTGCTTAGCTTGGTGCTTTTTGGGTTTATAAATTTTCTAGAGCGAGCTAAAAAATAAATTTGCTATTTTAAACGCATAAAGCGACGAAGACTCCGAATTTAGCCCGAGCGTAAAAACAAAATACGGCTTTGCGAGTATAAATTCATTATTTTTTTGCTACAATAAGAAGTTTTGAACTTTAACTATTTAGGAGAAATTTCTATG
>CALCKS010000002.1 GCA_937965895.1 uncultured Campylobacter sp.
GAGTTTGCCAGCGTGACCTGCGAGATGAGGTATAAATTTACCTCCTCGGTCGAGTTTTTTAACAAAAAGCTGGACGAAATCCTAAGCAAACCGTTCATAAACGGCGTAACTCATAAAAAGACGTTAATCAACGAAGAGGCGCCGATGATAGACGAGCAAAATTTGCCGAGGATCAAAGCGATCTTTGACGAGGTCGCCAAAGAAACGGGCGCGAAGGTGAGCTGGGTGGACGCCGGCGGTCTAAGCGACGGCAATATAACGGCCTCGGCTGGCTGCCCGACGATTGACGGACTAGGGCCTACGGGCGGAAATATGCACACTAAAAACGAGTACATGGACGCTAGCTCCGTCGTGCCAAAGTGTAATCTCGTGCTAGACGTCATCAAAAAGCTTGTTTAAATTTAAGGCAAAAGGGTCAAATTTGGCTCTTTTGCCTTAAATTTTAAAATTTGAAAGCCTTTTTTTGTAGCTAAATTTAGTCCAAATTTAGCTACAAATTTCACCATAAAATTTAAAATAAAAACTGCCAATTTTAACACTCCCATATCCTTTCGTACTATAATTTCATTATAAATCTATTTAAGGAAGGTACTATGAAAAAGCTACTTTTGAGTGCTACGACGATCGGCACTTTGGTTGCTTTTGCTCAGGCAAATCCGTCTGCTGACTACGGCGAAGCGTTAAAAGCTAAGGCGCAAGGCGATTACGCAAGCGCGACGGCGCTTTTTAAATCTGCTTGCTACGAGGGCGGCAATGATTCGGCTTGCAAGGAGCTGGGTGAAATCTACGAGAGCGGTCGCGGCTCGCAAGTGGGTAAAAACATGACCTTGGCTAATGAAGCTTATAATAAGTGCTGCGACCTAGACCCATCTAGAAGTGACTGCTGCTCGGCAGTAGGCAGGGAGGTAAAGCCTAGAAGGGTACTAAAAGCGCCTGAAAGACCAAAGGATAGCGAAGAGCTGGTAACTGCCGCAAAAGAGTGCCAATAGGGTAGCGCCGAGCAGTGCAAAAAGGCTTTTGGTCTTTATCAAGAAGACCGCCATAGCGAGAAATTTAAAGCATCGTCAAAGGGTTGCGAACTAGGCAGTGGCGTGCTTTGCGAGGAGGCGGGTCTGGCATACGTGAGAGGTCACGGCGTCCAGCAGGACCAGGGTACTGCCGCTCAGTTTTTCTTAAAAGCTTGTAATGCCAATAACGTATCCGCGTGCGCACGAATAGGCGTCATGGCTAGAGATATGGGCAACCTAGGTGCCGCGACGGAGATACTAGATCAAGCGTGCCAGATGCTCCCGCGAGCTTGCAGGGATCTAGCGATGATATACCAAAACGACTCATATGACCGCAAAGATAAAGAAAAGGCGCGCGCTTTATATAAAAAGGCGTGCGACGGCGGAGATAATATCGGCTGCACCGGACTTCAGCAGATGGGTCAGTAAAGCCATCTAAAACAAAAGACTGCGCAGAGGAATAGTTTTTAAGCCAAATTTTATTGGCGCAGTCTTTGGTTTCGTCGCGTTTACGGCGAATTTTGCTGGACTTGGTTTTGTCAAATTTGAGTTTATTTGACGGCGACAAATTTGACGCCAATAACTCGTTTTTTAAATTTAGCGGCTTAGATTTTGCTTTTTGCTTATTTTTTAGTAAAATGAGCGCTAAATTTAAAGGAGAAAATATGCCAAAAGACGCAAACGGAACCGAACTAAACGCGGGAGATAACGTAACTCTGATCAAAGATCTAAAAGTAAAAGGAGCGGGCGCGACGCTAAAGCGCGGAACCATGGTAAAAAACATTAAGCTCACGGACGACGACAAAGAGATCGAAGGCAGAATCGATAAAATGGGCATCATCGTGCTAAAGACGGAGTTTTTAAAGAAGGCTTAGTTTAAATTTGCGCGGTGATTATGCGCTGGCGGCGTGCAAAGAGTTTATTAGGGATAGATATTGAAAATATTAAGCAGAGTTGTTAAGATCGCGGCGTTTTTTATAGTTGTTGTACTGTTTTTCTTATTGATAGTGTATTTAGCTATTGAAATTTCGCCGTTTTTTAAATTTCCTTACGTAAAAGATCGAGATTTGATTAAATTTAAAGCATTGACTGGTTTAGAAGGCAAAACTCTACTGATATATCGCAAGAAAGTTCCTGATGGTGTTTGTTTTAATAAATGGCAGACTTGTATCTGTTATACGCATTTTATAAAAGCGGATAAGCCTTTTACTGCAACGCAACAAACGATGATGCTAGATGGCTATGAGCTTGTTCCTAAGTCCGACTGTGTAGCGCAAACTAAAAATTTACATGAATTGAAATTATCGTGGGCAGCACCGTTTTATCACTATGCCGGCAGTCGGGAGTATTTGATTTACGGTTCGACTGAAAATTTAAACCTAACCGTGTTAATGAACGATAAAAGACAGATATGGCACAAAAAGGATCATATACCGTGGGGACAGCCGATAAAATATGATCATGAGGTGATTTTATATCCCGAGTTTAATATTATTCAAATAAATACTTTAGGGTATTATAGCGTGCGTTAAAAAGCTATCCTTAAACCCCAAAAAGCTATAATCGCGCCCAAGGTATGGCAAGTGATTGCTTTTGCGTAGACAAAAGAGGAAAGTCCGAGCTGCAATAAGACGGAGTTCCATCTAACGGATGGCTGGGGCGACCCAAGGGACAGTGTAACAGAAAGCAAACTGCCGCTTCGGCGGTAAAGGTGAAACGGCGGGGTAAGAGCCCGCCAGCGCGGCGTGCAAGCGCGGCGGCTATATAAACCCAACTCGCAGCAAGAAGGGATGGTTTTGAGTCTTATGTCAAACCCTTCGCTAGAGCCAAATTGTAAAATTTGGAGTAGATAAATAATCACTCACGACAGAACTCGGCTTATCGCCATGCCTTTTATTACTTTTATTTCATCAAGTTTTTAAAATTATGTGTTTTTACTGCGACAAACCGCTATCTTAACGGCGCGTTTTGCAAATTTAAGCTGAGGTTTGCGGCGACCGTGCGGCAGAGTAAAATTTGGTCAAATTTTACGAGGTGGAATCGGTTTTAAATTTGACGGCTGCGGATAGGGTTTAAATTTGAAACTGCGCAAGACGCGTCCTATTTGATTTTAAATATCCCAAATTTCTAAAATTTGCGGGCACATAGCATTAACGGCTAGCTTAAATTTAGATTTTTGTTCGTCGCTCGGTTCGTCTATGGTCTCAAATTTTCCAAATAGCTCGGCGATCTCAAGCCAGCCTGCTATATCCAGATCAAATTTAACCAAATTTGACGTGCAAAGATAACCCGCGTCATGATCGTAAAAAGCAACCTTGCCGTCATCTAAACAGACAAGCCAAAGATCGCCTACGCCGGTATCTGCAAAGATATAAAACTCGCGCACTATCTCGCTCTCGCCCTCAAAAACAAATTTCGTTTCATTGTTAAATTTGGCTAATTCATGCTCCTTTAGCACTCTAAAGTCGCCCGCTATATCCGCACCGAGTCTATTTTTTAAAGCGTCCTTTATAGCGTTTTTCGTCATATTTTTTGCCTTTGTTGGGTAAATTTTAGAAGGGAATTTGAGATAAAAGCGCCGTAAATTTGAGAAATTATTTACGACGCTATGTATTTTTTTACGTTTTTTAGTTTTTCTAGCTCTTTGCCGAGCTCGGTTCTGTTTTTTTGTATCAAATTTATCGCTGCACCCAGAAGTTCCTGAGCTTGCAGGGCATCCTCTAGGCTGTCAAATTTACTAGGAGTCTCGTCCGCTAGTGCCGCGATAGTCTCCGCGTCATTGCTAGCGACGGCTATTTTTAGCTCATCCAGCCACATCGGCTTGCCCCGCGCCAGTCGTCTCTTTCCATGCTTCAAGTAGCTGTTTGGTTACGCTCACGACCTCGTTTAGGCTCTGCTCGTCGTTGTTTATATTTGCCATCGACAGCAGTTGGATCTGCCTCGTATAAAGTCCGCTTAGATAGTGCGCGATGCTACCTTGGTTGTAATCTAGCGAGTTTAGAAGCTCGATAAAGATGGCGTTCGTGCGGTTTATAAAATATACTTTTTTCTCCACGTCGTTATCTTGCATCGCTTTTCTAGCTCTAAAAATAAATCTCAAAACGCCCTCGTAAAGCATCTCGATGAGCTTAGTAGGCGACTCGATGCCGCCTACTGCGTTTTGCGAATACGCCGCGTGTGCAGTGTTGTATTGCATAAATTTACCTTTTATTTCTTGTTATATTCGGCTTCGATCATCGATTTTAGCGACGAAAATTCGCTATTTAACTTGCTGATGATCTTGTCGTATGCCAAAAATCGCTCTTCCATCGTGGCGTACTTTGCGTCTAGTGACTTTTGCGTTTTTTCTTTTTCCGAGTCCAGCGACTTTTTCTCGTCGATCAGGCTTTGGTTATACTTGGTTAAAGAGCCGTCTTTTGAGTTAATCAGTCTATCTACGGCTTTTTTAGCCGATGCAAATATCCCGTTTACGGTCGTGTTTTTCGGCGTTACGGTTGATTCGCTAAAGCCCACGGCGTTTAGCGCCGCTCCAGAACCCTTTATGCTTATTGCCGTACCGTTTGTAGTTTTTAGCGATATGCCGTCTTCGTTTGCGGTTAGCGTCGCTTGTACGCCCGATATTCCGGCGTCGTTTATGGCTTTTAGCAGCGCTAGCGCGTTTTCTTTTGCCGAATTTGACGCAGGCGTAGCGGCTAAATTTATCTTTTTGCCGTTTATCACTAGATCATCGCCACCGATAGTGAGTGCGCCGCTGTCTACCGGTTTTGAGCTAAGAACTTGAGCCGTGCCGTAGGTGGTGCCACCGGCAAATATTTTTTGGACGCTTTGCAAATCCTCATCTAGTTTTTTGCCGAGTTTTGAGCTATCTAGCTCTAGCAGGCCTTCTTTGTTTAGGCTTAGACCGTAGTCGGCTAAATTTGCCGTCTTTGTTACGTTATCTTTCGTGTAGGTCTGATTGCCGAATAAAATTTTATTTAGCGTCGATTTTATCGTATTTATCTCGCTTACGCCCTGGAAAGTGCCCGATTTTTTAGTGTCCGAATCATAATCGGTAGCGACTTTTAGGTTGTTTACGAGATTATTATACGCCGTTACCATGCTTTGCATGCTTTCTTTTATCGCGCTCGTGTCCTCTTTGACGCTAAAAGTCGTCTTACCAGTATCTTTTAGTTTTATCGTCATTCCTAAATTTAGATCTTTTACCTCGTTGCCGCTTCGTTTTATCGTAATGCCGTTGTAGACGAACTCGGCGTCTTGTGCCGTTGAGATTTTGTTGTTTGCGATATTTGCGCTATCCCAGCCTAATTTTTGCAAAACGTCGTCCGCGCCGGTTAGGGCCGTGCCGTCACTATCGACATTTGTTATCTCTACTTTATTTTCTGCGCCGGTTTCTTTGGACTGCAATATAAGCTGATACGGATCTTCGCCACCCACTTTCATCGCTTTTGCCGAAACGGCGCCGTTTGTGACCTCGTTTATTTTATCGGCTAGCTCTTCTAGCGTAGTCGAGCTTTTAACCTCGATTTTATAGGTTTGGTCTCCGACTTTTATACCAAAGGTTCCGTTTTTGCCGATAAACGAGCTTGAAGTGGCAAATTTGGTGCTTTGATAAACGTCTTTTTTAGCTAGTTGTTTAACGTCTATTTCTATATCTTGTACTGCGACGCCCGCGCTTACGCTTATATCCGCGCTTTTACCGTCCGAGCTAGTCGTTCTTTTTTGATATGAGCTATCGTCTGCTAGGGTTGAAACAGAGGAGCGAAAGGTGCCGATCAGCGTTTTTAGGGCGGTCAGATCTTTTTGCTTTGTCGCATTTGCCGTGATTTTAGCAGTTACGGGTTTTATCTGACCCGCTTCGTCGGCGGCTTTTAGCTTATCTATAACGTCTTGCGTTAAAACCTGGCTACCAAAGCCAAGCGAAGAAACTTTACCTAGTGCCATTTTTAGCTCTCCTTGTCAAATAATACGCCGACGGCTTCTTTAAAATACTCGCTTAGCTTCATCGCCTGCTCGGTCGGGATTTTGCGGATTACTTCGCCCGTTTTCATCTCCATAACGTTTACGTACATCGCGCCTATTTTATCGTTGTAACCAAAACGGATGCTAGTGCCTAGATCTTCCATTTGTTTATTTAGCTTTTCTGTAGCTTCTTTTACTTCTTTGCTTAGCGTTTCGTTGTTTTGCTCGGTTAAATTTCGAGTCGTATCTTGCTGGATCTGCGTCCTTTCGACCTCTCTGGTTTGCGTAGAGCTTTGTGCATGCGAGCTTGTAGCTACGTTTGCCATCGGCTGGCTCGCTACTTTGAAAATTTCCATATTTTCTCCTTTAAATATTTGCTAGCTTCTATATCGTCAAATTTGTAAATTTTTTTAGCCCCGTTCGGGAAAATTTTTGCTTAATTTAAATTTTCGCATAAATTTGTTAAAATCCAGCCTAAATTAAGGCGAGAAAAAGGAGAATTCGTGAAAATTTCGTTTGAATGCGACTGTATTTTGCTAGGGGAGTCGCTAAGGCTATTTTTGAGAGATTTTATCTCGCCTAGAAAAGATTGCGACTTTATCGTGGCAGACAAAAAGATAGAGGCCAAAAAGCCAGTTTTCGTGATCGCCGAGCATTCGCCGCATCTAAAAATCCCTTTTAGTAAAGAGGCTCTTATCTCCGCGCTTGAGGAGTTTTACTCGGCGATTCAGTTTTCAGAGCCCATTGCGCCTTCTCGCACGAACGCGCCCGCATTTGTTATAAAAGAAGAAACCACACCGCAAAACGGTTCAAATTTGGAGACTGAGGTTTCAAATTTGATAGATAAATTTAAAGAAGAGCTACTTGCGATTCTAAGGAAAGCTCGTTGAAAAATCTCTACGCTACGATTTCAAGCGGCAAATTTAAAGGTAAAAAGCTGCTTTTGCCATCGCTTCAAACTACAAGAAGCACAAAAAGCATCGTCAAAGGCTCATTTTTTGATTCGTTTCGCTACGAGCTAGCGGGTAAGGTTTTTATCGAGGCTTTCGGTGGTAGCGCGCTGATGGCCGCAGAAGCGCTAAGTAACGGCGCGGCAAAGGCCTATGCGGTAGAAATCGACAAAAACGCCTACAAGATCGCGTTACGAAACGCCAAGCTTATCGGCAACGAGCTTGAGGTCATAAACGGCGATACTTTTGATACTACGCCGGCTATCGTCGCGAGGCAAAATTTGCCCGTTATCTTGTATCTCGATCCGCCTTTTGATATCAGAGACGGATTTGCGGACGTTTATGAAAAGTGCGTAAATTTAGCAAGAAATTTGCCAAAAGATAAAATTTATCTGATCGCTTTTGAGCATGCTAGCCACCTAAATTTACCAGAAAATATCGGCGCCTTTACGCTTTTAAAATCTAAAAAATTCGGAAATACTTCGCTTAGCTACTATTCTTAAAATTTTTTCTTCAAATTTGGAATGCTAATTGCTTTTAGTCCTTGAAAATACAAATTTAAGGACAAAAATGAAACTAGCGGCATGCTTGCTAACCCTTGCCATATCGGCTTTTGCGGCGCAGATAAAAGACATCGCAAACGTCGTGGGCGTGAGGGAAAATCAGCTGATCGGATACGGCCTGGTCGTCGGTTTAAACGGTTCTGGCGACGGTAGCAGCTCGGAGTTTACGATCCAGTCTCTTTCAAACATGCTTCAAAGCGTGAACGTAAAAATAAAGCCCGACGATATCAAATCAAAAAACACCGCCGCGGTTATGGTCATCGCAAAGCTGCCTCCGTTTGCTAGGCAAGGAGATAAGCTCGATGTCGTGATCTCATCTATCGGCGATGCGAAGAGCCTTCAGGGCGGAACGCTTTTGATGACTCCGCTTAAGGGCGTGGACGGCGACATTTACGCTCTAGCGCAGGGCTCGCTAACCATAGGCGGTAAAACCGCATCTCGCGGAGGTGGAAGTAAAGGCGGCAACCACGTAACCGCGGGCACGATCCCAAGCGGCGCTATCGTGGAGCGCGAAATAGCGTACGATATCTACAATCAAGAAGCGATATTTTTAAGCCTTAAAGAGTCAAATTTTGATACCGCTTCAAACATCCAAAGAGCCGTAAATTTAAACGTAGGCGGCGATAGTGCGGTGGCCGTGGACTCTCGAACGATCAGGATCGCTAAGCCAAACGGCGCAAATATGGTCGATTTCGTAGCTAGGGTGTTAAATTTGGACGTGGATTATAAAGCGTTAGATAAGATCGTAATCGACGAGCGCACGGGCACGATAGTAAGTGGTATAAATATCACAGTTGATCCCGTCGTCATCACGCACGGCGATATCACGATAAAGATAGAGCCTAGCTCATACGACGATATGGCGGCAAATCAGCAAACAATCGATCTGCAAGACGGCGTAGCGGTTGATCCGCTAACTAATATGCTAAAAATCAGCGGCGAAAAAACAACCGTAGCTAGCGTCGCAAGGGCGCTAAGCAAGATGGGCGCGACGCCTAGCGATATCATCGCGATAATGGAAAATCTAAAACGCGTGGGCGCTATACACGTAAATTTGGAGATAATATAATGTTAAACGTAGACAGTTCGGCGGCTTTAAGCTCGTATAATAAATTTGCCACGAGCTCAATCGAAAATAAGCGCGCTAATAAGCCTCAGAGCGAGCAAGACGCGCTTTTAAAAGAGCAAACCGACGCTTTTGAGGCATTTTTGGTTAAAAGCGTGCTGGATATCGCGCTAAAGGATGAAAATCCGTTATTTGGCAAAGATGCCGGAGACGAGATATATCACTCGATGTACAACGATACTATGAGTAAGGCTCTGAGCGGAAATTTGGGCTTTAGCGAACTTTTATTCAATTATTTGAAAGAAAGGGCTTAAGAAATTTCAAAATTTGCCGATTTAGTTTCTAACAAATCTAAAAAGGCTTGAAAATGATAGGAACTTTGGGAGCTAAACTGGGCATGAGCCCTCAGCAAATCACTCGCTCAAACGACGTAAAAAAGAGCGAAAATATGGAAAAAACACAAGGCAAAGAAGAAAGCAAGGTCGCAAAGATAGCCGAGCAGATCGCAAACGGAACATATAAACTAGATATGTCCAAGACTGCAAAAGCCGTTGCCGATACGCTTTTATAAGATTTTTTGTCCTTGCGTAAAAAGAAAGGACAAAAATGCTTAAAAAATATTTAAATGAGGCGATGGGCGTGCTAGACGAGCTCATCGCTCAAACTACGGAAGATATAAAAAAGATAAAGCTAGCAGACCACAGCAAGGTCGATGATAGCGTCAGACGCAAAAATGAGCTGGTTAAAAAATTTGAATCCGTAAAATCTCTGCTAGATAAAGAGCTTTTAAGAGTCTCGAGGGAAAACGGCGGGGCAAATTTAAGCTCCATCCTTGACGATGAGGTAAAATCATCTCTAGCTCTTATGCGCTCGAAGCTTGAAGAGCTATACTCAAAAAATAAAGAATACGCAAAATACGTCGTCGGAGTGAAAGAATTTTTCGATAGCTTGCTAAAAAATATGTTTAAAAGCGAGCCCGGCAACTACGACAAAGAAGGCTTGACGCCTGAAAGTTTATTTAAAACGAGGGTTTAAAAATGGCTAATATTTTTTCGTCTTTACATATCGGAATGAGCGGCCTAGACGCAGCGCAGACGCAGATCACTACGACAGGACACAACATCACAAACGCCGACAGCGAGCACTACACTAGACAGCGCGTCGTGCAGTCTGCCAGAGAGCCTTTTCACGATATGCCGGGCGACATCGGTACTGGCACCAAGGTCGATACGGTCGTACGCGTGCATGATGAGTTTACTTTTGCTAGGCTCCGTACTTCAAATATAAATTTAGAATCAAGCGAATATAAAAAGCAAATTTTAGAGGAGATTTCGCAGCGCTTCCCTGATCTACAAAGCGTAGGTATAGGCAGGGATTTACAAAATTATTTTAATGCATGGAACAACCTCGCTTCTAACCCAACCGAGGGTTCTCAGAAGGTAAATCTACTAAATTCGGCCGCGACGCTATCAAATAGCATAAACAAGGCTCACGATATGCTAACTAAGATCCAAAAGGACGTGGACTCGCAGATAGAAGTTGCCGTAAATGAAATCAACAAATACGCCAAGCAAATCGCGCAGATAAATAAAGAGATCGTGCGTGTCGAGTCAGTCGGCACTACTAGAGCAAACGACCTACGCGACAAACGCGATCAGCTCGAACTAGCGATGTCGAAATTTGCCGGCATAAGCGTATTTAAGGGGCAACTACAAAGCAACAATATCGATCCGACCGTAACCGATATGGGTACCAAGCATCAGATAAATATTTCAGGATTTAATATTGTAGACGGTACGACGTATCATCCGCTAACAGTCGATAGGATAAGCGACAAGAGCGATTTTAAAGGTGTATTTTTCGAAAGAGACGATAGCAAGAAAGTCGATCTAAACGGACGAATCTCGGGCGGTAAACTAGGCGCCGCGCTAGATCTACGCGGACGAAGAGTGGATGATAACGGCGAATTTCAAGACGGAACCATACAAAAATACATTGACAACCTAAATACCTTCGCCAAAGGTATCATAAATGAGACAAACAATATCTACGCAAGATCGGCCGTAGAAAATGCCGTAACCGACGAGCTAGACGGTCTAAGCGACTCTAGGACGCTGATGAATTTTAACGACGATATCAAGCACGGTAGCTTTGACGTCGTAGTTTATAACAACCAAGGTCAAGAGGTCGCTCGAAAAACGATAAACATAAACGCCTCTACTACTATAAATGACAATACTCGCGGCAACTCTATCGTACGGGACTTTAACTCAGATACCGATGACAACGGCGATAACAATTCGCTAAACGACGTGGACGATTATTTTCAGGCAAACTACCAATACGACGCGGCGACTGGCAAAGGCACGTTTGGCGTAACAGCTAAAAGAAATGCCGGCGAATACAGCGTCGCTTTCGTCGATAAAGGTACCAATTTCCCAGGTATTATCGGGATAAATAGAGTTTTTGAGGGCGGAAACGCGAAAAATATGAGCGTAAAAAGCGAGCTGATGGAAAATCCGCACAAGCTAAAAGCCTACTCAAACCCGACTCCGGGCAACAATGAAGTCGCAAACGATATGGTGCAAATGCAGTATAAAAAAATCATATTTTACTCCGATAAGCATGCGGACAAGGAGGAGAGCGTCGAGGGCTACTACCGCTATATAACCACCGATCTAGCTAGCCAAACTCAGGCAAATAACGATTTAAACGACGCAAATACAGCTATCCATAAAGTTGCTATGTCTGAGTACCAGTCGGTTAGCGGCGTAAATTTAAACGAGGAGCTGACAAACCTCATACGCTTTCAAAGCAGTTACGGTGCGGCGGCTAAAATAATCACGACCGTAGAAAAGATGCTTGATACCTTGCTCACGCTAAAGCAATAAATTTAAATTTCTTTTAGCCTTTTTGGTTTAAAATCTCGGCCAAAAAGGCTAAAAATGGACTTAAAAACCCTCCTGGATCAAAACGTAATCTCTAAAAATACCCATGCGGACTTGTTTGCCGCCGCCGATCCGCTGCAAGTTGCTAGCAAATTTAAAACGCCTGAAATTTCGCTCATCTGCGCGCTTTTTGCTTACGGCAACGCAAAACTAATCGTAAATTTTCTAAATTCGCTCGACTTCTCGTTGCTAGATAAAGGCGAGGAGCAAATCGCCTCAAATTTGACGCAGCACAAATACCGCTTTCAAAGCTGCGAGGACGTGCGGCAGATTTTTACCACCGTTTCGCGCCTAAAAAAACACGGCGATATCGAAAGCACGGTGAGAGCGGGCTTTGAAAAAATCGGCTCGATGATAGACGGCATAAACGAGCTTATTAAATTTATCTATTCGCTAAATCCTTACCGCTCGGAGGGGTATGAGTTTTTCTTCGGCAAACCATACGAAAAAGCGCCGCAAAGCCCGTATAAACGCTACAATATGTTCCTGCGCTGGATGGTGCGAGATAGCGACATCGACCTTGGGCTATTTAAAAACCTGCCAAAAAGCAAGCTACTCATGCCTCTTGACGTGCATACGCACCGAGTTTCGCTAAATTTAGGCTTAATCTCTCGCAAAAGCTATGATTTTAAAGCCGTGCGCGAGCTAACGGACAAGCTTTGCGTATTTGATCCCGCCGACCCAATCAAATACGACTTCGCTCTCTACCGCATCGGTCAAAGCGGCGAACTGGCGCAAATTTTAAGCGAGATAAGGTAAATTTGACGAGTTTTTCTCGCGCGAAACGGCGGCAAATTTAAAGCATCGTGGCGCATTAAATTTAAGTAAAATTTAAAGCCTAAATTAATCAAATTTAGGCTATAGTTACAGTGCAATTACATTTTAAGGAGAAAAAATGAAAAAAATCGTTTTAGCTAGCGCGGCTCTAGGCTGCCTACTTGCTACTAGCGCCCTTGCGCACGAGGAAAAAGTCTTTGATCCAAAGGCCGGCAAGCACCTAGTCGTAACTATGGAGCAACTAAGCGAAAAAGGCAACACTGTCGTGGGCGAGGTCGTAGCGATCGAGACTAACTATGGTGTGGCGTTATTCCCGAACCTTAAAGGCCTTGAGGGCGGCGCGCACGGATTTCACGTGCATCAAAACGCTGACTGCGGCGCTAACGAAAAGGGCCTAGGCATGAAAGCGGGCGGTCACTGGGATCCGGCCGAGACTAAAAAACACTCTTTTGCATGGGACGACAGCGGCCACAAGGGCGATTTACCTGCGCTTTTCGTTGATGCTGAGGGTAACGCGGTTTATCCTGTGCTAGCTCCAAAAATCAAAACAATCGACGAGCTAAAAGGTCACTCGCTAATGATCCACGTCGGCGGCGATAACCACAGCGACCATCCAAAACCTCTTGGCGGCGGCGGCGCTAGAATGGTTTGCGGCGTCATAAAATAATCCCGCATTCGCCGATTTGCCGCGCTCGGCAGTCGGCGGATTTTTCTTTTTTACTCAAATTTGACGTGATTTAAATTTGCTCTAAAGGCGTTTTGGACGTTAAATTTGATAGCCTTCTTTTTAACCTAGTATCTCTTAAATGCAAATTTATATGCGCTATTTTACAAACGAAATTTTAAAAACGATCTCAAATTTGCCTTTATCAAATTTGACTCAAATTTCGTTATCCAAATCTGCAAAATTGATTTCAAAATAAAATCGCCGACTGTACCGGCAAATTTTACAAAATGCGCCGTAACCTAAACCGCTAAATTTAACCCCGCTTGGCAAAATTTACTCGCCGCTTTATTAAATTTTAACCGCAGTAAAACAAAAAGCCAAATTTTATAAATTTTTTAAAATTTTCGTAGTATGATTTTGTTTTTTGAAGGGGCGAAAATGGACTTTGACTTCGGCGTTACGGCGTATTTGATATTTTTTGCGGCGGCGTTTGCGGCTGGCTTCGTCGACGCGATTGCCGGCGGCGGCGGACTGATCGCGCTACCCACGATCATGGCGATGGGCGTACCGCCTCACATGGCGCTAGCGACGAACAAGCTTCAAGGCACTTTCGGTAGCTTCACGGCGGCGCTAAATTTCGCCCGAAAAGGCATGATAAATTTCCGCGAAGTTTTTATCGGCATTGTTTTTACATTTATCGGCGCGTGCGTCGGCACGGTGCTTATTTTGTTTTTGAGCGCCGAGTTTTTGCGCATTATTATCCCGTTTTGTTTGATAGCGATTTTCCTTTATACGCTTTTGATGCCAAAAGTCGGCGACGAGGATAGGGCTGCCCGAATGAACGCACGAGCCTTTTACATGATATTTGGCCTAATTTTAGGCTTTTACGACGGATTTTTCGGGCCTGGAGCGGGCAGTTTTTGGACGTTTGCGATGGTTGCGCTCATCGGGCTAAATATGAAAAAAGCCGTCGCGCATACGAAAATCCTAAATTTTACCAGCAACATCGTCTCTCTAGCCGTTTTCATCGCGGGCGGACAGATACTTTGGACGGTTGGGCTTTTGATGGGCGTCGGGCAGGTTTTGGGCGCGTACTTTGGCTCAAATATGGTCATAAAAAAGGACGTTAAATTTGTTAGGGTCGTGTTTTTGGCCGTCGTGGGCGCGACGATACTAAAGCTTGTTTACGATAGATTTTTCGCGTAAGCGCTGACTTTAAAAAACGACGTCAAAATTTGGGCTAAATTTTACAAAAAAGCTAAAATTTGGGCAAAATTTGAGGTAAGCTTAAAAAACTTTTAACGTTTATTTGGATAAAATTGGCGTTAAATTTCATAAATCTAAGGTTAATCCATGCAAGAAAATTTGTTTTTGTTTACAGGTTGGATCGCTTCTTTGTTTACCGACAACGAGCACGTTATCCACGCGGTAAATTATGCGGGACATCTCGTTTTAGTTGCGATTATCGTGCTTATCGTGGCAAAATTTGCAACTAAAAATTTGCAACTCGTACCTCGCGGAACGCAAAACATCCTCGAAGCGTATTTAGAAGGCGTCGTATCCATGGGCAAGGACGTGCTAGGCAGCGAAGCGCTATCTAGAAAATACCTACCGCTAGTCGCCACCATCGGTTTGATCGTATTTGTAAGTAACATAATAGGCATAATACCTGGATTTGAGGCTCCGACCTCGAGCTTAAATTTGACCCTTACTCTAGCGCTCGTAGTTTTCGTGTTTTACCACTACGAGGGTATCCGCGTAAACGGCGTGGTTAAGTATTTTGCTCACTTCATGGGGCCTAATAAATGGCTAGCTCCGATAATGTTTATCGTCGAGATCGTTTCACATTTATCTCGCGTCGTATCGCTTTCTTTCCGACTTTTCGGTAACATCAAGGGCGATGATTTGTTCCTTTTGGTCGTGCTTGCTCTTGCGTCTTACGCTGCACTTCCGGCGTTTGTCTTGCTTACGTTTATGGCGTGCTTGCAAACATTTATCTTTATGATTCTTACCTACGTGTATCTTGCCGGCGCGATTTTGATCAGCCACGACGAGCACTAAAATTTAAATTTACGCGTCCGCTAGCTAAAATACGCTAAAAATCGGCGGGCGCAACCCCTTCTTTTTATCTAACTTAAATAAAAATCCTGCTAAAATAAGCCCTAAATTTTAAATAAAAGGCAAATTATGTTTGAAGTCGTTATCGGGCTTGAGGTTCACACCCAGCTTAATACAAAAACTAAAATTTTCTGCTCTTGCTCTACGAGCTTCGGCGATGAGGCAAATACGCACGTTTGTCCGACTTGCCTAGCGTTACCTGGATCTTTGCCGGTGCTAAACAAAGAAGCCGTGAGAAAGGCGATAAGCTTTGGCGCGGCGGTAAATGCGACTATAAATAAACGCTCGGTTTTTAACCGTAAAAATTACTTTTACCCAGACCTTCCAAAAGCTTATCAAATTTCGCAGTTTGAGATACCGATAGTGGAAAAAGGCGAGCTTTTT
This sequence comes from uncultured Campylobacter sp., assembly GCA_937965895.1. Lineage (GTDB taxonomy): Bacteria > Campylobacterota > Campylobacteria > Campylobacterales > Campylobacteraceae > Campylobacter_A. The sequence continues at coordinate 15,440 of CALCKS010000002.1, forward strand.
ATCGACGTAAACGGCGAGAAAAAACGCATCGGTATCACTCGCGCGCACCTTGAGGAGGACGCGGGCAAAAACATTCACGAGAGCGGACAGAGTCTAGTCGATCTAAACCGTGCTGGCACACCGCTGCTTGAGATCGTGAGCGAGCCTGATCTGCGCAGCTCCGACGAGGCGGTTGCATATCTAAAAAAACTGCACTCGATTTTGAGATTTTTAAACATCAGCGATGCTAATATGCAAGAGGGAAGCTTCCGCTGCGACGCTAACGTAAGCATCCGTCCAAAAGGCGACAGCAAGCTTTATACGCGCGTCGAGATTAAAAATTTAAACTCGTTTAGATTTATCCAAAAAGCGATCGACTATGAGGTCGAGCGTCAAAGCGCGGCGTGGGAAGACGGTAAATACGACGAGGAAGTTTATCAAGAAACGCGCCTTTTTGATACCGTAAATTTAGTTACGCGCTCTATGCGAGGCAAGGAAGATAGCGCCGAGTATAGATATTTCCCCGATCCTGATCTGTTGCCCGTCGAGATCCCGGAGGAGATGTATAACGAAGCAATCAAGATCCCGGAGCTTGCCGAACAAAAGGTTGCTAGATACGGGCGCGAGCTTGGCGTAAAAGAGGATGATGCGCTGATTTTAACGAGCAGCGTGGAGACGGCGAAGTATTTCGAAGAGCTAGTGGAAGCAAAAATATCGCCGAAACTGGCTGTTACATGGCTAATTGTCGAGCTTTTGGGGCGTCTTAAAAACGGCGCTACGATCGAGACATCACCCGTAAATTCGGCTAAGATGATAGAGCTTTTGCGCCGCATAGAAGACGGTACGATAAGTGCTAAAGCGGCAAAAGAGGTGCTTGACTATCTCATGGAAAACGACGAGAGCGTGGACGGCGTCATCGAAAAATTGGGATTAAAACAAGTCAGCGACGACTCGGCTATCGTGGCGATAATAGATCAAATTTTAAGCGCGAACGCCGATAAGGTAGCCGAGTATAAGAGCGGCAAGGATAAGCTTTTTGGATTTTTCGTCGGTCAGACGATGAAAGAGGGCAAAGGCGCGTTTAACCCCGCAAAAGTAAATGAGCTTTTGAAAGCTAAGCTGGGATAAATTCGAATTTGTATCGTCGTTTCGGCGCTTAAATTTTGCTTTTTCAGGCGCGACCTTTTTGCGCTAAATTTGACTTTGGACGAGCTTTCGGAGTTAAATTTTTCGCTCGTTTTCGGTTAAATTTATGGGTTTTGCAGGGGCAGGAAAGGCCAGATTTGACAAAAACGGGTCGAATTTGTCTCTCAAATTTATCGTCTCACGGTTTAAAACCCCAAATACGGTGCCGTAAAGCCGCCTAAATCGGTAAAAACACAAATATTAAGTGCGCTTTATTTTGCATAAAGTCGGTATCGGCAAAATTCTAGCTTTTAAACCGAGCTTAAATTTAACGAGCTTTGCGAGACCGCGAGCGGCGTGAACAAATGGCGTAATTTTAGCATTTCAGCAGTTAAATCTGCTTTGCGACCGCTTTAAATTTTGGCTTTCTTGGACGTCGGTAGCAATAAATTTAAAATGCTTTTAGCGCATCGGAGATCAAATTTTGCAAAAGAGTAGCGCTAAATTTCATTAAAAGCGAAGTAAGCCGAGCAAATTTAGCTAAAATAAACGTAAATCACAAAAAAGAGAAAAAATGAAAATAGCCATCATCGGAGCGGGAAAGTGGGGCAGCGCGCTTTTTCACGCGCTTTCGCAAAAAAACGACTGCGTTATCAGCTCGCGTAGGCAGCTTGAGGGCGCGCATTTCGTGAGCCTAGACGAGGCGCTAAAGCGCGATTTGCTCGTCGTTGCCATACCTTCTCAGTCTGTTAGCGGTTGGCTAAAAGAGTATTTTAAAAACTTCGGACAGAAAATTTTGGTCGCCTCAAAAGGTATTGAGACTTCGAGTTTACGATTTTTAGACGAGATTTACGAGCAGCATGTAGATGCGGCAAATTTAGCCTTTCTGTCGGGTCCGAGCTTTGCTAAAGAGATACAAAATAACCTTCCGTGCGCGCTCGTGATAAACTCCAAAAACGAAGCCCTTGCCCGCGAGATTTCAGCGCTTTTCCCGCAAAATATCAAAGCCTACGCCAGCAGCGACGTTATCGGAGCTGAGATCGCAGGCGCATACAAAAACGTCATCGCCATCGCAGGCGGTATCTGCGACGGGCTCGGGCTTGGTAACAGCGCTCGCGCCAGCCTTATTTCGCGCGGACTTGTCGAGATGGCGAGGTTTGGCGAGCATTTCGGCGCGCAACATCAGACGTTTTTGGGTCTTAGCGGCGCGGGTGATCTATTTCTCACGGCTTCGTCTGTACTATCGCGCAACTACCGCGTGGGACTGGGGCTTGCTAAAAACGAGAGTCTAAATAAAATCCTAAACGATCTAGGCGAAGTCGCCGAGGGTGTGGATACCTCGTACGCGATAGAAAAGATCGCCGCCGGTAAGGGCATCTATACGCCGATAGTAAACGAGGTCACGGCGATGCTACGCGGTAAAGACGTGCAGGAAAGCCTGAGAGATCTACTAAGTAAAAAATAAAATTTGGTTTAAAGTCGTGCATTTTGCGGAGGCTCGCAGCTGCTATAAAATTTGAAAATTTGACGGCGGACAGTGGTTTTTAAATAGCTGGCTTCTTTGGCTTGTTTAAATAATCCAAATTCGCCGAATTTTTATGCTAGATTTGGATTTAAAGCGCCGTAAAATTTGGATTCTGGCTAGTATTTAGTCTGTTTAAGTATAAAAATACAATTTATGTCGTCAATTTAAATCTAACCAAATTTGCCGAGTCGGCTTTTTCTTTTAGTTCTTTTGAGCCAAATCTTAAAATAATTTTATTACCCGAAACTGCGGATAGCGATAGCAAAAAGACATCTATCTGCGCGTCGTCATTCGTGCATTTTATCTCTAAAATATTTCTCCAGCCCTTGCAAATGCGAAATCCCGTATGCTCGCGAGCGCTCGTATCAAATATAAAAATAGAATTTAAATCAAATTTCGCTCCGCTAAAGGCTATTAAGTTTTTGTTTGTTACGTATAAGCCTTTGTGGATCAAATTTGCAATAAAAATATGCATCAATAACATGCAAAAAATAACAAAAATAGCAGCGCAAACCTTTAAAAATAGGCTTTGATTGGCAAAGTCTTTAGTTATTACCGTATATATAAATACCGCTATACAAAACACGGCAAATATAAATTGAATAAAAAGATTTTTAATGTGTTTTTCCTTATATTTACATAAAATATACTCGTCTTTATCTAGCTTGATATCGTTTTTTGATGGGATATTTATAGCACAATTAATATCTAAATTTATCAAATATGCCCTTTTGACTAAATTTTAAACAATATTTTCAAAAATTATATCAAATATTTTATTAATGCCAATCTAAATTTACGAGCGATCAGTCGCGAAAAGCGCCTAATAGCACCTAAACCCCGTTTCAAAGTCCTTAAATTTATCCAAAATAATGTAAAATCCGCAAAAACAAAAAAAGGAAAAATATGAAAAAATTTATCGCAGCGCTTTTTTCGGCGCTATTTTTGGCGGGTTTGCCGACCGTGCTAAATGCCGCGCCGCAAATGCAAGAAAAGCCGACTCTTCGCAAAATGATAGCTCAAATGATAATGGTAAGCTTTAACGGCTCTGATCCCAAAACTGCAAAAGAAGCCGTCTCGGAGGCTAAATATCAGCGTTTCGGCGGCGTGATGCTGCTTGGTAAAAATATCTCGGACAAAAAAAATCTCACGGCGCTAACAAGCGCATTTAAAGAGGCGCAAGAGGGCATTTTTGTCGCTATTGACGAGGAGGGTGGGCAGATTACGAGATTTAAGGAAAAAAGCGAATTTGAGACCTTTATCTCGGCGCAAAAAGTAGCAAAAACGCTCGATTTAGCCGCTGCGGGCGAGCTTTACGCTAAGATGGCGCAACAGCTAAAAGACGTCGGCGTAAACGTAAATTTCGCTCCCGTGGCCGACGTGCTAAATCCAAAATCCACGATCATCGGCTCGCGCGGTAGGGCGTTTAGTACCGATATAGACGAGGTTTCGCTGTATGCGAGCGAGTTTATGAAGGCCTCGCAAGCTCGCGGCGTTATAGCGGCGATGAAGCACTTCCCCGGTCACGGCAACGTCGAGGCCGACAGTCACACTGCCAAGGTCGTGATCGAAAAATTCGACTATGCCGAGCTTAAGCCGTATTTTGACGCGGTTCGCAAAAACGAAGCCAAGATGATAATGGTCGGCCACATCTACCTCATGCAGCGCGACTCTGAGCTGCCGGCCTCGCTCTCGCCGGCGATCATCGACGGCTTGCTGCGCGGTGAGCTCAAATTTGACGGCGTAGTCATCAGCGACGATATGCTCATGGGTGGACTAAAGGACTTTACGCTGCAAGAAAAGGTGATAAACTTTATCAACGCAGGCGGCGA
>CALCKS010000003.1 GCA_937965895.1 uncultured Campylobacter sp.
TGGTTCACGCTCAAAGAAAAACAAAAAATTGCTTGACGAAATGCAAGAAGTGGTAAATAATAATGTCGTTTCAAACTGATATAATTTGTATTTCTCATAAAATAGAATTAATCCCAAATAATAAAGCTATTACTCATTTTAAAAAAGCTTTTGGTTGCTCTCGTCTTGCATATAACTGGGGATTAGCTAAATGGCAAGAGTATTATAAACAAGGCATCAAAAAGTCTCACTTAGAACTTAAAAAAGAATTTAATGCCATTAAAAAAGAGCAGTATCCGTTTGTCTATGAAGTGAGTAAATATGCTACCCAGCAACCATTTGTTAATCTAAATTTAGCGTTTAATAAGTTTTTTAAAGATTTAAAACAAGGTAAATTAAGTTACCCAAAATTCAAAAAGAAAAAAGAGAATTTTGGCTCATATTATATCGGCGGTGATCAAGTAGTTATCAAGGATAATAAATATCTTAAAGTGCCAAACTATGGGTTAGTAAAAATGAGAGAAGCGATTAGATTTAATGGTAAGATAAACTCTGTAACCATTTCTTGCAAAGCTAATAAATTTTATGCTTCTTTTAGTTTGCAAATAACCAAGGACGAATATAATGATACGCACAAGATAAACGTAAATTGTAATGATGATGTAGTAGGTATTGATTTAGGGATAAAGGAATTTATTAGCTTATCTAATGGCTTACAAATAAAAGCACCTAAGCCATTAGATAAGTTTAATAGGCTTTTAGTTAAACGTTCAAGGCAATTAAGTCGCAAACTTCACGCAAAAACCAAGCAAGAAGCGTTACAAGGCATAAAAAAGTCGAATAACTATTTAAAAGCATCGCAAAAACTTAATAAACTACACTCTAAAATTTCAAACATAAGATCTGATTTTTTACACAAATTATCAAGTTTAATAGTAAGAAATTTTACTTACGTAGGACTTGAAAGCTTAAATACGCAAGGTATGATGAGAAACCATAAATTAGCAAAAAGTCTAGCCGACGTTAGTTTTTATGAGTTTAATAGACAACTTGAATATAAGGCAAGTTACCAGGAACGGCAAATTTATAGAGTGGGTAATTTTTATCCAAGTTCAAAAACTTGTGGCAATTGCGGAAGCATAAAACAAGACTTAACTTTAAAAGATAGAGTGTATAAATGTAGTAATTGCGGAAATATTATAGATAGAGATATTAATGCAAGTATAAATTTACACAAATTCGTAAATAAATCAGTAGGATTAGTTCAGTCCGAATTTACGCCTATGGACTTGACGGCTCTGTTGGATGATTTAGCAATAAATCAAATAGCAACCAGCAAGGTTGAAGTAGGAATACAACAAGAATTCTATTTATAGATTATTATAGCTATTTATAGGATTTTATAGGTTTGTAGGAACGGCAGGAATATCAATACAATTTAAGCGATCCTATGGATAAGCTTAATTATGATTTGGATTTAAAAGCAAAAATGAATGACGAGCTTTACGCGCCAATAACTCCAAATGTAGATTTAGATAGAGGGCTTGGGCAATACGGCGGCGGAATGAAACCGCTTTTTGAATAGAATCTAAACTATAAAGAAAGTTTATTGTGTTGATGGCTGCCAGAAAAATAGGGCAGAGGGGGCGTGGTCGACGGTCTAAAACAGCCTAGATAATTAGCCGTAGGGAATTTGCAATGTAAGTAACCGAACCGGAGGGAAGCGACGTACGAAAGAGATTGCGCATCATTAAAAATAAAGAGACTATACAAAAATTTAAAATAAAGGTATACACAAACCAAAACTTGCAGAGGTTCACAATAAAACATCTTGTATCTAAAAACAATCTTGTCTGTATCTTATTACACATATTTTTATGATATAATTGTATTGTATTACATAATTTAGGAATAAGATGCTAGATCAACTTTTTTTAAAGAGCAATGACCTTATAAGGTTGAACAATCATGAATTTAAAAGATATTTTATAGACTCCAAAGATTTATCTCATAGGCTTATTGTTATCCTTGGGCAAAGAGGTATAGGTAAAACAACTACTTTGGCTCAGCTTGCCAGTAAAAACAAAGATAGTCTTTACTTAAGCCTAGATGACATAGAGATATCAAACGATATAACCTCGATCATAAGAGAGTTTGTATTAAATGGTGGAAAGCATCTATACCTAGATGAAATTCATAAAAGCAAAGATATATCGGCCGTATTAAAATTTGCCTATGATAATTTTAAAGAGTTAAACATAGTAGCTACTGGCTCATCTGCTCTTGAAGTGTTAAAAAACTCTCATGATTTAAGCAGAAGAGCGATCGTATATAAGATGATTGGAATGAGTTTTAGGGAGTATCTAGGGTTAAGGTATGGTATAAATTTAGAAGCGGTTGAGCTTACAAATTTGCTCGCAAGCCATCAGGAGATAGCTGTTGATATTATTAATACTTTAAAACAAAAAGAGCTAGCCGTCATTAAGCTTTTTAGAGAGTATCTAAAGGTAGGCTACTACCCATATTATAACGATATGCCAAATGATACTGCCTTTTATCGGACTCTAAAACAAAGTATAGAGGCTACGATAGATAGCGATCTTTTAAGCATATATCCAAATTTAAACGGCAACACGGCAAGAAAGCTAAAGATCTTAACTCATGCCATAAGCACAAACGTCCCATATCAACCAAACTACTCAAGCCTAAAATCGCTTGTTGATATAAGAGATGATAGGACACTAAAAGAGTATCTTGCTATGCTTGATAGTGCCGGGCTTATTAGGCTTCTCATGAAAAACGAGTTAGCTATAAAAAATATGGATAAGGCAGATAAGATTTACCTTGAAAATACAAATTTAATGTATCTAAATAATCCCGATATGGGCAATGTGAGAGAAACTTTCTTTGCCAATCAGCTTGGAAATATCACCGAAATTTACTCAGGCAAAAATGGTGACTTTATGGTTGGTAATAATTTTACCTTTGAAATAGGTGGAGCCAAAAAGAGCTTTGAACAGATAAAAGATATACCAAACTCGTATATAGCAGCTGACGATATAGAAGTCGGGGTCGGAAACAAAATCCCGCTGTGGTTGTTTGGGTTTTTGTATTAATAGCTGGGTATATAAAGCTATATGCATAAACTAAAACTTATTATAAAAAGATAAAAATTAAAGAGGATAAAATCGCATGTATAGCCTTACTCTGCCTGAACTCACCGTTGAAGTTTTCAAGGAAACTGGCAACAAAAATACCATTAAGCATTTTTTGGATAGTGCAAAAAATATTGAATTTGATAGTTTTGAAACTCAAAGCAATTTCATTATAATAAATTATAAAGAAGAAAAATATTGTCTAACAAAGGACAGAGACAATTGTGATAACGAGTGTAATTATGTAATTTTAGTAAACAAAAATCCTACAGCCTATAATCTCAGTAATAAGACATTAAGATTTAGAGAGTGGATAAAACACCCAAAACTTAGAGAATATTCCGTATCCGACATAATTAAATCATGGGAAAATTGTTTTACTTTCAAAGAAGAAAATTCTCAAATCAATGAGCTGGGGCTGAGAAAACCACAAATTGGTGCTATTTTTTCTATTTTAGGGCACTTAAAATCATCTGACGAAATAGCCACTGTTGTTATGCCAACAGGTACCGGCAAAACAGAAACGATGATATCTGTATTAGTGGCAAACAAGTGTGAAAAGATTTTAATTGTTGTTCCTTCCGATTCGCTACGAACGCAATTGTTTGATAAATTCTTGAATTGTGGAATTTTAAAAGATCAAAGATTTGGAATCATCTCTCAAAGCGCCTTAAATCCAAAAGTTGGGATGCTTAAACAAGCCATCTTGGAAGTCAACGAGCTTGAAAACTTTTTTACAAACTGTAATGTTATAATCACGACAATGAGCTTAATAAATAATTTAAGCTCAGAATGCCAAGACAAAATATCTCAGATGTGTACACATTTTTTTATAGATGAAGCACACCATGCTCAGGCTTCTTCATGGGAAAGCTTTAGAAGAAAATTCGAAAGTAAACCGATTATTCAATTTACGGCAACTCCTTTTAGGAATGACAACCAAAGACTAGAAGGTAAGATTATTTTTAACTTTTCTCTTAGGAGGGCCCAAGAGCAAGGTTATTTCAAAAAGATAAATTTTATACCTATAAGGGAGTATGACGTCTCCAAGGCGGATAAGAAAATAGCGGATAAGGCCGTATCTATTTTGAAAGAAAATATGGCAAACGGATACAATCAAATTTTGATGGCAAGATGCGGAAATCAGAAAAAAGCAGAGAGTGTTTTTAGGTATTATGAAGCATATACGGATTTAAATCCTATATTAATCCACTCTAATGTTCCAAATAAAAATAAGGTTTTGGAAAAAATCAAAAACAAGATTCATAAAATTATTGTATGCGTAGATATGTTAGGGGAAGGCTTTGATTTGCCAGAACTAAAAATAGCGGCATTTCACGATATACGAAAAAGCCTACCAATAACCTTGCAATTTGCTGGAAGATTTACAAGAAGCAGCTATGATCAAGAGTTGGGAGAGGCTAGCTTTATAGCCAACATAGCCGATGTTGGAGTAGGCGAAGAACTAAACGAACTATATGCACAAGATGCAAATTGGAATCTTTTGTTATCATCAATAAGTAGTAGAGAAATTTATGAAAAATTGGATTTTGAAAAACTAATAGAAGGTTTTGGAAACTTAAATAACTCATCTATACCTTTTCAAAATATCGATATAGCACTAAGTACTGTTGTTTATAAAAATAATTCAACTAGCTCTTGGAATCCAAAAAATTTTACCAATGGAATTAGCGATTTTGAAAACTATGACTATAAATTTCATGATATTAACGAGCATGAAAAAATGCTTGTAATTATAAATGCCAAAAAGAATTTTATAGAGTGGGGGAATATAAAAGAATTTTATAGTCTTGAGTGGAATATTATAGTTGTTTTTTACGATACAGTAAATAAAGTTTTACATATTCACGGTTCTGATAAAACTGGATTATATAAACAACTAGCTATCGCCATTATTAACGACTCGGTAGAACTTATTTCTGGCACCGATGTTTTTAAAGCGTTTTATGACATAAAACGAGTTACTCTGCAAAACGTTGGACTAAAAGAATTTCTTGGAAAAAATATAAGATTTAGAATGAGTGTTGGTCCTGATGTAGAGGAGGCATTGAGCCTTGCAGAAAAACAAAAGGGGCAAAAGGCTTTTGTTTTTGGAACAGGATATGAAAATGGAGAAAAAATATCCCTAGGGTGTTCATATAAGGGCCGAATTTGGAGTCATTCAAGAGGTAATTTAAGTCAGTTTAAAAATTGGTGTATAAAGTTATCTCAAAAACTTACCAATTATAATATTAACGGTAATCAGATTTTAAAAGAAACGTTGATACCGGAAGCTATCTTAGAATTACCACCAGGTGTTAGCCCTATTTTTATTGATTGGCATGAGGATGTTTATAGCGAGAAAGAAACAAAATTTGTATTTAAAGTCAATAATGAAGAATTTGACTTATCTTATTGCGAATTAAAGATTAAAAATACCTTAGACAATAGCATCTTGTTTGATCTGATTATAAACGAATCTTCTTATGAAATAAAATTCTCTATATTTGAAAATAATAGTTCAGAAAATCCATTTGCTGATCATAAATTTGAAAATAATTCTGGACATGCAATTTATGTTAAAATTTCATCAAGAAAAGTTGTGGCTATTAATGAGTTTTTTGTTAATTATACTCCAACAGTTTGGTTTGCCGATGGTTCTGCTCTAACGGGAAATCAATTTGTAAAGTTGCAACAACAAATAAGGCCATATCCAAAAGAATTACTAATTGATGATTGGGATTGGAATAATATAGATATAGCAAAAGAATCTCAAGGGATTGATGGCAAGATTACAGATTCTATACAATTTAAAGCATTAGAAATTTTAAAAAAACAAGATTTTGATATTATTTATAATGATGATGGACCGGGAGAAATTGCTGATATTGTTACAATGAGGCTTTTTGATGACAAAATGAAAATAAATATGTATCATTTAAAATATGCGCATCAAGGACAAGTAAGTTCACGAATTGATAACTTTTATGAAGTTTGCGGTCAGGCTCAAAAGTCTATACATTGGAAACATAAGAAATCGCAAGAATTTTTTGAGCACTTAATAAAAAGAGAAAATAAAAGCCTAAAAAATAATTGTTCGCGACTTGAAAAAGGAGCCATGGCAGATCTGGAGCGTTATTTGGAGATTGCAAAAAAGACAATTCCGATTGAGTTTGAAATGTTTATAGTCCAGCCAGGGACTACAAAAACAAAGATAAGTGATGAAATTCTAACACTCCTAGCCGTTACCGAAAACTATATAAAAGAAATGTCAAATATCAAACTTAATATAATTATTAATAAAGACTAGCATCATGTTTAGATTATCTCGAATGAAATACTTATGATCTTGCAAATTTATATAAATTATAGTATTATATACCTAAATATTTAAGGATAAAAGAGCATGTACATCAAACGAGCCATAAGCGACGAAATAAAAGAGTATATGAAAAGCTTTCCAGTGCTTTTGATAAGCGGAGCTAGGCAGGTAGGCAAATCAACCCTTGCTTTAAATTTAGATATACCAAACTACATAACGCTTGATGATATAAATATCTATGAATCCGCAAGAAACGACCCCAAAGGCTTTATAGAGCATTGCGATAAGCCTATCGTGATAGATGAGATACAAAGAGTGCCCATACTGCTTTTAGCAATAAAAGAATTTGTAGATAAAGATAGAACAAATGGGCAGTTCATACTAACTGGCTCTGCAAATTTAAAAGGCTTTAAAGATATATCAGACTCGCTTGCCGGCAGGATAGGCATAGTAGAGCTATATCCGCTTTCTCAAAAAGAGTTAAGCCATAGTGATGAAAATTTGATAGATATTTTAAGTGGCGATATAAGCCATTTTGCACTAAAGAAGTATGACAATGACGGCTTATCTGAAAAGATCATAAACGGCGGCTACCCGGAGATCACAAAGATAAGCTCTGAAAAATCAAAATATCTCTGGTTTAGCTCATATATAAGAACATATATAGAATCAGACGCCAAAGAGATAGGTAACATCAGAAATATGGATAAATTTATCACTATGTACCGCCTATGTATGCTAAGAAGCGGCAATATCTTTAACAAAAACGAGCTATGTCTAGAGTCTGGGCTTGATAATAAGACATTTGATAGCTATTTTAGCGTGCTGGAGCATACATACCAGATCCAAAAGCTTCAGCCGTATTTTAATAATGCTCTAAAAAGACTTATAAAAACACCTAAAATTTTTGCTACTGACACAGGGGTGCTGACACACTTACTACAAATTTCTTCAGCACAAGATATTGCAAATTCCCCATATAAAGGTGCCATATATGAGACGTTTGTATTTGACGAACTTCTAAAAGCAAATACCAGTAGCAAAAAAAGAGCAAATATATACTACTACAGAACGAGCGATCAAAAAGAGATAGACTTTATCCTTGAGATATCAGGTAAGCTCATAGCCGTAGAGGTCAAATCCTCAAAAACTATCAGCAAAGATGACTTTAAGCACATCTACCACTTACAAGAGAATTTGCAAAGTAAATTTGATAAAGGTGTAGTCTTTTACGCCGGAGATACGGCTGTAAAACTAGATGATGATATGTTTGCATTACCGTTTGGTTTTATGTGGAGCTAAATCAGAAAAATAAAACAATTAATCCTGCGTAAAAGATTTTGGAGATCCGATAGGTCTCCAAAAATTAAAAACATCTCTATTAAAAATCTTTTTTTGATTTTTTTAATTTTAGGTCGTGAAATTTTACGAAAACGTTAAAAATTTAGGCGGAGTATTGCGTACTCCTACTATAATGGATATATTTTCAGGCGTTAGCTCGTCGTTTAGTGAGTCGATGTAGTCTTGTGGATTTTTCATAGTTGGCCTCGGTTTATATATTTTACCACTCTATACTAGCAATTCTTTGGCTTTTGTAAAATCTTCGTGATCGTAGTTATTTCTTAGCATTTTTAAGTTATCGTTATTTATTTTATTTCGTTTTGCTATCTCTTCAAATTTACCTCTTGCCATTAGCATATCTGCGATAATCTCTTTAAACTCGCCGTCATTTATATCAAATTTTGATTTTATCTCGTAAAAAAGCTGGACTGAGGGCAGGCTTTGAAAATCCACAAAATTTAAAGCATGGTTTTGTTTTGAGTAAATTATAGGTGTTGGTGTTATATCAAATGCAGGGGATAAATTCCAGCTTTTTGTTTTTTCATCATATAGCACACCGTGATTTCTTAGGTGATCGTCCGTGTTGCCAAATAAGCCATTAAAAACCATACGTCGAAAAAGTTCTTTTTTGTTTTTACTATCAAGTACGCTAGCTAGATCGCAGTAACTCTTATCGTTGTTTTCATCGCCATCTCTAACCCCAAGCAAGGTCATAGCCGATTTATAGGGTATTCTCTTATCGCCGTTTCTGTCAAATCTCTTTACAAGCAAAGACGTACCTTTTGCCGTCTCAAAAAGCTCGCTTTGACATACGTTGATTTTAGCAATATTAGCAACATCTAGCATAATCTTTTCACTACGAGAAATTTGCCTATATTCATCCTTTATGGACGGAAATTTGACTATGTAAAGCTCATTGTCTTTTAATACGCTTGTCTTTGGTCTAGCGCCGCCCAAGCTTCCGCTAGGTGCGAGTAAATTTTTAATATCACTTTCAAGGCTTTCACCACGTTCAATTCTTTGTGATGATATGCAAAGCTCGCTAGTGTGAGTTAGCTTTGGTATATCATTTATAGCAGATACAAATTCGCACTCTTTTTCTATTCTAAGTGAGCCTATACGAAAATAATCGCTTACCCCCAGCATATACTCGCTTTTTGTTAGTTCACTATTTGCTTTTCTTTTTTGTATTAACTGTCCCCATCTATCTGGGCTTATATCGCAAAACGCACCCCATAGATTTTTGGATACAAACTGGGAGCTTTGCAGTGGTAAATTTGGGTCTATCTCAAAGCCGTTTTTTAGCCACTCCCCATTATACTCAAAATAGTACATTTCGTTTCTACCCACGGCATATACTTCTAAAAATCCGACAAAATCGTCGTTGTTATAAATTTTTAAAGTATTATTCATAAAAATGCCTTGAGGTGGTTGTACGTTGCTAAATTTATTATGGTAATTGTAGCATATTTAGTATTTAAAGTTATTTCATTATTTTTTCTGCTCTCTAATGTTGACAGATTCTCAAAAAATTGTATAATGTCCAAAAATTAATCTATATTTATAGACAAAGGAAAAAACTATGCATTTTGATCAAAATTTGTTTGGAAAGCCTAGCGGCGAAAAACTATGTTGTTTCAAAAACGAGCTGATAGGCGTTAATTACTTGTCCACCGAAGAGCTTTTTGGCGGTTATGATACGATAAAAGCGATAACTTTTTCATATGATCTAAAATTTATCGATAAACTGCTTGAAAATTTTGCAAATGCAAAGGTGATAATTGGGGGAGCCTTCTTTACCCAAAAAGATATAAATATGCAAAAGCTTCTTGCCGCAGCGCTTGCGGATGTAGAGATTGCAGCTAAAGAGGTTGGTAAATTTGAAAAATTATTAGAGATGATGAGGGAGCAAAGACTTGAATTTCGCGTACCGCTTGCATGTATCGATCACCGCAAAATTTATATACTAAGTAACTCCAAAAATGGCGCTACGCGCGCAATAAGCTCATCTGCAAACATGAGTGCAAGAGCTTGGGATGGCAATCAAATAGAGAATTACTCGTATGACGATACGCCGTTTTGCTTTGACGAGTATAGTAAAAGATTTGACACGTTTTATTCATGCTGTAAACCACTTCCTCTTGAGGTGATCGCTACAAAGCATACCGATAATCCATTTGAATCAAACGCAATCATAAAAGAGATCAAAGAGAAGAACGAAGTCATAGTTTTAGAGCGCATGCATGAAGACATAGAGCCCGATAGCGTTAGATACGCGATAGATTATGAAAAAATAAAAGGCAAATATGATGTTTTGGTGGGTGATGTAAATTTAAAAAATAAGCACGGGCTTTTTGAAATTTCACCTAAAACTCTTAAAAAATTTGAGTTAAATTTAAATAAAGAGAGCTTAAAGGCTAAAAATCTAAATCCGCAGGCAGACTACCCACGTTTGAAATTTGATTACGAGAATTTGCGAGCATTTATAGATGACGAAGAGCTAAATTTAGAACCGAGCTCGGATGAAGTTAGGCGAGATATAAATGAGCTTTTAGCGCTTCTTGAAAATTTTAATGATTTTGTTGGGGATCAAGAAAAGATAAAACATACCCATTTTAAGCTTTTAAATGCGGTGTTTGCCTCGCCTTTTCACGCTAAAATCCGTTGTACTGCCCATCTTAAAAACATAAGTACAACGAGCCTGCCGATGTTTTTACTAGCTGTTTCAAGCACTGCAAACTGCGGGAAGACCTTTGTTATCACAGCTATTTTAAAGATGATGAGCGGAAAAAGGCTTGTAAATTTAAACACTAAAAGCTGCAAAAGTACGTTTATAAAAGACATACAAGCAGGATATAGTTCCCTACCTGTGTTTATAGACGAAATTGACAACGCCTATATTGGGTTTTCAAAAGGCACTATTAAAAACTCGGAAGAATGTGAGACAAATCAATTACAAGATCAACCGATGATAGTTTTTGCTTCGAATGATGCGCTTGACCCTGATGAGACGCTTAGAAAGCGTATGATATTTTTAAGATTTGAAGGAGCGTTGCCAAGCGATATCGATCAAAATGCATATAAGGGCAGGGGCAACGCAATCATCAGTCGTCTAAGTAACGCACTTTATAGGGAGTATTTGCACAGAATACTACCTAAAATTTCAGATCTACTAGACACGATGATACAAGGTGGTTTAGAAGATACCTGGTACCCTGATGTGATGTTGATTTCGTCAAAAGTATTGCTTGAAATTTTAGACGACTTTGGATATGCTAGGCCTAGTTATATGAGGCCGCTTAGTTTTAATGCTGATTATTCGGTTAATGCTGGTTTTATAGCACAAGATTCGCTTAATGAGATCGCCGAATTTTACAAACATAATAAAAGTGCGTTTAAGATATATAAAAAACAGGTAACGATAGAGTTGGGTACGGATAGCGACAGTAAAAATAAGTGTAAAAATTGGGCAAATACTCTGCCCGCTGAGATGAAAGCTAAAATTCTAAGCACAAAAGATAAAAATCAGCTGATCTTAGACAGAGCAGAGCTGGAAAAACGACTGGGTATAAAATTTGGAGGCTTTGGTTTTTTTACTTGGAGTTAGTGATGAAAATTTACATTTATGCTAAGCAAAATGATGATATAAGAGGGCTTAAAAGCGTCTTGCGGTATTTAAATGAAACGGGCGAGATAGCGATCATAAGTGAAAGTACGCGCTCTTTTAACGAATACCAACATTTAAAAAAAAGCTTGAAAAGGAGCGATATTCTCGTAGTTTGGGGTATTTTTAGCCTTGCATTATCGCAAAGTTTAGTTGCTAGTGAGCTAAAATTTTTCATAGACAATAAAATTTTACTATTTATATACGACCTTACTTCAACTTATAAAGATGGTGCCAACACTGCCGTAAATATGGCAGTGTTGCAAACTTTGTATACACTAGCAAAAAATGAAAAGATTTCTCTATCGGCACTAGATAAAAATTATAGCGTTGGACGAAATAAACTCACTTTCCCGCAAAACTGGTCTGAGCTTTATGAAAAATGGCAAAACAAAGAGATAACGTCAAAAGAATTTATAAGCGCATCGGGACTTAAAAAAGCAACGTTTTATAACATGCTTTGCGAATACGAAAACCTACTGCAAGAACAAGTCAAATATCAAAAACTGGCGTAAAAACTAAAAATAATAAATGTATTAAAATTCGGCCAGCAACCCCTTATAAACAATGACCTTTCAGTAAAAAACAAAGCAACGGCATAACAACGCCTATGGTTATAAAACCAAATGCAAAACTAAAAAATAATTTGATGTGGAGCGGAATATGTCTTTCGCTGAGATGTAATAGCGCATAAGCCGACAAAGAGCATATGATCACGCCGCCGGTAGCTTGAGCCGTATCCATCGCGTCAGTAAAAAAATATGCAAGCATAAAGCAAAGAGTACAAAAAGCTCCGGCTAAAAACAAAACAAAAGCTATTTGTATATCCAGCGGCTGATTTTTAAAAGTAATAAAATAATTTTTAATTAGTCTATGTAGCAAGTTATTTAACTCCATATTAATCTTATCAACAATATTTTTATATAATAACATATCTCAAAAAAATACAACATTAAAACTCAAGAATAAATCAAAGTAGGGCTTAGATATAATAACGGTAAAGATACGAAAGAATTCTATCAAATTCTACTAAAACCGATAAAAGAAAATCCGCTTTAGTTGCGTTTAGCCTAAATTTATTGAACAAGCAACAAAACAAATCGCCGTACGCTAACCCTGCGCATTATGTACCCCCTTACGCTAAATTAAATCCACATTTTAACCCATTTTTGATAGACTACTACAAAAAGTACGAGTAAGGACATGACCCAAAAAAGAGAATTTATACCCAAAGAGCTTCCACTGAATTTTAAGCCTACCGAGCAAATTTATAAAGCACTCAATAGAGCCTCAAGAAAACTAGGCGAACTAAACGGCTTTATAAAAACCATTCCAAACCATGATATTTTGATAAATTCTCTAGTATTGCAAGAGGCAAAAGATTCAAGTGCGATCGAAAACATTATCGCGACGCACGATGAGCTATTTTTAGCGCAAATAGACGAAACCAAAATCGCACAAAGCGCAAAAGAGGTTATGAACTACGAAATAGCCTTAAAAAAGGGCTATTTGCTTATAAAAAAAGATAATCTATTCTTAACTCGTCATATACTATAGATTCAAAAACGATTGCAGCGCAGTAATGCAGGCTTTCGCACCCAAAGCGGAACTATGCTTAAAAATCCCGCCACAGGCGAGATAAAACATATACCGCCGCAACACATAGATGACATAAATAAATTAATGGTAAATTTAGAAAAGTATATGAACGATGACTTGGACGAACTTGATCCATTAATTAGACTAGCGGTGATCCACTATCAGTTTGAAACCATACATCCGTTTTATGACGGAAACGGTAGAACCGGACGCATCATAAACGTCTTGTATCTAACGCACAAAAAGCTTCTTGATTTGCCGATTTTATATCTAAGTGCTTATATCATAAAAAACAAATCCAGATACTACGAACTTTTAGAAAATGTAAGCAAAAATGGCGAGTGGAGTGAGTGGAGAGAGTATATGCTAAACGGCATAGAGCGTACCGCTGAGGCGTCCGTCACGCTCATAAAAGAGATAGACGATGCTATAAGAGAATTTAGCGAGCTCTTGCAGGCAAAAGAGCGGGGGATATACAGCAAAGACTTTGTGGAGTTACTTTTTTCATACCCGTATACTAAAACAGAATCGGTGGAGAAAAAATTAAATATCTCTAGACAAACAGCTTCTAAATATCTTAAAATTTGCGAAAAATTAGGAGCATTTAGGTGCGTAAAGCTCGGTCGTATAAATTACTTTGTAAATTTAAGACTATTTGAAATTCTAAAGCGAGGCTTAATTTTATAGCTTGATAATGGCTGGCAACTTATAGAATTTGTTAATGTTTTTAACATATTGGCGATAACTTGTTAAAAATATTGAAAATTTTTAACATATAGGTGGCAATGCGTTAAAAATTTGAGAAGTTTTTAATGCATTTTAATAAATTATACCACTCCAAAAAATAAAGATAAATTTTTGCCCTGCCTTTTATAAAATCATAGCGCGCATTAATCTTAAACATCCATATATTAAATTCCCAAAAGTAGTCCAAGTTTTTCTTGAATTTCTCCTAACTCCTCTTGCGATATCTTTCCCTTATACTTAGCGTTTCTAGCCCGCCAGTCTAGGCTTTTTACGTGATCGGCTAGCGCAACGCCATCTTTTTCACTGCTAATGGCAACCTCAAACGGATAGTTTTTTACTTTCGCGGTTAGCGGCACGCAGATAAGCAGACTCGTTTTTTCGTTGTAGGCTTTGGGCGTTAATACGGCGGCCGGACGGCATTTGGCTTGCTCATGTCCGGCTTGGGAATCAAGTCTATCCATATTACATCTGCGGCGTCTGGCGTATAGCTCATATTATTTCATTACCTATAGCAGCGCCGGTAATCGCTTCACTGTGTAGATTATCCGGTTTTATAGCTTTTAGCAGTTCGGTAAGCCTATCTTTTTTGTCGTCTATCGGCTCCATTACCGCTTTACCGTTTTCTACTTTGATCTCTAGCTTATTGCCGCAACCTATACCGAGTTCATGCAATATAGAATTTGGAATTCTTAGCCCCACGCTATTGCCCCATTTATTAAGCGCTACTTGCATTTTTATTCCTTTTAATTTGCCCATGATTATACAGCGTATGTCTTAAAAGGTTTTAAAATTTTAATCGTCAATAGCTCTTGCACTGAAATAAAAACGAGCGGATATATTACTATACGGCGCAAGCTTGGAATTTAAAACGACATAATACGATAAAAATAAAGGATACTCTTGAGCAACCAACCAAGTATATGGATGGGGGGGGGATTAAGCGTGAGGGGTGGTGGGCAAAACAAGGAGTTCTGAGCCTTGTAGCGCAAAAAATAAACCTATCTATGCCTTAAGGCCGTAGTGTAATCTAGCGCCTAATTTTACAAGCTTTGCCTTTTTCTTGGTTTTTATGCAATTACAAGCTTTTATTATGCAGTCTCTCCTTAAATCATCTAGTGACTAAAGGGCGTTGGATTTCTTGTTTTATTTATGGTTAAAATTTTTAGAAGCTCAGATACCAAAAATGTAGGAGATTTGAAGACAAGATACTAAAATCGTATAATATATACCCCAAAAAGTCACACACGCTCTTGCTACTCTTTTAGTTCTCTTTGCCGCCTTTCCTATTTCTAATATCGGCTTTAGTCTTTGGCTCTACTGACACATAGCCTGAATATTGTCTGTGCATAAAACCATTCGATTCCATAAATTTTTTATGTCTGCGTAAGGTTTTTTGGTATTTCCTTTACCAAACAGTTCCTCTAAGGTATTCGTTGATAAGTCAAAGTTAATGGCTTTCCGTGAATCTCTTTTATCGTTACTCACTCCCATACCCCCATCTCATCACCAATTATATTGCTATTGCCCTCTCTTTGACTAATCCAAGTCCACTCCTTGACATTCTTAGTTATCCATTCGTTTTTAATAGCGTGCTTATAAACAAACAGCCCCACATTTGCCAAATCGTTTTCATCCCCTTTCGCGTGAAAAGTGTTTTTATCAATCCTAATCAAATTGCACTGCTCGGCAAGCTTGTCTAAATATTCGTATATTACGTCTAGCCTATACTTTTTCTCTCGCAAAACCTTCTCTTCGTCTATCACTATTTTCGTGCCTAGTAGAGGGTAAGCCATTGTTTTTCCTTTCATGGTTCTATATTTTATTATTAAATTCTAGCTTTACTAGCAAATTTATTCAGTTATTATATATGTGCCGCAGGTTTTATTTCCTCATTATTTTTTTATAGTAGTTAAAAGTCCTTTTATCTATCTCTCCAAACAAAAATAAAATTTCTATGTCATCCCTGTCTGAAAACCCATAGCATTTGAAATTACTTTCAACCGTAAGATGATAAATAAAGTGGTATTTGAATCGTAAAATTTTTATCAATCTTTCATTTGTTCTCTCGTCAAATTTAACTCCGAAAAAATCCTCTGCAACTCGAATGATTTCGTAACTATTCATACGTCCTTTTTTGTTATTTTCAAAAGCTTTGTGATATAAATATCTCAAAAAAGTATCCGAGTTTAAATCTATAATTTTCCTTTTTACGCAAACTAGGTCATTCTCTTTTAAAAACTCACTCAAAGAAATATCTTGGTAAATATGTTTTGTGTTTTTGATGATTTCTTTTAACTTGTTGTAGTCTAAATTTTCTTTTTTCGTTCGGACTGCAAGCTTCTCATAAAAAGTATGTTTAGGTATGGCTTTTATGGTTTTCATATGACTATTCTACTTAACTGAATATAAAACTATGTTTAGTTAGAATGTATTCATTAGTCGAAAAATAAAACAAACCTTAAAAAAAGCGAACTTCCACTTTAGCTGCCTATTTTGCTTAAATAATATACTCAAAATCCGATTTTAGGCTATTAATATTTTATTTTTAAGTTTCAATTTATATATAAAATAATCACCTCCTACTAGCGATCCTTTATAATATTATAAGAATCTCGTATAGAGACGAAGGAGCGTTACTTTTAATTAAATAGCGCTTTCGATGGTTAGTTTAGTGTCTAAAAATGTAAAAAATCAAAACGTAATATAACTAGCGGCAGTCTAGTTATGGTTAGTAATACCCACAATATCGTTATTTTTACTTTCGGTATCTGGGTTAAATCTCAGTATTGCCCCCTGTTCATCGGCGGCATTTAAATTTATATTTTTTATATCATAATAAATTCGCCTTATGCGGTAGTGTGGATATAAATTTTAAATTAGTTTATTTTTGGAACTGTATCGCAACTTAGTGAGTATATTTGGTAAATGTGATAAAATTTCAAAAAAAAAGAACAAAAAAAGTGCACAGTCATAATACAAAAAACCTACTAAACATTTTGGTGCTACTGGAATGCAAAAGCAAGTATCTCAAAAATGCAACAGCAGTTAACTTAAAATTAACCCAAACGCATTTCGAACGTAACTGAAAAATAACTGTAAAGCAACCAAAAATATACTTAAATATGTGCTTAATTACAACCATTACTAACTTTGGTAGCATGCGTTGCCTAACGCATGCTACCAGATGACGGCTACGAGATTGGCGATATTACTATTGGTTCCGCGTGGTAGTTTCGTATTTGTACACAAACAAAAAATTGTAAAGCATTTGGCGTAGCCAAGGTTCTAGGTTGAAGCCAAAAACGTAGAGTAGGTCAAGCGGATGTACTCGAGTGCGTTATGTATGATACGGCACTATATTTACTCAACATCAAGCACTGATGTTGATAAAGCTACGCCAGAACGGCTAATGTGCCGTGGCAACCTTTAAAAAGTGAATTAAAAAACGGTAGAGAGCTTATGCTATTTTGCGCCAAATCCGATAGCATTGATGTAAAGTCGGCTTGGAATTCACTAGTAAGCTCTATGGGTAAACACTCAATACTTTATCGTCTAGCTTATATTTGGATACGTTTTTAAAGCCAAGATTAGTAATTAAAATGGCTATACGGCCTACCCCACAAAATTCCCCATTGTATAGGTTGTTTATTTTACCGTATATATCGCCTTAACTAATACTGTTTTAAGGCGCATTATTGAATATTTTTCCGGTTTGCGATAAAATACCCTAAAAAGCAATCAAGGATGCTTTGTGCCTATAACTCCTAGAAACCATACGAATTTCAAAGAAGATTTAATAGAGCTTATAAAACTACGATACGAAGATCCTGTTGATACGAATAATATCTTTTTTCTAAAGGACAAACCGTTTATAGGCTACGGCTTTAGTCTAAAAGACGATATCGATACGATATGCGATCAAATTTACGGTAAAGAGAAAAACAAAGAGCTTGTCGATGCGGTAAAAAAAGCCATAGCAGACTTTAAGCCGGACGAAACAAAATCTGGATCGGAAAACGCCGCCTTACTTTATGAAAATATAAATAAAGCCGCAGAGGACTCAAAAAAGGATTCAAAATCTCTGACCAAAAAACAGACGTCAAGCTTGAATTCAGATAAATCCCTCTCGTCCTCTTCGTCTAGAAACTCGAATTCTAAGACCGCTGAAGCCAAAAACTCTTTGCCGGAGTTTAAATTTACCTCCGAGGATCAAAAATGCTTTATCCTTGAACAAAAGCTAAAACCCCTCGTTCAGGAGATAGATAAAAAGCTAAGCGGCTCTCCTCTTAAAAAATTAGGAGAAGTCGCGCTTGTCGCCTCTAGCCAAACTAGCGGGCAATCAATAACTCCTAGCAAAGAACACGTAGCTCTTTTGGCGCTTCTTTATCTTAGCGATAAAAAAGAACTAAATGCGTCTTTGGTAACTTACGTCAAGACTAAAAGCCGTTTTAGAGCTTGGTACTGGCTAGCTTATGAAAGCTTTGACGGAAAAAGGGACGATAAATTCGATAAAATAAGAGAGAGGATTTCAACCGGATTCGGTCTTTTCGAGCATGACGCATATAATGAAAATTTAAACAACCTATATTCTTCTTTAGGCAACCAAACCGACTTTAGCGCTTCAAATTTAACCTCGGTCGGTACGGAGCATATCGGCTTTAGGGAGTGTATAGACGTATTTAGCCATCTAAACGTAACAAAGATAAAATACTACGAAAAAGACCAAAAAGACGAAGAAAGCGCGCAAGAAAACACCTGCTTAGAGTTTATAAAAACCTACGAGATAAATAAATTAAAGCCAAATACGGCCGGTAGCGTCGCGCCTAATTTAAATAATAGCTCCTTAAATAAAAACTTAAGCTCGGAAAAACAAGATCCGGGCTTAAGCAAACCCGGCGCAGAACCGGGCGACGCATCCGCCGCTTCAAAACAAGAAGCGCTGTTTAAGCCTTTTGCGGACAAGCTAAATTCTCTCTTAAGCCCTCATACCTCTAAAACCTTTAGCCTAGAAAACATCTACTGCATAAACCTAACCCTAGCAGCGGGGTCTAACGCTTCAAGGATAAACAAGCTCTTAAGAAAAAGAGAGGAAGAGCTATATAAACAAGAAAATATACTCATACTTTGCCCTATTAAAACCGCTACTCCTATTAAGATTTTCCAACCTAAAAAGAGCAACTTTACCATAGTGCTAGCTAGCCAAACCCCGTTTGATTGTAGCGAGCTAAATCCAAAAGAGCTAAATCCAAGCAGGGCTAACTACGGCAAGGTAAATTTATGCGAGCTACTACTTACGGATTTTATATTTAATCCCTATGAAAACTTAAATACCAATCATACCACCCAAAGTCCAAGCGTCTCTACTACCGAAGAGATAAAATTTAAAAACGCTAAAACAAGCAGCGAATCCCTTGATCCTTTTACGGGTAAATTTGCTTCAAGCGATACGGTAACTCTTTACCGAGGCGAAGATAATGGCGATAACGAAAACAAAAGCGAAGCAAGCAATCAAGAAGACGAAAATTCTTCAAACGATAAAACCAAACCGAAAAACCCGCATTTTACATCTATTAGAAGGGATGAAAAGGATGAAGAAGAGATAGAGTATAAGCTAAAAGATGGCATGATAGAGATGAGCTGCTTTAAACAAAGCGGCAACCCAAGTTCTAACGACTCAAATTCAGCCTCAAATCAAACCACGCCCTATCTAAATTTCACCCTCCTAAATTTCGCTAAAGAAAACAACTTTACCCTTAGAGACGATAAGGCTTCAAGTATGTTTGATATGAAGCTTCTTCTTGCCTACGGAAACGAAGCCGTGCCTACTTCTTACTCAAGCTCAAACTTTACCCTTACCCTGCAAGATCTAATCATCGAAAACGAAAACGGAGAAGCTACCGATATAGATAAGGTATATCTTCATAACTGCTCTAATAAAACGGTATATGAAAGCTCGTCTTTGGTAAAAAACCAAGACTCCTTATTTAAAAACTCATATACGGCTAAATTTAATATCCCCATAGATAAAGATAACAAAAAAGATACCAAGCTCATAATATATTCAAACGACC
>CALCKS010000004.1 GCA_937965895.1 uncultured Campylobacter sp.
GGGAGGGTAGAATACCTTTGTATTTTATAAAGGAGATTTTTATCCGTTTAGTCCAGAGTTTACCGCACTTTAGACAAAGACGATTTCATCGTTGCCTTGGGCTACGGCTCGAAATTCGGCGGTTGGCACATAGGCATGAGGTGGAAAAGCTCCATGGAGGGCAAAAACGGCTATCCCGTTACCAGAAACGGCGATCCTTGCTATTTTTTGATTTCCGAGGAGCTTGCTGCAGGGCTTTTAGAAACTTTACCTAGCCTTGGTGAGCCCAAAGACGGGCAAAGAAAAGAAGCTATCAAAAAACTAAAAGGAGAAAACAAATGACGAAGCTAAGTTTAGCGTTAGCTGCGGCGATACTCATAGGCTGCGGCAGCGAAGGAGCAAAGGCGGCGGATAAGGCGCCTCTTGAGGTGCAGGCCAGAAGAGGAGCGGTTGTCATAACTTCGTTGGAAGAAGGACTTAAGATATATAACATGGTTGTAAACAGAGGAAACTGCGGTACGTCTTGGGAAGTATATTCTAAAGATGGCGAATATCTTTTTAAGTTTGTCGCAAAGAAAAATGAAAATAGCGTGGAGGTAAAAGACAGAAAGTACTACAAAACGATCGAAACTCTACCTATGTCGGATTTTTATCATAAATACGGCAAGGATAATGCGCTTGAGCTTAACTTTGGAGAAGTAACAGAAATCAGTTGGCTATGGTCATCCTGCGATCCTATAGAAGTAGAGATCGAAACAAATAAAGACGCTTGGACTTTTAGTTTTAGATAAAATTTCAAATTTCGGCGCTTTGGGTTTTTGCTTTTGCGCCGAAATTTAATAGTTTATTGATTTTAATATTGCCTAACACACCGTACGCAAGGACTAAACGGCCTTTCGTCCCAAACATTGCTACCGTCCGTAAAAGACACAATCCATGCAATAGACAAATCGTCGGCATGCATCGTGGAAGTCCAGTACAGCCGTGATTTCACGTTTTTAAAAGCGGAATTTATAGATGGATTAAATTTACTATCGTCTGTGATACTTAAAAGCTCAATTCTAGTAGGCAGCCGCCAGTCTGAATAGCCGGCAAAATTTAAATTTTCACAGTAACTTTTAGCTTTATCCCAATCGCCGTTAAATATCTTTGGGTCGTCTTGCCACATAAGTTTACCAAGCTTAGTTTCACTACATACAACTACATTTTTATCGTTGGCAAGCGGGGATTAGTACGTCGGCATTGAGCAGTCCGCAAAGTAGCAAAGAAACCGTCATATATATTTTCATATTTTCCTCTTTATTTAAATTTAAATCAATACTGTCTAACGCATCTCACTCTGTGACGCTTAGATAGACCACTCCAGGTATCACTACCGTCCCCGAAATATACTATTCTCACCCCATACGACGGGTCCACGTTCTTTGTTGAACTTTGATAGTAGTAATAAAGTTTAACATTTTTAAAAGCCGAATTTATAGCCAAACGGCATGCTCCGTCATATGCAGCTTTTGAGCACTTCTTTGGATCAGAGACGCGCTGCCAGTCTGACTTGCTATCGTCAGTGATGCTTAAAAGCTCTTTTCTAGTGGGCAGTCGCCAGTCGGAATAACCTGCGAATTTTAAATTTTCGCAATAGCGTTTAGCTTCTTTCCAGTCGCCTTCAAACACATCTTTGCCGTCCTGCCACATTAGCTTATAAATATCGTCTCTAACGACCTCCAGACCGTCATCTCTACTAAATCCAGCCGTTTCGTTTCCGGCAAATACCAAATCAAAACATAGTAAAAGCGCGAACACAAAATAAAATTTCTTCATTTTTATCCTTTTATTTGTAATTCCGGTTTTGTCTTGCAATAAATTTTCATTAAAATAGATTTCCTTCCTTTGGACCGTCAAATTTAAGCTTAAACACCTCGTAGGCTTTGGCGCTAGCTAGCCTGCCTTTGGCGGTGCGCTCGATGTAGCCGTTAGCGAGCAGGTAGGGCTCGATCACGTCCTCGACCGTGCCCTCGTCCTCGCT
>CALCKS010000005.1 GCA_937965895.1 uncultured Campylobacter sp.
ACGCCGCGAAGCTTGTTTACCACTAGCGTCGCAAGCGCCTCGCCCTCGATATCTTCAGCGATTATTAGTAGCGGCTTGCCCGTTTTTTGGATCTGCTCAAGCACAGGCAACAAGTCTTTTAAATTTGTAATCTTCTTATCAAATAGCAATATAAATGGATTGCTTAGCTCAACCTGCATCTTTTCGGCGTTTGTGATGAAGTATGGGCTTAGATATCCGCGGTCAAACTGCATACCCTCGACCACGTTTAGCTCGTCGTGGATAGATTTTGCTTCCTCGACGGTAATGACGCCGTCTTTGCCGACTTTTTCCATCGCGTCAGCGATCAGTCCGCCGATAGCAGAGTCAGAATTTGCCGAGATAGTGGCTACTTGCGCGATCTCTTTTTTATCGGTTACTTTGCGCGATAGGCTTTTTAGCTCGGCGATTATAGCTGCGGCCTCTTTATCCATACCGCGTTTTACCTCGACCGGATTTGCGCCTGCGGTGATGTTTCTTAAGCCCTCTTTAAAGATAGAGTGCGCCAAAACCGTAGCTGTAGTCGTACCGTCGCCAGCCTCGTCGTTTGTTTTGCTAGCGACCTCTTTTACTAGGCCTGCGCCCATGTTTTCTAGAGCGTCTTTTAGCTCGACCTCTTTAGCTACGCTCACGCCGTCTTTTGTGATCGCTGGAGCGCCGAAGCTCTTTTGCACTAGCACGTTTCTGCCGCGAGGCCCCATCGTTACTTTTACAGCGTCGTTTAGTTTTCTAACGCCTTCGTATAGTCTATTTCTAGCCTCGTCTGAAAAAAATATCTCTTTTGCCATTTTTATTCCTTTAAATTTAGATTATTTTAAAACGCCTAAAACGTCTTCGACTTTTAGAACCAAATACGTCTTGCCGTCAAGCACGACCTCGGTGCCGCCGTATTTTGCGAAAACTACGCTATCGCCCACGCTCACACCTTCTACTTCGCTTGATACCGCCAAAACCTTGCCGCTTAAAGGTTTTTCTTTTGCATTATCGGGTATAATGATGCCAGAAGCGGTCGTTTTGACGTCCTCGAGACGCTCGACTAAGACTCGTTTGCCTAACGGTTGAAAATTCATGATTCATCCTTTATGGTTTGATTTTACTTTTTTAGCACTCTTTTGTTTTGAGTGATGAAATTATAGTCAAATTTTTAGAATTTGTCAATGAATTAGCTAAAATTCTTAACAAGTCTTAGTATAATCGGCTCAAGTTTCATAATAAAATTAAACTAAATATAAAGGATAAACGATGAAAATTTTAGGCGCCCTGCTCGGACTGGTTTTTGCTTTGCTTATCGCGGCTTACGTCGCGGCCTTTACGGATTTTGGCAACGGTTTTATTAAACCGTATGCCCAAAATTTGATCAAAGAAAAAAGCGGATTTGACGTCAAATTTGACAAATTTCAGATCCGTCCGACGAGTGTAGATATCGTAGCGAACGTAAACGGCGAGATCGCGGCGAACGTAAACGGCGGGCTTTCTATTTTCTCGCAAAGCCTCGATCTAAAATACGACGTCGCCGTTAGCGATCTAAAAAGCCTGGGCGTCAAACTAAACGAAGCGATGAAAATCTCAGGCATCGCAAAGGGCAAATTTAGCGATTTCACCGCTAGCGGAGTAGGCCAAATGCTAGGCTCAAACGTTAGCTTTGATGCAAATTTAAAAGACTACAAGCCACTTTCTTTAAAGCTCGACGCCAAAAATTTACAAGTAGAAAAGGCTCTAGCGCTAGCCGGCCAGCCTATCTACGCGCGCGGTAAAATCTCAGCCGTCGCAAATATCGTAGAAAGCGGCGGCAAACCAAACGGCACCGCAAACATCGATATCTTGGACGTCAAAACAGACAACGCGCTAATCGCAAAAGATTTTAATGTCACCCTGCCGTCAAATTTCGCCGCAAACGGCAAAATCGTAGCCGATGTCAAAGACGGCATCGTAAACGCCAAAAGCGCGGTAATCACGCCGCTAGCCACGATCGGCAGCGACAAGACGATCTACGATCCAAACTCAAACACCCTAAGCAGCGACGTCAAGCTCATCGTGGACGATCTGGCCAAATTTGAGCCCGTCGTGGGGCAAAAGCTTAGCGGCGCGTTTAAAGCAAACGGCAACGTCATAGCCACGGCAGGCGAGCTAAAAAACTTCGACGTCAAGGTTGAAGGCTTTGGCGGTAACGTCGATGCGGTGCTAAACGGCGGCAAACTCATCGCCAAAATCAGCTCGCTAAAGCTTGACGAACTCGTTAAAATCGCCGCTTTCCCGGCATTTGTCGGCGGAACAATCAGCGGCGAAGCAGTGCTAAACGATGTGCACAACACGCAAAATATCTCGGGCTCGATTAAGCTCGCCACCAAAAACGCGCGGCTAAACCCGGCCGAGCTAAAACAGGTCGCAAAGGAGATAAATTTAAGCAAACCTCTTACCTTTGAACTAAACGCAAACGCCGACGTTGCAAGCTCAAAAGCCAAATTTGATGCCGCTCTAAACTCCGAGCTTTTAAAGCTAAAAAGCCTAAGCGGCGTTTACGGACTGGATGATAAAAACGCGGACGTCAAATTTGACGCGGGTATCGATGATCTGGGTAAATTTGAAGAGCTAATCGGCAAAAAACTATCGGGCAAAGTGGACGTCAAAGGCGCAGCAAAACTTGCAAAGGGCGCGCTTAGCGAGCTAGATCTAAACGCAAACGCTCTAGGCGGCAAGATAGACGCGAACCTAAAAAGCGAAAAACTTACGGCAAATTTAAGCGCGCTTTCGCTCAAAGACGCATTTACGCTGGCTGCGCTGCCAAACTACGCCGACGCCGTGATCGACGGAACGGTAAACCTAAGCGGACTGGATCCGAAAAATCTCAGCGGTACGGCTAAATTTATCGTCAAAAACGGAATAGTAAATAGCACAGTCGTAGCAAAAGAACTAGATAAGCGCTTCCCAAGCGGCACGAAATTTGACGCTAACGTGGATGTCGCTATAAACGCCGGCAAGGCTAAATTTGACGCGGTAGCAAACCTCGTCTCAAACGCAAACAAGAACCTAATCGCGCTAAAAAATCTAAAAGGCGACTACGAGCTTGAAAGCGGCTCGGCGAAGGCGGACTTTGAGCTTAGCATAAAAGAGTTAAAAGAGATCGAGTTTTTGGTCGGACGACCGCTTTACGGGCCTTTGCTGATTATCGGCGACGCGACGAAAACGGGCGAAAAGCTAAGCGCAAACGTAAATTCGCGACTCTTTAACGGCGATCTTAAGGCGGTCTTAAAAGACGATATCCTAAACGCAAATTTAAAGAGCTTCACCGCCAAAGGCCTCACCGACTTTTTGGGTCTCTCGCACGTCTACGACGGCACCGGCGATATGACGATGGATTATAATCTCGCCTCGCAAAAAGGTAAATTTGACGTTGCCGTAAATGACGGCAAGCTTGCAAAGACCGATTTTACCGAGCAGGTAAGGACCTTCACGGGACGCGACATAACAAGCGAAATCTACAAAAACAGCAAAATAAAAGGTACGATAAACAAAAACCTCATCGACTTTAACGCCGATATGAACGCGACTAGAAGCCGAGTCTGGGTAACTAGCGGCAAATACGATATGGCGACCAAGGCCGTAAACGTGCCGATCAAGATGAACTACGAAAAAACCGACATCGACATCACCGTCACGGGCACCAGCGACAACCCGAAATACACGATCGGCTCGGACTACCTAAGGGGCAAGGCGGTTAAGGAGCTGGATAGATTTTTGGATAAGAAATTCGGCAAAGACGACGAAAACGGCACCACGGGCGATGCGAAAAAAGACGCCAAAAAAGATGCGATAAAAGGGCTTATAAAGGGGCTGTTTTAGGTAAATTTGAACTAAGCGCGGTGTTAAATTTGACGCCGAATTTGAGTAAAATAAGTTCGGTAAGTGCGGCAAATTTAAGCTGGAGCTTGCTTGCTCTGCGCGTCAAATTTGAGCTGCTGCTCGGCTAAATTTGACCGCTCGGCTCGGCGGTTAAATTTACGATTTGCTGGGCGGCAAATTTGGAAGCGGCCTTGCGGTCGCCAAATTTGGACTTTGCTACTCAAATTTGCGGCTTGGACTTAGAGGTTGCAAATTTAGCTTAACGTCAAATTTGACACGCTATTTCGCCGTTAAATTTAAACTTCAGAGAGTTAAACCAGATCAAATTTGATTTTACCGAGCGAGACGACAAATTTAATTCAGACATTATTCAAACGAATTTTGTGGCGATAGGTACGCGGTATGCTTTAAAAGACACCCTAGCAAAGCCAAAATAGTAAATTTTAAATGATAGAAGTTTTAGAAGCTGGCGCTCCGCAAAGCCTGGAGCCAAATCAAGCTCGTCCATAACGGCGAGTGAGCTCTGCTCGCCGCATTTACGCCACGCCAGACAATCAAAATCTAGCGAGGCGCAGATTTTATTTTGTTTTTTTAACGAGCTCTCTAAATTTAACGCAGCCTTCCGTATATCCGTAGTCGCAAGAGATCCCGTAAATATCCATCGCTTTTTTCATATCCTGTTCGCTCTTTTCGTATCCTTGCGCGAGCATATAGCAGCCTTGCGAGTCTTTGTGGTCGCAGGCTAGCGAGTAGTATTTGCGGACTTTTTGCGGATCTTTTTCGCCGCCGTATTCGCCGTTGTGATGAGCAGCCGCCCTATAGCACGCCTCGCCGACTCCGCCCTCGCAGGCCTTTTCATAAAGCGCCACCGCCTTTTCGTAGTCTACCTGAGAGATTTGCCACAGTATGGTGCCCTCGTACACCGCGGCTACGGCCGTGCAGCCGTCCATGTCGCCCATATCGCAGGCCTTTTTATATAGCGCAAAGGTCTTTTTGCCGCCGTCATCGTCGTTATATGAGAGCCCCTGCTCGCCCAAAAACGCCGCCATATAGCAGCCGGCGGCATTTTTATCGTCGTTGCAAGATTTTTCAAACAGTTGCGCGCTGTTTTCGAAGTCTGATTTTTTTAGATAAATTTTCGTAGCTTGTTCAAAATTCCCGCCAAAGGCCGCCGCCGCTAAAAACGCAGCTAGAATAATCTTTTTCAACGCATCCTCCTATTTGCTAAATTTTTTAGATTTGGCGCAGCCGCGACCAAGGCCGTTTTCGCAAGCAAGACCGTAATATTTCGCCGCCTCGGCGCTATTTTTAGGCGTTCCGTCGCCTGACTCGTAGATATCGGCCGCGTTGTAGCAGCCCTCGGCCTCTCTCGCTTCGCAGGCTAGTTTATAGTATTTTAGCGCATCGGCGAATTTTGAGGCGCTATCGTGCTTCTTAGCTATCATTAGGCAAGCCTCCCCGTCTTTGCTCTCGCATGCTTTTTCATAAAATTCAGCCGATTTTTCCGTGTCGTCCTGTTCTACGACAAAATTGTCATTTGACGGTGTAGAGTCGTAAAAATCGCCCGCCGCCGAGCAAGCTTTAGCGTAGCCAAGATCGCAAGCGCTTTTATAAAGCTCAAAAACTTCGCCGTTTATTCGCGCATACTCCTCATCGTCTTTTAGGTCGTATGTTTGATATGCTTTTAGCTGCGCGGCTATGTAGCAACCTACGGCGTTTTTATCCTCGCGGCACGACTTTTCGTAGAGTTTGGGCACGTTTTTATCGCCCATATCTTGTAGGTATTTTTTAGTAGCGATTTCAAAATTCGTCTGCGCGGCCGCCAATCCGGCTAAAATCAAAACAAGATAAATTTTCCTAAACATAGCGGCTCCTTATTTTTTGTTTTTATAAAGTTTTCTAAAATCGGCGCAAGCTCCCCTAGAGCCGTAGTCGCAAGCCAGCCCGTAAAAATCCATCGCCTTTGTCGCGTCTTTTTTTATGCCCTCGCCCCTTTCGTACATATCAGCTAGCGCGTGGCAGCCGCTCGCGTCCTCGTACTTGCACGCGGTTTCGTAAAATTTAGACGCTTTGGCTAAATTTTGCTCGGTGCCCCCGCTGTTATAGTCGTAGTATCCGGCCACTCTCGTGCACGCGGCGCCTACTTTGCCCTCGCAAGCTTTTTCGTGAAATTTCATCGCTTTTTTATAGTCGGTTTCCTGCCCGGCCTGTCCGTTTTCGTAGATATCGCCTAGAGATTTGCATCCGTCCATATCTCCAGCATCGCAAGCTTTTGAAAACTGCTCGAAGCCTTTTGCTTCGTTAGAGTTTTGCGAATAGGCGTTGATGTTTATAAAGCCCGCAGCATAGCAGCCTACGATATTTTTCTCCTCGTAACAAGACTTCTCAAAGAGCTTTAAGGCGTTGTCGTAGTTGTTTTGAGCTAGCTCCGCGCTCGCCTCCTCGAAAGCAGGCACGGCGGCAAAGGCCGCAGACGCCAAAAAAGCGGCGCAAACGATTTTCTTTAGCATTTGTTTTCCTTAAATTTGATTATTTTTCGCGAAATCTAAAATTTGACGCAAACTATCTGCCCATTCTATCGAAAAACCACATAAAAGCAAACAGCAACCCCGTGGCCTTGGTTTTGGTTTCGTCAAACATAAACTCCCGCGCCCGCTCAAGCGGTACGTAAACGGGCTCGATATTTTCGCCGTCTATGCCGCCGCCCTCGCCGATTTTCATCGCGTCGTTTATCACGGCAAAAAACATCGTCTGCTTCGCTCCGCCAAATCCCAGCGCGCCGCGGGTGGATGTTATGCGCTCTACCTTGCCCACTGCAAAGCCCGTCTCCTCGGCGATCTCCTCGATGACGGTCTGCTCCTCGCTCTTGCCTTTATCCATCAGACCCGCACAAAGCTCATATGTGTAGCCCTCGTCGCCCTTTTGCGTCAAATTTAGCTCGCATCCTTCTTGCAGATTAAACCAAACGGCGGGGCGAAACTGCTTAACCAGCAAAAACGCGTCCTTGTCCTCGTGATAAAGCAGTACCGAGACGCTGTCGTGAGCCTTGATACACTCCCATCTGACAGACTTTTCGCACAGATCAAACGAAATTTGATACGGCTTTACGTAGCGCGGGGCGGTTAAATTTTCTATTTTGATATTTTTTACAGAAGTATCCATTTTGCCAGTCCTAAAAAGCTAAAAAAGCCAACCGTGTCGGTAACGGTGGTAAGCAGTACAGCAGAGCCGACGGCGGGATCGATGTCAAATTTCTTTAAGGTTAGCGGTATCAAAGTACCGAAAAATCCAGCGAAAAACAAATTTATCAACATCGAAGCGCCGATAACGACGCCTAGCATCGGGCGGTTAAACCACAGCGCAGCGATAATGCCCATCAAAAATGCAAAGGTTAGTCCGTTTATAAGCGCGATGCCGACCTCGCGTTTTAGCGCGTTTGCGGCGTTTTTAAACTCGATTTCTCCCAAAGTTAGTCGGCGCACCGTAACCGTAAGCGCCTGCGTGCCGGTGTTTCCGCCCATGGATGCTACGATAGGCATCAGTACAGCAAGTGCTACGTAGCTAGCTATCGTCTCGTCAAAAAGCCCGATGATCGAGGAGCTAATAAGCGCAGTAAATAAATTTATAAGCAGCCAAACGGCGCGCGCGCGAGTGGCCTTAACCAGGCTCGTATCCTCTTCCTCAGCCTCGTCGTCGACGCCGGCTAGGTTATAAATTTGCTCAGTGGCGCTTTCTTTTATAAAGTCGTGGATGTCGTCGGTGGTGATACGTCCGAGCAAATAGCCCTTGCTATCGACGACCGCGATCGAGTTCATATCGTAGTTTTCGACCGTTTCTACGACCGTCTCGATAGGCTCGTTATCGACGGCTACATTGGGCTTATACTTATCCTCTTCGCTCTTTGCGATGATCTCTCTTAAGGTTTGGTTAAAGTCAAATAGTATCAGATCCTCAAGCGGCACCGCATGGAGCAAAACACCCTTTTTATCGGTGATAAAAAGCTGCGAGACGTTTTCTAGCTTGCCCTCTTCCTTCTCGCGTCTTAACCGCTCGACCGCCGTTTTTAGCTGCTCGTCGATATGCGCGCTAAAAAGCTCCGTCTGCATGAACGCGCCCGCTTCGCCCTCATCGTAGCTGCGGATACGTAAAATCTCCTCCTGATCGTCCTTATCCAGGCCGTCAAAGAGCTCTTTAGCCTTTTGCTCATCGATCTCCTCGATATACTCCAAAAGCTCGGCCGCGTCGTCACTCT
Source organism: uncultured Campylobacter sp. (assembly GCA_937965895.1). GTDB lineage: Bacteria > Campylobacterota > Campylobacteria > Campylobacterales > Campylobacteraceae > Campylobacter_A. The sequence goes on from CALCKS010000005.1 coordinate 8,111, forward strand.
CTAGCTCCTCGATCGCCTCGATGATTTTGTCGCTTGGTATCTGCTTGATCACGTCCTTTAGCATGTGATCTGGCATCTCGATCGCTACGTCGCCCAGGATCTCGGGATCTAGCTTTTCGAGGTATTCGCCAAAGAGCTCCTCGTCGTGCTTTTTAAGCGTTTTTAGGTGCTGGGCGAGGTCGGCGGGGCTTAGTTCCTTATCGATCGTCTCGTTTAGGTGCGAGTCTAGCAGCTCTTTGGCTTCGTTTAATTGCTCGTTTTCTTCCATCATTTACTTCTTTTTGTCGCTTGACTCGGCGGTTTTGCCTTTTGATTTAGCCTTTTTATCGGCGGCATCTTTTTGCTTTTTAGACTTATCTTTGCTGGCGTTTACGTCTTTTTTCTTTTTGGACTCGGTTTTGGTTTCTTTATTTGTTTTGTCCTTTTTCTTATCCGTCTGTTTTGTTTTGTCTTTATTTTTAGCGGACGAATTTGACTCAGATTTTTTCGCCTCTTTGCTTGATTTTTTTGGCTCAGTCTTGCTTGCCGCCTTGTTTGACGCTTTTGCGGAGGTCAAATTTGACTCCTGTTTCGCGCTCTTTGGCACGACTAAATTTGCCGTTTCGTTCGCGTCCGTTTTGGTTCCAGAGGAGTTGCTTTCTGCTTTGGGCTGCTCCGTTAAATTTGACTCGGACTTGGTTAAATTTGAGTCCGTCAAATTTGCATCGTCGCTGCCGCTTGCGAGCTCGCTTGTCAAATTTGCTTCGGTTTTGGTCGCATTGTCTTCCTTGTCGTCACCCTTTGTCCCTTTTGTCAAATTTATATCGGTTTTTAAAGAGCCGATGTTAGTTAAATTTTCCTCTGCCCTTTTCGTCTCCGTAGTTAAATTTAAATCTCCGCTAGAAAAGGTAGAATTTGCATCCGTCATCGTCAAATTTACGTCTACTTTTGGCTCGGTTATAGGATGCTCCCAGTCCATCGCCGCATCAAATTTCTCCTCTTTTTCAGGGATTTCATCCTTGTTGGCATACTCTTTTATCTTGTTTTCAAACTGTTTTATATATTTTTGAAATTTAGCGTTTTCCGTCTGGGCAAAGATATTTTTAGCCACTTTTATCTCATTTTCGGGATTTATCGCATTGCCGTTTTTATAGACGCCAAAGTGCAGGTGCGAGCCCGTGCTCATGCCGGTACTGCCTACGTAAGCGATGAGTTGTCCCTGCTTTACTTTTACGCCGCTTTGTATGCCCTTAGCAAAGCCGCTAGAATGCGCGTATAGCGTCTCGTAGCCGCCGACGTGCCCGACGATGACGACCTTGCCGTAGCCGCTTTTGGTTCCGACGAATTTAACCGTTCCGTCGCCGGCCGCCTTTATCGGAGTGCCTTTAGGAGCTCCGTAATCCACGCCTAGATGCGCCTTGTAACGCTTTAGTATCGGATGATAGCGCTTTGGCGTAAAAGGCGAAGTGATGCGGGCATTTGCTATCGGCCTGGTTAGCAAAAATTTATCGTTTTTCTTGCCGCTTTTGTCGTAGTATTTGTTTTCGAATTTATACGTAACGTATTTTTTATCGCCGATTTGTATTGACGCCCAGTGTATTTCCGGTATGCCAAACGTTCGTCCGAGCCTAGTTTTTTGCGTGTATTCCATCGCCAGCCTGTCGCCTTTTTTTAGTTTTTTAAACTCGCTTTCCGGCACTTCGCTCTTCATCGCCAGATAAAATCCGTGCGCCAAAGCCGCGCTGCCCGTAGCGTCTTGTATATCTTGCGACGGCGAAACCGTAATAGGCATACTAAGCACGCGCCTATGCGTCTGATACGAAATCGAGGAAAGCTGAAAATTATACTTTCCGTCGTTATCTTTATAAATTTGCGCTTGAAGTTCTTCGTTTACGGGGATTAGCACCTGGCTTATCCCGCCTTTTTCGTCTCTTAAAATTTGATACGAGACGCCTGCTTTTATCTCGCTTACAAACTCCTTATCGTCCGAATCCATATCGTAGTAAAGAGAAAGCGGGATGGAGTTTTTCTCTAAAAACGTTAAAAACGTATCTCCGTTAGGCCAGCTAAGCTCCTGGACGGTAGGTTGTACAGGCTCTGCGGCGAATAAATTTACCGTCAGCAGTAAAGCTAATGAAAATTTCCTCATAATTTCCCTTGATTTAAAAGCCGTATTTTACTCGAAAATTACTTACATTTTGCAAAACTAAGGCGCTTTAAGCTATAATGAGCAGCAAAATTCTACATTTTTAGGAGACAGATTTTGAAAAAATTTCTTTTATTTTTAGCGGCGGCTTGCCTTGGCTTTGCGGCCGAATTTTCGATGAGGGAGTACAAAACCCCGCTAATAAGCGTGGATGAGGGCGTAGGCACGATCATAGACGGCTCTGATATCGTCGTAGGAAGTAGCGGCGTCGTGATGCACAAATTTGAAGGCTCTCAAAGCTCAATCATCGCTCGCGCAGTCGTTACGCAAAAAGGCGGCGGCTTTGCGAAGGTGCGATTTGAGGTATTTGACGCACTAGCGCAAAAGGCCCTGCCTCTGCCTGGAATTTTGCCTAAAAGCGGCGACGAGATCATCCTAAACTACCTCTACAACCGCTCGCTCATCGTCGTACCGAACAAAGAAATTTACGCCGAAGTAACGAACGCGTTTAAAGATATCACCTTTATCCACCCCGATATCGTAGGCTCGTACCTAAGCTACGAGTATAAGCCAAACCCTAGCCGCGACGACTTTCGTAAAATGTGCAACCAAAGCGCTGCCGGGCTTATTTTCATCGCCATGAATAACGAAGCGCTTTTTGCCGACTGTCAGAGTTTCGAGCCGCTAAAACGCTTCCAAAGCGGCGCGGTCAAATACTACCAGCTGCCTTTTTATACTCGCGTCAAGGACATCGATACGGTATTTTGGAAATGGGGCTCGGAGCAGATCAGCGACTTTGACCGCCACTACAAAGCTCTTTTGAAAGAGAAATGATGCACGAAAAACACGCTAAATTTTTCGTAAATTTACTAGGCGCGGATAACGCCTACTTTGACGACGCACACAGGATCGCATACTGCTACGACGCGACGAAAAAGCGCCATCTGCCCGACGGCGTGCTTTTCCCACACCACGAAAAAGACGTTAGCGAGATTTTAAAGTACTGCAACGAAAATAAAATTATTATCGTGCCTAGGGGTGCCGGTAGCGGCTTTACGGGCGGGGCGCTAGCGCACGAGGGCGGCGTGGTGCTTGCATTTGAAAAACACATGAACAAAATCCTAGAAATCGACATGCAAAACATGGTCGCCGTCGTGCAGCCGGGCTGTATAAATATAAATTTGCAGCGCGAAGCAGAGAAGCTAGGGCTTTTCTACCCGCCAGATCCCGCCAGCCAGGAGTACTCGACGCTAGGTGGCAACGTCAGCGAAAACGCGGGCGGCATGCGCGCGGCAAAATACGGCATAACTAAAGACTACGTCATGGCGCTACGAGCCGTGCTACCTAACGGCGAAGTGATCCGCGCCGGCAAACGCACGATAAAAGACGTCGCGGGATACAATATCGCAGGCATTTTAATCGCTAGCGAGGGCACGCTAGCGGTAATAACCGAGATCACGCTAAAACTCATCGCAAAACCTAAATTTAGAAAAACTGCGATGGGAATTTTCCCTAGCGTAAACGCCGCGATGAACGCCGTTTACAAGACGATGGCAGCAGGCGTGACGCCGGTGGCCATGGAGTTTTTGGACGCGCTTTGCATACGCGCGGTCGAGACTAAATTTAACAAAGGCCTACCGCAAGATGCGGGCGCCTTGCTCATCACAGACGTGGACGGCGACGTTTTAGACGGCCTGGAGCAGGATCTCGCCACGATAGAGCGAGTGTTTAGAGAAAACGGCGCTAGCGAATTTAGACGCGCCAAAGACGAGGGCGAGCGAAACGACATCTGGTTTGCCCGCCGCAACTGCTCGCAGGCGATAAATATCTACGGAAATTTAAAACTAAACGAGGACATCACCGTGCCGCGCTCAAAGCTACCCGAGTTGCTCGAACGCATCGGCGACGTGGCGGAAAGATACGGCGTGCAGGTGCCGTGCTTTGGTCACACCGGCGATGGCAACGTACACACTAACGTCATGGTCGTAGATAAATCCGACCCGGCGCAAGTAGAGAGCGGACACAAGGCGATCGAGGAAATTTTTAAGATCGCGGTGGAGCTTGGCGGTACGCTCAGCGGCGAGCACGGCATCGGCATCAGCAAGGCCGAGTTTATGCCGCTTGCCTTTACGGACGCCGAGATGGA
>CALCKS010000006.1 GCA_937965895.1 uncultured Campylobacter sp.
AGGGTATCCATAAAAAGGTTAGAACAAAGAGTAGATAGCTTGGAAGCGAAGCTAAAAGAGCTATTAAACACGAAAGATAAGACAAAATTACTCGATTTTTCCGATCTTGGGATAGATTGCCTGGTAATAGACGAAAGCCACATGTATAAAAACCTGCCCTTTTCCACATCGCTTGATAAAGTAAAGGGTCTAGGATCTCCGGCAGGATCGGCAAAGGCTATAAATTTATTTGAAAAGACTACCTATCTGCATGAAAAAGATAAAAAGATCATATTCCTTACCGGCACGCCGATCAGCAATAGCTTGACCGAGCTTTACGCGATACAAAAATATCTATCACCAGATCAGCTAAAAGCTCAAGACGTCTATTCGTTTGACGCTTGGGCAGCGACCTTTGCCAAAATAGATACCACCTTTGAGCTTGACGCCTCCGCTCAAAAATATAAAGCCGTTACCAGGTTTAGTGAATTTGAAAATTTGCCGGAAATCGCGGCCGCATATCTAAATTTTGCAGATATAGTTACCAATGACGATATCAAACAATACCACGAGCATTACGTACCGGAAGTCGAAGTTATTAAAAGCGTATCTAAACGATCTGATGAAGTCGCTAAATTTATCGGTATACAAGACGATAGAGGAGAATTTAACGAAGGCTCAATCATTTACAGAATGGAACACATGCCCGACGATCCTTCGGAAGATAACTATCTAAAATGCACCAGCGACGCCAAAAAGGCGGGACTCGATTTTAGACTTATAAATCCAAATGCACAAGACACGCAAGATTCAAAGATCAATAACTGCGTCGAAAATATCCTCAAAGAGTATCGCGAGTGGGACATAGACAAAGGCACGCAACTAGTATTTTTAGATATCGGAACGCCAAGAACCGGGCAAACTTCTCAAAGCATATCTCTAGAATTTTTATAATATCTGCATATTCTCTTCATTTCATGGTGAAACTTCAATTTCAACTCTTTCAGAGTTTACAAAAAAGAGACAGGATTTCTCCTGCCTCTAGGCTGATAAAC
>CALCKS010000007.1 GCA_937965895.1 uncultured Campylobacter sp.
GCTTAAGCTACTATTTTTTGAGCTTTTGGCGGCTTGCGATTTTGCGTTATTATAAGCTTATACCTAGCAAAAACGGCTAGCAATTTTAAATTTGGATATAAATTTTGGTAAAAGCGAGTATGGCGTGATAAATTTAAAATTTGGGCGAAATAAATAAACGCGCTTTGGGGTGTAGCAAAAGTGGACTAAAATTTATGCTAAATGCGAAACAGCGGAAGGTTTTTATAAAAGAAGCGGCTCGTCAAATTTAACGAGCCGCATGTAAATTTAGACTTTTAAAAGCTCGTTCTCTTTTTCTTTTACGAGCGAGTCGATCTTTGACGTGTAGCTGTCAGTGATCTTTTGGACTTCGTCTTGTCCTTTTTTGCTCTCATCTTCGGTGATAGCTTTATCTTTTTCTAGCTTTTTAACCTCGTCGTTAGCGTCTTTTCTGATGTTTCTGATGCTAACTTTCGCCTTTTCGCCAAATGCCTTAGCGTGCTTGGCGTTTTCTTGGCGCTGCTCGACCGTCATCGGAGGGAAAAATAGCTTCACGCTCTCGCCGTCGTTGTTTGGATTTACGCCGATATTTGCCGCAGAGATCGCTGCAGTGATGGTTTTTAGCATCGGTTTTTCCCACGGCGTAATGCTTATGGTGCTCGCATCGCTTGTAAGCACTGTGGCTACTTGGTTTAGAGGAGTCTGGCTACCGTAATAATCCACGTAAATATTATCGACTATGCTTATATTTACCTTGCCCGTGCGAAGCGTGCTAAAGTCGCGTTTTAGGCCCTCGATGCATTTGTCGCTATGCTCTTTTTGTTTTTTGTAAATTTCATTCAGCATTTATATCCTTTACTAAAATTTTTGTCGTCGTTTTTCCGTTTACTTTAAGGCTCATTCTGACTTTATATCGGTCGATTGGCTTGTTAAATTTAAGCGTCATCTGTCCGTTTTCAAGCTTTACTTTTTTTGTTTTTTGCCCTGTCATCGAGAAGTAGCCGTGCGTCGCGTTCTCGTCGGTTTTGATGATAAGTTCGCTAATCTTATTATCCTTCGGATAGTCTTGCGGAAGTATCCACTCGGCTTTTAGAAATTTGCTCGCAAGAGCGGACGGCAGGTGCGTGCCGTTCATCGCAGGGATCCTATCTAGTTCGTGCAGATCGCTATCTGCCGCGACCGCACCCGAGTTTTGGCTGAGTATCACCTCGATGCCGTGTTCTATCGCGACGTCGCGTACCCTGTCGTTATATTCACCGAAAGGATATGCAAAATATCGCGGTTTGTAGCCCATATTTTTTTCAAATTTGCCTATGCCGTCCTCAAAGTCGTTTTTTAATTTTTCCTCGTTAAGACCGACCATGTGCAAGTGACCGTAGGAGTGATAGCCGACCTCGCCGTATTTTTCGAT
>CALCKS010000008.1 GCA_937965895.1 uncultured Campylobacter sp.
CCGGCAAAGTTGTAGAAGTTGAGGAAAACGGCAAGGATAGGTATAAACGCACGATCGGCACGATCTATCTCAATGGCAAAGACATCAACGCCCAAATGGTAGAAAACGGCTATGCGTGGGCATATCGCAAGTTCTCAAAAAAATATGCCCCGCAAGAAAGCAAAGCAAAATCTCAAAAGCTCAGGCTTTGGCGAGATAAAGAGCCTACTCCGCCGTGGGAGTGGAGAAGGCTATGCTTTAAAATTACGCAAAACTATTATAGCCCGCCCGGTCTAAAATAGTGTCCTTTGCTTTGTCTTTCTATTTGATAACCCATACCTTGGTTTATCGTACCTAGTTGATCCGCCTGTTGGTATTTTAGCGCAGTATCGTTATTTAAGACGTCGGTTGCGACGCCTACCCCTTTAAGCATTGCGTCGCCCCAATTCGTTGATTTACTTTGATTCTGGCTATTTTGATAAAAGGCGATTACCTGATCGTCGGTCATAGGCTGGGCGCAGCCGGCTAAGCCGTCTCGGAAGTAGTAGCTTAGTAGCCCATAGCTTTTGGAATTTATCAACTCATCGGCATCATATTCAGAGACCCACATTGCATCTCCCTTAGAACAACCGTATATGCCGTTGTTTTTAAGGTCTTCCTCTCCCCCTTCCGGGATAATGAGATAGCGCGCGTTATACGTCGGCAACATATACGGGGAACCGTTGTCTAGATACATCATACTCCAATTACTAGGCCTCATCGAACACCCGGACAGAAATACCACAAGCCCCGCAATAGCCAGATATTTTATATTACTACTCATATTAAATCTTACCACTTAGGCTTTTTCGTGCCTTTTTTGCCCGTATAAGGGTTTACGTTGCCTTTCGACGACCAATTGTTTCTCTGCGTGCGATCTTTGCTCGTCCTGTGATAGGATTTTACGTAAGCGCCGTTTCTTTTATGGTAGCCGCTCACGCTCTTGCCGTAAGCAAAAGAGCCCATAGGCCCCAGCAAACAAACTGCTAGTATAGCAAACAATATTTTCCTCGCCATCGTTACTCCTTTTTAATAAAAGTTTTTTTAAAAATTATATCATAAAAAATGTTTTTAAAAGTGTTTTATTTATACTCTTATTTAAGTATCTCTTAAGTGTTGTAATGATACACTTCACTTATCCAAACGGGCAAGGCGACCCACGCCGAGGTTACGTAACCTAAAGCTACGGGTTAGCGCACTAGGG
>CALCKS010000009.1 GCA_937965895.1 uncultured Campylobacter sp.
TTTTTTGCGATCAAAGCCCAGACGCCCGGCTACCGCTCGCAAAATATCTACCTCATCGACCTGCGCAGCGGCCGCAAGCTCGGCTTCATACGCGTTTTACTCCGCTACGCCTACTTTTTGCTCGCAGGAGTTAGTATCGTCGGACTTTGCCTCTGTTTTTTCCGCAAGGACGCTCTAAATTTACACGATATACTCACGCACTCGGCCGCCGTTTGCAAAAAAGCCGAGTAAATTTAACTCGCTCTTGGCAAATTTGAGCCCAAATTTGACGACAATTATTTCGGCACAACCCACCCTGCTTCGCTAAAGCTCAAATTTGATCTAGCGTTTTTTCGGTGCGGGTTTTGCGGGCTAGATTCTCATCTCATCCCCGTGGCAAATTTAACCCGCTCCCCGCCTCGTCAAATTTAAATCTTTAAACCAAATTTCGTTACAATCGCCCCCGACAAGGAAAAATATGCAAAAAATAATGGGATTTACGAGAACGCGGGAGAACGCGGAGAAAAAAGGCGCGCTGATACCTAGCGACTTCACGCACGCGGCCATCATCGGAGAAACGGGCAGCGGCAAGACGACAGCGATGATATATCCAAATTTGCTTGACCGCATGCAAAAAGGCTACGCGGTGTTTGCCGTGGATTATAAAGGCGGCGAGAGCGCCAAGATCAAGGCTCTAGCGCGCAGAGCGGGCCGCCTAAAAGACGTCGTGAGCGTAGGTGCGAGGCTGGATGCGCCGATAAATCTCATCGCCTCGATGAAGCCGCGAGATTTTAAAAACTGTGTGAAAAAGCCGATGGAATCAAGAGAGAAGTTTTGGGAGGAGTTTGGCTCGAGCATCGCGACCGAGTTTTTTAAGGTTTTAAAGGCGCTTAAAATTTTCGCTAAAAAAATCACGCCGCTAAGCGACTGCTACACGGACGCCTTTTACGCCGACGTACGCACGCTGGTACGGGATTTTACCTTTGACGTCGCAACGATACTGCGCCTCTCGCAAGACCTGGAAAAGATGCTCGAGTTTAAAGACGCGCTTAGCCTCATCTGCGACAATCTCGACTCGTCGACGCTAAATTTTACCCGCGAGACGATAATGATAAACCGCGCATTTTTGGCCACCGCGGACGAGTTTTTGGACGCGACGAGCCGCTACAAGGACATCGGCGACGAGCGCACGAGAGATGATTTTCGCAACTACTCGATGATGATGTCGCCGTTTCTGGGCCTCATGAACGACGACTCGCTAAACGGCGACGGCGAGGGCACTGCGGGCGACGCGAGTATCGCAGGACTGCTAAATAACGGCAAGATCGTGATATTTAACGCCGCTAGCTGCGACAAAAGTGCGCTGAGCTTCCTGTTAAACAGCTTCTTGCCCGAGCTTTTAAAGCGCGTAACGATGAAGCAAAAGACGCCTATTAGCCTATTTCTCGACGAGTCGGCGAAGCTGCTGAGCGAGAACACCGAGCTAAACGAAGAGATCCTGCGCGAGTGCGAGGTGGAGCTGGTGCTGGCGTTTCAAAACGAATTTTTACTCAAACGCGCGATCGGCGGCACGGCGTACGAGGCGCTGATGGGCAACCTCACCAACCGCTACTTCATGCGCAACAAGGACGTCGTGAGGCTGGGCGGCAGCGAGGTGGACTGCTCGACGCTGGAGAAATTCGAGTGCGTACTGGACGGCGACAAGATCGCGCTGGAGCCGATTTTCATCGATGAGGCGGAGTGTCTGCAGGCGCAGCTGGAGTTTGAGCGCGAAAACCGCCTGCACGAGCGGCTGCTGGGCAAAATCTACGAAAACCGCGTGATAGAGTTTGACGAGGAGATCGTCGACGACGGCAAAATCTGGGTGCGCGACGTGGATACTGGCGAGCGTGAGTGCGTATTTTTTAGTGACGAGGTGCTAAATATCGGCCCGCAAGATATCTATAAACGCCCGCCAAATACCAGCGGCTACAACATCTCGCTAGAAGACGGCGCGGACGATGCACAGATAAGCTTTAGGTAAATTTGACGGCGGCTAAGCGGGAATGCGGGTCAAATTTGACCGTAAATTTAGGTCAAATTTGAAGGTCGGCGTAAGTTTTGAGTGGCAGCGTAACTTGAAGATTTTAACCGCTCACCGTTTGCATAAAACTGGGCCGGATAAATTTAAAATTTGGCTTTAGGCAGAGGATATGAACGAAAATCCAGGCAAAGAAAATAAAGAGCCGGAGCTACTTTACAGACTGGACAGGCGAAATCCGCTCATGGTGCTAATCGACTTTATCAAGTATGGTTTTTTCCTGCTCGTGCCCGCCTTGCCTACCGCGATATATTATAGAGGCTGGATGCAGGCGCTGGGCATCCTAGGTTCTTTATTTTTAGGCAGGCTTTTGTACAAGCTTATATTTTTTAACTACATTGAAATTTACAGAGACAGGATCGTCATAAACAGATATATTTTCGGAGATACGGTTATAAAAAGCGAGGATTTGGCGCATTGTCGTGATTATTCCATGTTTCCGTTTTTTCCGGCACAAGTATGGATAGCAAAAAAGAGAAAATATTTTTTATATAGAGTTTATGCGGTGGAAAGCTTAACATTTGATCAAGCCGACGAGCTAAGAAGTCAAATAGCTCGTATAATGCCGCGGGATGCAATCGATTAATAGCAATCAGTATAAACAGTCAAATTTACCGCCGTTATCCGTATCCAAATTTAACGAGCGAGCCAGACAAAACCCGCTCATCGGCAGTCAAATTTAACAAAACCGCCCGCAAATTTATCTCTCCTCGCTTCGGGTCAAATTTAGCCGCCAAACTCAAATTTAAAGCATAAATCTAAAATTTAGATTTTTATCTACGTTTTATATTTTTGCCGTCTTTGTTTACGCACATAAATTCCACGGTAGCCCCGCCGCCATAAATCAAAGCTACGCCGTCTGAATGAAATCTATCCTCGCAGCCCGCCTCTTTGTCGCCTCGCAGTATCTCGTCCGAAGCTTCGTCAAAAATCTCGTAATAAGCACCCCCAAAGCCCTCGCTGCGATAATAAATCGTCGTCTTGCGCTCGCCTCCAAACGCCTCATTGCCCCAGATTCTTACGCCTATGACGTTTGCGCTTTTTAGTTTGGCTTTTAGTTCGCCGAAGGTCTGCTCATCCCAGCCCAGTATCCGCAGTGGTTCCTGTACGCTCGTTCGCTCATCTGCGCGGATAAAACTCACGATTTGGTTTTTATCGGCACTCACGGCGCTAAACGTCTCAACCCGGGCTCCGTCCAAGCGCAGGTCAAACCAAACTCCGCGAGGCCTAATCTCGCGCGCAAAATCGCGCAATGCTAAAATCTCGATACGATTTTTTTCGTAGTTTCGCGCCAGCTCCCGTCCATCGTATAAATTTAAGTAGACGGCCGTCGCCGCGATTAGAAAAATAATAATAAAAGACGCTTTGTGGCTTATACTCATAAATCCTCGCAAATTCTTTTATTCTTAGTCTAATTTACGGCGTCAAGCAAGCTAAATTTAAAATTTAACCCCGTGATTTAGCAGTTTTCTTACGCCTAGATTGGTATCGATGCCGGTGATTATGGCGTTGTAGATGTATTCTTTACCTTGCTGGATGGCGCTTTCTAGGCTCTCGCCGCGAGCGAGCAGGCAGGCTAGCGAGCTAGAAAACGTGCAGCCTGCGCCGATGATAACCAGCGGGTCGGCTAACGGCATCTCAAAGTTTTGCACGCTACCGTCTTTACGGTAGAGCGTGTCGATGCTCTTGCCCGCGACGATGTGTTTTTTCACGATCACGTCGCACGGCAAATTCGTAAAATCATCTCCGAAAAGCACGTCCGCTTCGTGCAGGTTCGGCGTCGCGACGGCGGCAAATTTCATCAGCTCTTTTAGTCGCTCGATGGCGCTATCTTTGATCAGTTTGTGCCCCATTTTCGAGACGCAGACGGGATCTAGCACCACGGGAGCGGAGTTTTTTTCTAAAAAGCTCTGCACGACGTCCATGATGGGCTCATTAAATAGCATACCGATTTTGACGGCATCGAAGCTAAACTCGGCCGCGAGCATCTCAAGCTGATCGGCGATAAAGGACGGATCTAGCGAAACGATATTTTTGATCTTGTCCGTATTTTCGGCAGTTAGCGCCGTGACCGCGGTCGCGCTATAACAGCCAAAGTGCGCGCACGCCTTGATGTCGGCTTGCAGCCCCGCGCCGCCGTTGCTGCACGAGCCTGCGATGATGAGGATTTTTTTCATTTTTTGCCTTTTATTTTTAAATTTTTAAAATTTGTTTTATGTCTTCGGGATTTAAGAGCGGCGAGAAAATATGCATTATTTCACCATTAATTTTTACCAACATATCGCCTGAGCCAAGTAACTTTTCAGCACCGCTTTGGTCGATTACTATTTGAGAAGCTTTTGAATTTTGAACTTTTAAGGCTATTCTCATATCAAAATTTGCCCTAAGTGCTTGTTTTAAAATTTCTGCATTCGGAGTTTGCGTGGCAATTATTAAATGTATCCCGGCGGCACGAGCTTTTTGCGCTAATGCAACAATACCATCTTGAAGTGTTTTTATCTGCCCGAAAGCATCCGCTACCTCATCCATCACGACAACAATATTATCAAGCGGCTTTTCTAATTCGCTATTTTTGTTAACTCCGTTTTCAGCCAAAATCACATATCTATTATTCATTTCTTCTACGACTGTATCTATAGAGTTTTGTACTTGAACTATATCTTTTACGACACTTTTACCAACCAGTTCGCTTAAATTTTCCACCCCATCATACACTCCAAATTCTGCACCGTTTTTAGGATCTATCAAAACAAATTTTACATTTTTATTTAAAAGCGCCAATGAAGTTATGAGTGTATGCAAAAGGACAGACTTTCCGCTCCCGCTTGTGCCAGCAACCAGCAGATGTTGTTCTAGATCAAAAAAGAATGGCTGATTTTTAATATCTCGCCCACAATACAACGCCAATTTATGTTTTGCGCTATAGCTATTTATATCAACCACAAACTCATCTAAGCCGAATTTTTTCCATAACTCTTTTGGCTTTGGAAAATATAAATTAAGACTCATCGGTTCACCCGCATATTCAGTGAAAGCATCGGAATAGAGGCCAAATTTTACCTTATATTCATCCGCTTCCTTTTTTAAACGTTCATAGCTTTTCATATCTTCAAAATGTATTTTGAATACATCATGGCGCAATGCATCGTCATAAGATACAATTTTTCCTTTAAAATTTTCAGATTTTAAGTACTCCTCAAAATTGTTGCTATCTATCTGAGTGCCGGTAATTTCATTGCTAGATATGGCCTGAGTGTTTTGTTCTTTAAATTCGTCCAACAAAAACTGATAAAAATCGTCTTTGCTCTTATAAAGATTATAAATTTCTAAAAGACCGCGATGAATATATTTGCTAATTGCACCAGTAAAAATAGAGTCGTCACTAAAGTCCAAATTTTCATCACGATGACGCAAACTTAAGGTGGCACGCAATAGGTCTGTGTAATTTTTACTATTTCCTTTACCATCCCCTGTGACCTGAGCCATATTGTATTCACCTTCATTTTTCCCGACACCGTCATACGGAATTAGATTTGAATAACATTCATGATCTAGACTACGATATTCTAATTTAAAGCACTTATTTAAAGCTAGGCGCAATATAAAATATTTTGGTAAATTAGCTATGCAAAGCGAATTATTAATTATGGAATTAATAAAATTTTCTTCACCAGTCTTGGTATAAATTTTCCCCAACATGTATTCTCCTATTTTATTTTTCTTATACTTGCGTGATCACGTCCAAAATCAACATCACCGTTATTTATTTGATAAATTCCAGCTATTTTGTGCTCAGCTATGTTTATTTCATTGCTGGTAAATTCAGTATCAGTAGGCAGTGCTATTACCTGATTTGAAGCATCAAAGTAGTAATTTTCTATAATATTTTTACGATTTCTGGCATCCATTCTAGCCAAAGGGGTGTCTATAATGAGCGGTAGGATACGACCACTAAGCTTTGAAAGCGCCCAAAAGATACTAATAGCAGCAATTTGCTTTTGTCCTGCGCTTTGACTTCTTACGGCAATGGATTCACCACTTACACCTATAAGCCTGACTGCAAAATTTTCTATTTCTACCCCAAAAACATTATCATCTGGTAATAAACGTTTATAATTATTTAAGATTTCATCTTTAAGTCTTACCGTGGTTCGTTCTATACGGCCATTTTTGTATGCTATAATGGCTCGCTTAAGCTCCTTTAATATATCCATTTCACTTTTTATACGCTCATCTCGCCCTACTCGGTCTTTTAAATTTCTAATTTCATTCTCTATATCAGCTATTGATTTTTCGTCATTGGAAACTTTTATGTTATTTTGTTTTAATTTTTCATCTAACATTGCTTTTTCGGCTTTAAGTACATTTATAGAATCATCCAAAACTCTGATCTCATTTACAATATTGGTACTATTAGCTATTTCATCTTGTCTTCTATTTATTTCTGCTATGGTTTGTTTCAAATTTTTAACATCTTTTATATGACCGTAAAGTCTTACTGTATTTTCTTTAGCACCCTCGTAAACAGCCCCAAGCAGCGCCTTATTAATACCCTTAAAATCGTTGTCTGCATTGTTTATAAATTCCTTAAAAGCATCACGAAGAGCGTTATTGATATCATAGTTGTCGCCATCGAATCTAATTTTACTGCATAAATATTCTGCACTAAATTTTGCCAGCTTCTCTAATTCTTTTTCATCCAGAGTAGAAGTGTTTACGCTTTTTTCGATTTTGTACAAAACTTCGTCAAAAAGATTATCAAGTCCAGCAAATAAAATCTCGCCAGCGAACTCTTTTATCCCTTCTTGTGCATTTTGTAAATTCTGTAAAGCCGTACTTTTGTTTTGTTGTAAATTTTTGGCCTCCAAAGAGCTGCTCACCATTTTATTTAAACGCTCTCTTTCCTTTGCATCCAACTCATCTTTTATTTCACACAGATCTTTCTCATAACTTTTTATAATATTTTGGGTATTTTCGAGAGACTGAGCATAATATTTCTGATCAGCAATGAGTTTTACCAATTTAGCTTTATTTTCATTCGCAATTGAGCTTTGCTGTATAAGATCACGCTCTACATTTCTAGCTTGCCCTACCAATTTATCCAGTATGGATATATTTAGTATATTTTGAATTTTTTCACCAAGTTCACTACTTATATCATCGGCCATTGCTTCTATTTCTTCACCGTCAAAGATAAAAAATTGCAAGAATTTGAGTGGTAATATTTGCTCCATTCTTTCAACAGCTTCATTATCAAAAAAGATTTCACCTTCATTTGAAAAGCTTAATTTTTCTTCCAGCTCTGGATATATGTGCCATTCGCGTCTTATAATAATTTCTTTACCATTATTGTCGAGAGTTAGTTCTATATAAAAAGTATTTTCTTGTTTTGAAATAGCTTTTTTATTAAAAACACCTTGCCATGCCCTATCCACATTTGTTGTTCCGCGCAAAAGTATTTTTGGCGTAAAAGCTCCTCTAGCTTTAGGAACAAAAGCAGAAATAATATCAGGCACATTTCCATCTTGCGCCAAAAGTCCACTCCCCGCAAAAGCTAGTTTTATACTACGAATAAAACTAGTCTTGCCAAAGCCATTTTGACCATAAATTAGATAAATATTTTTATTGTCTTGCCTATCAAATTCTATACTCTGTTGTCCATAGTATGCAAATAAATTACAGATAGTAATTTTCTTATAAAATACCATTTTTATCCCCCAATTTCATAGTAGCATCACTTACATTTTTTACGATAATATCATAAATTTCACGATCGCGAACACTTTCACTACGTATAACTTCAGCTATAATACGTTTCGCCATAGCACCATATTGGCTATCCACTTCATCTATTAAATCGCTATCAGGCAATACCACCTCATTCACTTTTACATCTTCCATCCTACCAAACTCCTTTGCTATTTTTATACACGAATTTTCGCTATCAAATTCTTTATCCCAAACTTTCGCTATCAAATTTAGCTGCTCGTCGCTTATAAGCCTGTTTCCGCCTTTACCTATAAACTCTTGTTCGGCTTTTAAAAGGCTTCTTAAAATTTCTTTTCTGGCTGAACTAGTAAACGGTCCGCGGTTAAAGCTTCCGTCTTTTTTAAAGTCGCTTCTCATCGAGTTATCTTCTCTAGCACATTTTATAAAATTTCTAAAATCATTTAACGGCTTTAAATTATCCTCACCGCTTTTTATAAAACCTTGCATTGACTTATCTTCATTAACCAAAGTGCAAACCCAGCAGCCAAAACGACTTCCACCGCAACTACTTTGATTTTTATCGATAATAAACTGACACTCATCTCCACTTGCTTGCGTATAGAGGGAAAATAATTTATTATGGCTTATTCCCCAAGGTGGAGGATTTTGCGTAGTTAGATAACTCCAGACATCCTCTGTTAGCCATTCTGTAATCGGCGAATAAATTAGTACGTTTTCATAGTCGTCGTGCTTACTAAAACCATCCTCGCTCAAAACTCTTTTTTCTATACTCTGACGGCGATTCCCGCTCTCGCTTTTTCTTACTCCCAGAGTCATTATAGCACTTCCGTGTTTATCGGTTATGGATTTTACTATGGATTTCATTGGATTTATTTTAAGACGTTCGGTGCACCACCTAAACGTTCTAGTCGGACTCGGATAGCCTTTGCCGATCAAATTTACCCAAAATTGGTTTTCAGCGGACGGCTTTGCTACAATTATTTCAAAAGGTAATCCTCGAGTTTTTGCATCCAAATTTATAGCTTCTACGATGTTTTTAAAATAAATTTCAACATTCGGCGCCTCAACAAGCGTATCGGAGAGTATCGCATATGTTGGATTTAACTCCTCTTTTGGGAGCTTTGCAATCATCTCATATACAAGCTGAAGTACACAAGTAGAATCCTTGCCGCCACTAAAGGTGACAATCCATGCGCGTTTATATCGCTTATACCTCTCAAGTATGTGCGATCTGGTTTGATTTAAAATCGTGACAAATCTATCGTCGCTTGCAACAAATTCTATGCCATCATCTTTTGCTTCAAACATATTCTTGCCATAAAATTTAACCAGAGGATTATTTATTTCTTTGGCTAATTTTTCCGCACGATACGAACTAGAACAACACAATATATATTCTCTTCTAGGATTTTGTTTTATAAAATCTAAAATCTCATCTTTCGTAGTCAAATTTATAGAATTTGCGATATGGTCGGCCAAATAAGCTATTCGTGGTCTAATATCTATAATGGCACTATTTTCTGAAATTTGAAGAGACGAAATAGCAATATCTAAACCGCTTACATTTTGAAAATTTAGATTATTTGCACTTTTTAAAAGATCTTTTTTTGCCACTACCGACTTTCAGAGTTAAGTTTATATTGTAAAATTATAATAAATAGTTTCTTAAAAAGCCTATATCGTTTACTCTAAGCAATTTTAAAATAAATTTTATAAAATTTTAAAGCCGTTTGCACTACAATTTCTATAAAGATTATCAAAATAAAAAGGAAAAGCCGTATGGAAAAGATCGAATTTGGGGGAACGATCTCCGAGACGCTGCTAATAAATTTATACTTTAGAAGCAAAGAAAACCAAGAAACGACGCCTATACTAAAAGACGAGTTTTCGGGAGACGTCGTGAGCAAGATAGATTATGATTTCGCCAAATTTGACCGCTCGACGCTAAGCAGGGTCGGCACGGTGATACGCGCGAGGTTTTTTGACGACTGCATACTTAAATTTACGCGCGAGCACCCGAGTGCCGTCATCGTTCAAGTAGGCGCCGGGCTTGATACCAGGCCTTTGCGGCTAGCTCCCGTTTGTCCAGAGGCAACCTTTTACGACCTTGATTTGCCAGACGTCATAGCCCTTCGCGACAAACTCGTACCCAAAGCGCCGCGCAACTACAGCCTAACGTGCTCGATGCTAGAAACCGCGTGGATGGACGAGCTAGCAAAAAAGCACGCGGGCGCGAAGTTCGTTTTCGTGCTAGAGGGCGTGGCGATGTATTTTGAAAAAGCGGTATTTCGCGAGTTTGTGCTAAATTTGAGCGAGCGGTTCGAGGGGCTTTTGCTCACCGATTTGATAAACAAATTTGCCGCAAAATCAAACACGCGCAAGCACGACGTGCTCAAATTTATGAAAGGAGACGTGAAATTTAAGATGAGCGTAGAGGGTGCAGACGAGGTCGAGGCGTGGGATAAAGAGCGCATCAAGTGCCTAGAAATCGGCACCATGACAAACATGTACAAACACCGCTGGGGGCTTATCGCGCGCATGCTGGGCTACATAAAGCCGTTTCGCGAGGCGTGCAGGATGTTTGTTTTCGCTCTGGGCAAGCGCGGGTAAATTCGCTCAAATTTAAACTAAATTTGGCGGCAAATTTGACGGTTTTGCACCCTAACCCGCACCTTTATGACGCTAAAACGCTATGCGTGCTCAAATTTGACGCCTCCATCAAACGCAATCAAACTCAAATATAAGTTTGCGCTTATTAAATTTTAGCTATAATCCAGGCTTCATAGATGGGTGTCCGAGCGGTTGAAGGAGCACGCCTGGAACGCGTGTAAAGTGCAAGCTTTCGAGGGTTCGAATCCCTTCCCATCTGCCATAATCTTATAAAACTTAACCCAAAAATTTTCCACAAATTTAACGCAAGAACAAAAAATGATAAAGATAAAACACATAAACGAAGATGATTACGCGCGGATTTTCGTATTCGGCGATATGCACGGCTGCCTCGGGCTTTTTAACCTGATGCTTAAAAAGATAAATTTGACCAAAAAGGATTTGGTTATTATTTTAGGCGATAGCTGTGATCGCGGTGAGGATACGATCGGGCTATACAAAAGATACGCCGAGCTCGTTAGAAACGGATACGCGCTGATCCACGTGCTAGGAAATCACGAGAAAATGATGATGGACGGGTATTTTGGCGGCGACTCGCTAGATCATCAAATTTGGCTTAGAAACGGCGGTGATAAAACCAAAAGATCGATCTACAAGCGAAATTTAAACAGCTTCGCGCTCTCGTGGCTCAAGGATTTTATCAACGATATGCCCCACGTCGTAAGCTCTGAGCAAAGCATATTCGTCCACGCGGCCTTTGACGGCGATAAAAGCGAAGAGGAGCAGGACGAGGACTACGTGCTGTGGAGTATAGAGCCATTTTGGGAGGGCAATAATACGGGCAGGAGGATATTTCACGGGCACGTCGCAAGCGAAGAAAATAGGATAACCAGACGCGCAAATAACGTCTTTTCGATGGACGTGGGTGCCGTGTTTTTTAAAAGGCTAGAGATAATGGAGATAAAAAGCGGCGAGAAATTTGAAGTGGATTTAAAGGAGCAAAAATGATTTATTTTACCTCCGATTTGCATTTCGGGCATAGCAATATCATGAGATTTCATCCGTGCTTTAGGCCTTTTTCTAGCGTAAAGGCGATGGATAGCGCGCTCATTCGTCATTGGAACGAGAGGGTAAATCCCTGCGACACGGTCTATAACATAGGCGATATTAGCTTTCACAAGGATATGGGGACCAATATATTCATCTTTAGCAAGCTAAACGGCAAGCACGTCCTAGTGCTGGGCAATCACGACGAGGCGATAAAAAAGCATAAAGACGAGCTGCTAGTTATAAAAAAGCAAGACGGCAACGCGCTGTTTGAGGAAATTTGCGAATACAAAGAGATAACGGTGCAGCAGGGGCAGGATAAATTTCGCCTCGTACTCTTTCACTATCCGCTAGCCGAGTGGAACGCAGGTCACCACGGCTCTATCCAGCTCTACGGCCACATCCACGCAAATATCGCAAACGTAAAAGGCAAGGCGCTAAACGCCAGCTACGACCTGCACGGCAAGATTTTAAGCTTTGAGGAAATTTATGATCTCGTTAAAGACCTGCCGCCTTTTGAGTATAGCAAACACAGGATGTTTAGCGAAGAAGATAGCGTAGAGAGTAGAAGCGCAAGGATAAAAGAGGTTTTAGAAAAGCTAAATTTTGACCGGTCTTAGTCAAATTTGCGCTTTGGATTTACAAAGCGAATTTGGGCTTCAAATCTTAAATTTGAACCCAAATTTAGCTATTTTCATAAAAACATCACAAACAAAAACACGCCCAAAATCATGCGGTAAATCACGAACGGTAGCATGCTCACGCGCGCGATCAGCGCCATAAACAGCCGCACGCAAAGATACGCGCTAAGGCCGCTAACCGCTGCGCCGATAGCAAGGTCGCTCCAAGGCAGCGCGTCCGGGGTTTTTATCAGCTTTACCGCCTCGAGTCCGCCTGCTAGCACGATAACCGGGATCGAGAGCAAAAACGAGAAATTCGCGCTTGCGCTGTGACTAAAGCCAAGCATCAGCGCCGCCGTCATCGTCACGCCCGAGCGCGAAACGCCCGGTATCAGCGCGATCGCCTGCGCTAGACCTACGATGAGAGCGAGCTTGATCGTCATTTCGTATTCGGTTTTTAGGCCTGATTTTTTATCCGCGACGTAGAGCGCGATACCAAAGATTATCGTCATCGCCGCGATCACGAGCCCGCTTCTAGCGTACTGCTCGATGGCGTCGTTAAACGCTAGGCCAAAAAGCCCCACCGGCACGGTCGCAAAGCCGACCGACCACACGAGCGTGCTGTCGCCGACCTTCTCGCGCCGCGCGATAGACGCGAAAAAATCTCGCACGAGCCCAGCAAGTCTGTCTTTGAAATAAAAAAGTATCGCCACTAGCGTGCCTACGTGAACGGCCACGTCAAAGGCAAGCCCCTGATCCGCCCAGCCAAGCAGCTTTGGCACGAGTACGAGATGCGCCGAGCTAGAGATCGGTAAAAACTCGCTAATGCCCTGAACTAGGGCCAAAACTATGATATGCGAAAGCTCCATCACGCGGCCTTTTGGTTAAATTTAAACGAATTTTGTGCGCTAAATTTGATTTTATCTCGGGTACAAATTTGCTCATTCACGCCTTTTTGAGCGTCAAATTTTCCCGCGCCGCGAGCTAAATTTAAGATGAAATTTTCGTCGGCGAATCGCCCTGTTTTTTGCCTATATTTTTGCAATATTTCCCTTTTTATAATTTTGATTTTGCCGCGAGCAAACCGCGCAAATTTGATGCGGGTCTCGCCCGGTATGAGTTCTCAAATTTAACGGATCCGGCCGGAGCCAAAACCGTCAAATTTAAGAGGCTAAATTTACTTCGCCGTTTCCTGCGCAAATTCCGCAATCTTTTCAGGCGTAAAACCGAAATACTCGAACAATGCGCCCGCCTTGCCGCTCTCGCCAAAGCTCTTCATCGAGTAGATCTCATCGGCAAATTTATACCACTCCAGCGCGCTTGCGGCTTCGACGGCGATGACCTTGGTCGCTGGATCTATGATCTGCTCTACGTACTCGCGCGGCTGCTCGCAAAGCAGGTCAAAGCACGGCGCAGAGACGACGTTGGCGCCGATACCGCGAGCGGCTAAAATTTCAGCCGCTTTGACGCAAAGCTCCACTTCGCTACCGCTAGCTATTAGCGTGATTTTGGCGTTTTGCGCGCGTTTTAGCAGATACGCGCCGTTTTCTACGCCGCCTAGTTCGCCTTTTTCAAGCGGAGCGAGGCCTTGACGGCTAAGCACGAAGGCGCTTGGAGCACGTAAATTTAACGCAGCTTTCCAACAAAGCGCGTTTTCGTTGCCGTCGGCCGGGCGGAAAGTGTAGAAATTCGGCATCGCACGAAGCGTGCTAAGCTGCTCGATAGGCTGGTGCGTCGGGCCGTCCTCGCCCACGCCTATGCTGTCGTGCGTAAAGATAAAAAAGTGCCTGATGCTCATCAGCGAGGCGATACGCGCAGACGGCTTTAGGTAGTCGCTAAAGATAAAAAACGTCGCGCTAAACGGCAAGAAAAGCCCGTATCTGGCGATTGCGTTGTTTATCGCGGCCATAGCGTGCTCGCGGATGCCGTAGTGGATGTTGCGGCCGTTAGGGAAGTCGCCCATGCCCTTTAGCTCGGTTTTGTTTGATGGAGCCAGATCCGCACTACCGCCGATAAAGCCCGGCAGAGAGCGCGCGATCTCGTTCATGATGATGCCGTTACTGTCGCGCGTGGCTAGCTTTTTGCCGCTAAAATCAGGGAAATCTATCTTGCTAAAATCAGGGTTTAACAGTGCGTTTAGCATATTTCTGCTCTCGCTGCTTAGATTTTCTACCTTTTTGTTCCACTGAGCTTCGGCTAGGTCGCCCTTTTCTAGAGCGGCGCGGAAGCGAATAAGAACGTCCTCGTCGATGGCAAATTTGCGCTCAGGATCAAAGCCGGCTGCGATTTTAGCAGCCTTTATGATCTCCTCGCCAAGCGGCGCGCCGTGGCTGTGGTGACTGCCCTCTAGCTCGCCCGCGCCCTTTGCGATGCGGGTGTTTGCGATGATGAGATACGGGCGCTCTTTTTCGGCGGCTTGCTCGAGCGCAAACTCGATCTGATCGTAGTCGTGGCCGTCTATGCGCGCGACGTCCCAGCCCTGCGCCTCAAACCTCGCCTTCACGTCCTCGCTCCAAGCTATACTCGTGTCGCCCTCGATCGTGATGTTGTTGGAGTCGTAGATCAAAATGAGGTTGTCTAGATGTAGGTTGCCGGCAACCGCACAGGCCTCGTAGCTGATGCCCTCCTGCAAGTCTCCGTCGCCGCAGAGGCAGTAAATTTTATGATCTATGACGGCGTTTTGGGGTTCGTTTAGCAGATTGGCCGCGTATTTTGCCGCCATAGCAAAGCCCACCGCGTTTGCCACGCCTTGGCCTAGCGGTCCCGTCGCGACCTCGACGCCTTTAGTATGGATCTCGGGGTGACCCGGAGTTTTGGAGCCTAGCTGGCGGAAGTTTTTTAGATCATCAAGGCTAAGATCGTAGCCGCTAAGATGCAAAAAGCTATACACGAGCGAACTTGCGTGACCGCCGCTAAATACGAGCCTGTCGCGGTTTAGCCAGTTTGGATTTTTAGGGTTGTGATTTAGAAATTTAGCCAGCACGACCATGACGTCGGCTAGCCCCATCGGCGCGCCCGGATGCCCGCTGTTTGCCTGCTGCACCATATCCGCGCATAAAAACCTTATCGTATCCGCCATCTTTTTTAGCATTTTTTCTCCTTAGTTTTTATGCGATTATACGAAAATTCGGCTTAAATTTTACGCTTTTA
>CALCKS010000010.1 GCA_937965895.1 uncultured Campylobacter sp.
TATCGCATTTATAGGTTTTCTTTTTGCCCCCCCCTCGTACTCACTCACAGTTTTGCGAAGTAGTTTTGAGATGTCATAACCGAGGATTTGCGCTGTTTTCGCCTGCAAATTCCACTCGCCCGTGCCCTCTTTGAATAAATAGTCGGGGCTTAAAACATCGACGGTTACGGCTTTGCGCGACAAGTGCCGTTCTAAAATGGCCGCAATTTTATGGAGATGCAAAGGCAGGCAAAAGACCATTGCATGAATGTGTGGCATTCCGCCCTTATGGGATTCAAAGACGTATGAAACAAAGATCGGATACAGCTTTAGCTCTTTCTCGACAAATGTTTTTAGATATTTTTCGAGAGCTTGAGCAGCTTCTACGGCAGTCATACGGCCGCAGGTTCCACGTTTGCGGATGCCCGAATTGTCAAGAGTCACAGCGATACCAAGAGCCGTAAAGCCGATTTTTTCGAGAGTTTTAGATATATCGACTGTTCTTAATCTGACTTCTCGACCAATGCTAGAGCGAGCGAGCAGATCATCGCGAACTACTTCGCCGTCATCGAGCGAGAGAAATTTTCTATTTTCTAGCATACTGACCGCCAAAAATTAGGGCTTTTAAAGCTATCAGTCGCTAAAATTACAGCACTAACGGGCTTCGCTATAGTCCTAAAATGCTTGCCCGTTACCCCCATTTTTAACTTCATAACCTTAACCCCCGCTCTTGCAAATATGAAAGCCACCAAGTTAAAACACGCCTAGTCGTGCCAACAGCTTTTGATTTGTTATATTTGCCTGCCACTCCACCAACTTTATGTGCGAGGGCTCTCTCTACGTCGTAATCGCTCACTCCGTTATCGTCAGCCTCGTTTACAAAGGTACTCAGGATTTTTCGGAAACTATGGCAGACGATCGAAGTCTTATTTTTAGGCTTAATACCGCTTAGAGGACATTTTCGTAGAGCCTTGCTAAGCACCGCGTCAGATAGGAGCGTATTTTTTCGAGACGGGAAATATAGACCGTCTCGGGTTATGCTTTGCAGCCAATCGCCAAGTTCACGTGGGAGCCCGATATATATGTCCCCGTTTTCTTCGACTTTCATCTCGTCAGCTTCAATAAAGAGGAAGTATTCGCCGTTTTCATCGGTTTTCAGATGTTTTGTAGCCAAGTTGCGAATATTACCCGGGCGTAATCCCGTGCAAAGCCCAAAAACTAAGGCATTGCGCACGCTTGCGGTATCAGGATATTTTGAAACGTACAGACAAAGAGCCCGTAAGTCCTCATCGGAATCAATCCAAGGATATTCGCCTTTTTTACCTAAGGCAAAATGCGCCGTAAGCTTTTCGCCGTTTAAAGGATCGCTTGAGATATATTTTCGGCGAAAAGCAAAGGCTAGGAATTGCCCCATAAAACTTGAGAAGTCGCGGAGTGCAGAAAACTCGTTACGGGTATAGCTAGCTTGAGCTATTTCCAAAATGTGTTCGAGCTTTAAAGATTTTGCAGGCATATTAGCGTATTTTTGAAGTTTGTTAAATGCTATGCCTTTTTTTTCGATAGTGCGAGGACCACACCCTAGAGTCGAACTAGCAACGTACTCGTC
>CALCKS010000011.1 GCA_937965895.1 uncultured Campylobacter sp.
AGCTCTGTCCGAATGTCATAAAAAAGCGGATTCGCTTCAGCCCTTTGATGTTTTTAACTAGGCTCTCAAGCTCCTCGTGATAGAGCAGGTAGCTATCTTTGACGCCCACTTTCGGATAGTCCCATTTAAACATTATCTCCATCGGCTCGGTCTCTTTCCACTCGCCGCGCTCCCAGTAGCGGCCTTTTGCGCTTACTTCGCGCAGGTTGATTTCAGGGTTGAAATTCGTCGCAAACGGATATCCGTGATCGCCCGCGTTGCAGTCTAGGATGTCGATCTCGCCGATCTCGTCAAAGAGATTTTGCTGTGCGTAGGCGCAAAATACGTTCGTCACGCCCGGATCAAAGCCGCTTCCTAGCAGCGCCATCGTGTTTGCGGCTTTGAACTCGCCGTCCTTTGCCCACTGAAGCTTGTATTCAAATTTGGCAGTGTCTGGGTGCTCGTAGTTTGCGGTGTCGATGTATGGGATGCCGGCGCGAGAGCACGCGTCCATGAGTGTTAAGTCCTGGTACGGCAGCGCGACGTTTAGTAGTAGCTCGGCGCCCGTTTTTTTGATTAAATTTACGACCGCGTCGGTGTCGTCCGCGTCGATCTGCGCGGTATCGATCTGCACGCCTAGGCGGTCTTTGATAAATTTAGCGATCGCGTCGCACTTGCTTTTGGTGCGGCTAGCAAGCGTGATCTTGCTAAAAACGTCCGCGTTCATCGCGCATTTTACGGTCGCGACTTGGCTCACGCCGCCCGCGCCTATGATTAAGATATTTGACATTTTGGCTCCTTTAAATTTTAGTGATTTTATCCAAAGCTTATATAAAATTTGCTTTTAGTAGTTACAATAGCGCGAAATTTTAAAGGAATTTTATGCGTAAAATTTTAATTTTTCTGCTTCCGATTTGGCTGTTTGGGATGAGCTGCGAAGAGGCGATAGAGCTTAGCGCTGAAGAGTTTATTAAGCGCGACCGCAACGCCACGGCTACTGCGCTAGCGAGTGAAAAGGCGGTGCAAATTTGCCTGGCTGAGTACGGCGAAGAGCATGAGAGTACGATCATAGCATTAAACAACTCGGGCAGCTTTTTTATGTTTGCAGGCGAGCCGCAAAAGGCGCTCGCAGCCTACGAACGCTCGCTAAAAATTTTACAAAAAGGGCTGGGCAAAGAGCACAAAGCGCTAGCAAAGTCCTATCACGGCGTGGCTAGCGCGCAGTCAGCACTTGGGAGATACGATGAGGCGATAGCGAATTTCGGCTTGGCGATCAGATGCTATGAGCTAGGCGGCGAGAATATGCAAAAAGATCTGATGAGCTGCTACGCGGGGCTAGGCGATACGCTCTATAAAACGGGCGACTTTAACGGCGCATACGTAAAACACGCCGTCGCGTTTAGGATTTGCGAAGAGGTTTTTGGCGCAGACGGCGTAAATTTGCTACGCGCGAAGTACTATGCGCTGATGGCGGGCGATCTAGCGGGACTTGACAATAAAAAAGAAGCGCTGCAAAACTACGAAAAAGCTCTTAAAATAGCAAATAAAATTTTAGAAAAAAGCAACGATAAACACGTAAAAAGCCTAAAAGCAGATATGGAAGCAAGGATAAAAGAGTTGTAAATTTAGCGATTGGATCCTGAGGCAGGCTAAATTTACGCCTCTACACTACTCGGCATTTAACCGCTTTGCCAAATTTGCCGCACAGGCAAACGCAAAATGCAGATTGTACCCGCCGAGCATCCCCGTTACGTTTAAAACCTCGCCGATAAAGTAAAGCCCGCTAGTGCCGCCATGGCCGCAGTTTACATCTAGCGCGTCCGTATCTACGCCGCCTTTGGTGACTTCGGCTCGCTCGAAGCCAAACGTGCCAGCAGGCGCAAATTTATAATCAAATAGCTGCAAAATTTTCGCCATTTCATCCGCCTTGTACGCGCCGTAAGGTTTGTCGCTAAGCCCCGCCGCGCGCAGAAACTCGAGCGTAAATCGCCTAGGTAGCGGCAGGACGGTACTGAGCTGTTTTTTGCTTTTTTGCGCGGTTTCGATGTTAAAATTCGGGCAAAAATTTATCGCGATCAAGCCCTTTTGCCAAAAAAGCGAAGCGTTTAGTACGGCTGGACCGCTTATACCTTTGTGCGTGAAAAGTATGTCGCCTGCAAATTTACGCGGCATTTTTTGCTCGCGGTTTGCGGCGTTTTTACTTGTGCAAGCTACACTAATCTCGGCTGGAAAACAAACTCCGCTTAGATTTTTAAACCAAAACTCCTCTTTTTGCACGGTAAATCCCACGAGCGCGGGCGCGGGCGGGATGACTTTGATTCCAAAGCTTTGCGCTATTTCGTAGCCGATATCGCTGGCGCCTAGGCTTTTGTAGCTTAGTCCACCGCTAGCTACGACGAGATTTTTAGCGTAAAATTTTTCTCCGTTTTCGGCGAGCACTTCAAAAACTTCGTTTAAATTTTGCTCGCAGCGATCAAATTTCGTTTCAAAATCCATCAAATTTTCATCGCAATTTTGCGCGGGAGAAACGTCTAAAATTTGCCCGTTTTCATCAGCCAAAATTTTTCTAGCGCCCTTTACGCAAACGCCGCAAAATATTTGCGCGTTGCTTTGCCCGGCGCGTTTTAAAAGCACGCCCAAAACGTCTTTTGCGCCGCTTTCGCAGAAAAATTGATTCTGCTTTTGCTCGTTAAATTTTAACTCGCCAAAAAATTTTAAAACGTTTTTGAAGTCTAGATTTTTTAGGATATTTTTGACGAAATTTGCGTCGCCGAGGTAGTTTGACGCGTCGATACGGCGGTTTGTGACGTTGCACCTGCCTCCGCCGCTAGCTAGGATTTTCTTGCCAGGAGTTGCATTTTTTTCGAGCATGGCGACGTTTTTACCGCGTAAATTCGCCGCCAAAAATAGCCCTGCCGCGCCCGCTCCGATTATCAAAACGTCGTAAATTTTGCAAATTTTAGCCATCATAAAACCTCAAAATTTACCCGCGGCAAAGCCATCTAAAATCAAAAGCTATTTTTTAGCGCTAGGAATTTTTGCTCTTGCGCTTCGTCTAGTTTCATTTTTTCGTTGCGATTTACGAAAAGCTTAAAGATCACGTTGTGATCCGCGTCGTAAAAGTGCAGGCTGTGTCCGAGAAATCCCATAAATTTAGTGCTCACAAAGCCGATGCTTGCGATGGATTCTTCTTTGAGATGACCGCCTAAAAAGCCTGTTTTATCGGTGAAATTTAAAAACCCTTTCGCCTTTTTAGGCATAGGCACGCTCACCTTGATCTCGATGATAAACTCGGGCGTATTTTTGATAAAAAGCATCTCGCCCCAAGTGCTGACTTCTTCGAAAATTTTCATCAAATTTTCTGCGCCGACCTCCTTAAATTCGTCATCGCCGCGGTACTGCAAGATATCGTATTCGCGTACGTTTAGCTGTTTGGCCGCATCGTAAACGGACATCTTTTTGTCCTCGAAAAGCTCGTCGATTTGTTTTTTTAGATCGCTCATTTTTGTCCTTTTTTGAAATTAGATTTTGATAATAGTATTTAAAAATAGCTAAAAATCGGCTAAATTTACGCGCCTAGCGTCATTTCGTTATCAAACGGTTCGCGAGCCGAAGTTTCGGCATTTTGCGTGGGACGGACTCGGTAAATTTTACCGTCCGCAAAGACCCCTAAACGCCTAAAATCTGCTTTATTTCAGCCTCGTTAGTGAGCTTGGAGTTGTATTTCACGACGAGATTTTGCGCGTTTTTGTAGCACTCCACGACGCCTTTTTGCTTCTCAATCTCGGCTAGATCGGCATCTGTGTCAGACGGCAGATAGATATTTTTAAAGATATTAGGGTTGTCTAGCCATTTTAGTGCGATCAGCCACACGACGCAAAGCACCGTCACGACGGCAGAAAGCGCGCTAAGGCCGTAAAATTTAAGCAAAGTACCGCCGCCTATGCCGCCGATAAAGCTTCCCATGTAGCCAAAGGCGTTAAAGATGCCTAAAACCGCGCCTTTTTGGCTTACTTTGCTAAATTTGGACGCCATGGATTGCAGGATCGGTTCGTGCAGGTTAAAGCCGATAAAAAATATAATCACGCCCGCGTAAAACAGCGGCTTGTGCCCGAGCGAGAGCGCGAAAAGTCCGTAGCAAACGACGAAAAGCGAGACGCCGATGACTAAAATTTGCTTTGTTATGCGCTTCGTTTCGCCGATCGCCCCGCCGATACCCATCGCGATAAAGCCAAACACCGTCGCGACCGAGTAGATGCCGCTGAGGTCCTTTTTGTCCATGCCAAAATACTTCACGATGGCGATCGGAATCACGATAAAGGCCGCCGACATCAGCATTTTTTGCATGAAGTTGCTGATGTTCATGAGTAGTAAATTTCTGTTTGAGAGTAGCTTTACGGCCGGCATTTTGGCCTGTGAGTGCGTAAATTTAGGCTCCTCGCCAACAGCCGTGTATAAAAGCACGATACAAACAACCGTAACCGCGATCGAGAGGTAAAAAAGGCTTGAAAGGCCGTATTTGGCGCTAAGTATCGGCGAGAGTATCATAGAAAGCGTAAAGCTAATGCCGATAAACGCGCCCATCATCGCCATCGCGTGTCCGCGCACTTCTTCTTTAGTCATATCGCTCATCAGCGCGATCGCCACGGCTCCTATCGCACCCGCACCCTGGATAAATCTACCAAAAATCATCGTGTAGATATCAGTCGCCACCGCACAGATCGCAGCTCCAACGATAAAGACGAGCAGGCCTATTAGCATCGAGTTTTTACGCCCGAAGCGGTCCGAGACGTAGCCGAAAACCACCTGAAACGTGATCTGCGACATCGCGTAAACGCCGATGAGAACGCCGACTAAAAACTCGGTCGCCCCCTCAAGCTCGAGCGCGTAAACGCTGATAACGGGCAAAATGATAAAGAGTCCGAAAAACCTGCTGCCGATGATAAAAGATAAAGGTAAAGCGCTTTTTACTATCATAAATTTTCCTTTTTAAAGGAGTGATTTTACCCGAATTTTGATAATACGTAAATTAAAGTCGAATTTGATAAAATGCGCGGATTAAAAATAGCATAGCGAAGTATTTTTGGATTATTTTTACGGTTGCGTAGATGAAATTTTGCGTAGGCTAGGCACGTAGCCTGCCGAGCAAAATTTTAGCAAGCTACGTAAAAAGAACCAAAAAGACAAGCTAGAAAAAGGAAAAATTTTGAAGATAGTTTTGGCCACATCCAACTCCGACAAAGTACGCGAAATAAAAGATTTTTTAAAAGATTACGAAATTTACGCACTACGCGAAATTTGCGAGCCCTTTGAGATTGTCGAGGACGGCGCGACTTTCGCCGCAAACGCGCTAATCAAAGCTCGCGCGGTGCATGCTAAACTGCGTGAGCTAAATTTGGCGGACGAGTTTATCGCGCTAAGCGATGATAGCGGTATCAGCGTGGAGGCTCTTGGCGGCAGGCCCGGGATTTACTCCGCGAGATTTAGCGATATGAACGAGTGTGGGCAGATAACGGGCAAAAGTGCGACTGATGCTAGCAACCGCGCAAAGCTGATAGCCGAGCTAAATGCGCTAAATTTGACTGGCTCGCCAGCGTTTTATACTGCTTGTATCGCGGTTAGCTCAAATTTGGGCGACTTTACGGCGCACGGTTTTATGCACGGCACTGCGATAAACGAGGAGCGCGGCAGCAACGGCTTTGGCTACGATAGTCTTTTTGTCCCGCGCGGCTTTACGCAGACTCTGGGCGAGCTAGACGACGCCACGAAGCTAAAAATCTCTCACCGCTCAAAGGGGCTTGAGCTCATAAAGTACGTTTTAAAGAGCCTTGAGAGGAAATTTGGGCGCTAAGCTCGGAAC
>CALCKS010000012.1 GCA_937965895.1 uncultured Campylobacter sp.
CTCGCGTGCAAATTTTGATCGACCGATTTTTTAAAATTTGTCAAGAAAATCCGCTATTTAACGGACTATCCGTGAGTGCGGGTATAGCAGAAGGACAGATCGGGCACGGCTCGTTTGACCTACTGCTTCAGCGCGCCGACGATGCTCTTTATAGGGCTAAACACGCGGGCCGCGGCACGTACTGCGTAAATCCCTGGGAGGACTTTGAGCAAAAATAAATTTTGCTAGCGTTTGCCGGTCGGTAGCTATGCGGCACGAATTTACGGCGACTCGTCAGCGCCCATGCGGCTTGGCGGCTGACCGTAAATTTGATATCGCTTCTTATCTTTTACTCTAAATTTTATTCAAATTTTGCCGATATCGTTAGAAAGCCAAATTTTAAAAGGATTTTAGATGATAGGCGGTGTAAACGGATTTAACGCAAATGCAAATTTTGATTTTAACGGCGCTCGCGGGCAAAATTTAAAAACGCGCAAGGAAAAAGAATCTGCCGATTCGGTCTCAAATTTAAGCTTGGCACAGCCGAATTTAACGGCACGGGTCGATTATGACGCTCTTGATCCAGATAAACTAGACCGAAATGAGCTCAAAATCTGGGCGGACAAGGTTGATCCGGAAAAACTAACCGGTAAAAATTTAAGCATGTGGCTGGGTGCGAAAATGGAGTTTGATAAGTTGGAGGACGGATGGCGTAAGGAACTCGGACTAAAGCCCGGCGAGCCAGTAGCCGTGAGGAGGATATTTTCGCTAAGCGGCTACACGAGAGACGATAAAATAAGTGTCTGGGGCAAAATAAACGGACTTGACTCATCGGTGAGTAAAGAAAAAGCCGCCGAGCTAAAAAGCTTCATCGACAGCACAAGGGTTTTGATCGCGCACGCGGGCGATCCGTCCGATATATTTAGGCAGGACGTCTTTAGCGTGGATAAGTTTTTGAGTAAATTTAATGTGGATCTGGGCGGGTTTGGCTTAGGGCTCGTGCGTAGCGGTAGCGGTCTGATAATGGACGCCGAGGCCTCGAAGCTGCTGGATTCAGATATGAGCGAGGAGGAGTTTAAAGATAAATGGCTCGAGTATGCAGCAAATAAAATCCTAGGCGAATACGCAAACGTCAAAATTTCGCTCAAGGACGGCACGCTAAATTTCGACCAAACGCCCGCAAAAGAGCGCATTACGCTTCTGGGGCAAGAGATAGAAGATCGCGTGAGCTACGCGGACGAAGCGAGCAAAAAAGAGTTTTTTAAATTTCTAAAAGACGTATTTAAAAACGGCGAGAGTATCGGAGACGCGCT
>CALCKS010000013.1 GCA_937965895.1 uncultured Campylobacter sp.
AAAAGAAAAAGAGAAAGATAGAAAATTGCTTGTGTTGGATGGCAAAGAATACGAAACTGATAAAATTTTATATGAGATAAAATTTGAAGCCTTTAAAGAACCAGAAAACTATATAAAAATTTACGAATGAAACAAAACGCAAAGCAATGACCAAATACTTAATAGAGTTTGAAAAATTTCGCCCGGAATACGACCAAGACCTATTTAAAGCCGTAGATGCCTTTACCAGAGAAAATTTTGCCGTAGTAGAGTTTTTAAAGCCCGGTAGAGACAAAAAGGGCGATTTTTTGCAAGCTCAAAACTGCGTCGGTATCATCCAGACAAAAAGTGGCGATAGTCTTGAGATACTTCCAAAAATCCATGATAACGACAATGGCAGCAATAAAGAAGCGGTAGAAAATTCTAAAAGAATTTTACTAAGAATGTTAAAAACTTTAAAAAATCATCCATTTAAAAATATAAACATTGCGAATTTAAAAAGCTTGAATCTACCACTTCTTGAAATTTTTATATCGATGTTCCTAGATGAAGTATCAAAACTCATAAAAATAGGCATAAAAAGCGACTATGTGGAACTGGAAGATAATCTAAAATTTTTAAAAGGAAAGCTTAAAATCTCGGAGCAAATACGTAAAAATATCGTCCATAAAGAGAGATTTTACGTTTGTTATCAGGAATTTTCCATAGATAAAGCCGAAAATCGCCTCATAAAAAGTACGCTCGAGTTTTTATACAGACGCTCAAAATCAAGCAAAAATCAACGACTTATTAGGGAATATTTATTTATTTTTGATGAAATTTCATCTAGCTCCGATATAAACGCGGACTTTAGCCGCTTAAAACTAAATCGCCAAACAAAACACTATGAACAAGCGCTTTTATGGAGCAAGATATTTTTACAAAACAAGTCGTTTAGTCCGTATAGAGGTAGCGATGTGGCTTTTGCCTTGCTTTTTAATATGAACGCACTTTTTGAAAGCTATATTGGAAATTTTATAAAGAAAAAGTATGCCGATGTTAGCCTACAACACTCAGAAAAGCACCTCGTAGAAAATCCAAAGAGCTTTAGACTAAGGCCTGATATATTTTTAGAAAGCAAATTTATAGCCGACACAAAATGGAAGATCGTAAAGTCAAAAGATGATATCTCACAAGCCGACCTATATCAGCTATATGCTTATGGCAAAAAACACGAGTGTGAC
>CALCKS010000014.1 GCA_937965895.1 uncultured Campylobacter sp.
TCCGAGCAAGAAGCCAAACAACTCAAAAAGGTTAAAAAGGAGAATAAATGAACGAAGATCAAAAAATAGACTACGAAGCGCAGGCTAAGTGTTTCGATAAGACTTTTAGAAAAATAAGCAAAAAGCTAAGGGAATTTGAGCGAGATGACCAAACTAAGATGATAAAGCTCATCGCAGCTAGGTTTAACTACGACGAGCGACTAAGATACGATGAGCTCAAGCTTTCTTCGTTATTTCATCGAAAATAACGTTGTAAATGCTAGCGGCTTCTTTTGCAATATCGGTTTTGGCTACGTCTTTGTATCTAGCCTCACCGTATTCCGGGTTATATTCGGTGTCGGTATGCGTTTTTAACCCGGCCGCACCGATCACGATTTTGGTTAGCTCTAATGCTATTTCTTTGTCCGTCATTTAAGTCCTTTGTTTGAATTTCTTAGCTTGGTCGCTTGGAATTTTACTAAGGGCTTAAATGAAAGTCAAATTTAAAAGGCTAAAAAATGATCGCCGAAACTTCAATCAAAGCATACCGCGCCATAAAGCCGTTTCTAAACGGCAAACGGGCGCAGATATACGAGTTTATAAAAAAGCGTCCAAACGGCGCTACCAGACAAGAAACCTCACGCCGGCTAAAAGAACCTATAAATAGCGTATGCGGCCGCGTAAACGAGCTTTTAGGACGCGGCTATCTGGTCGTAGTCGGCACCAAAAAAGACGCCGTTACGGGGCACAGCACGGAAATTCTAAAAGTAGTCGAAAGGGTGGCGTGATGAAACTGCTAGCCTTGATTGTCTGGATTATTTCGGGCTTTTTGGCGATTTGCCTTTTCACGTCGGTCGTATTTGCTTGGCTGACGGTAGAGAAAATTAAGGGGGATGAGGAATGATAAAAACTCACAGCGTAGATGTCGAGCTAGCAAAAAAAGTAGGCTTTGACGAGGCTAATGTGCTTGGTTTTGTAGCCTACTGGGTCAGAAATAATCGCGATAACGGGAAAAACTTTTATGACGGCAAATATTGGACGTATAACTCGGCGGAGGCTCTTACAAACCAATTCCCGTATTGGACTAGACGCCAAATCTCTGGAATAATCGAGAAGCTTGAGAAAATCGGCGCGATCGTAAAAGGCAACTATAATAAAAATAAATTCGACAGAACGTCTTGGTATACATTGACGGATGATTTTATGTATTTAATAGCTTCGGAAAACGAAAAAACGAATAAGGAAATGGATGAAACAAATACGGAAATCCATTTTACAAAAACGGAAATGGATGAA
>CALCKS010000015.1 GCA_937965895.1 uncultured Campylobacter sp.
GGTCACGGGCGGCGAGGATATGCACCTCATGCGCCTTGAGATGCGGTGATTTTGCTGCAAATTTTAGCTCAAATTTGATATTTAAATTTGAGCCGATTTTTAAAATTTACTTCCAAAAACGCGTCAAATTTGACGCGTTTTCCACTCTTTAAAACAAGGCAAAATAAATTTAAAAATAAGCCAGATACCTAAATATTCATTTGAAACCATAGAGCAAATGCTGCCAAATTGCGTCCTTGAGGGCGGCGAGCGGTATTTCTCCACGCTACGAGAGCTCTACGCCGCGTCTAAGATAGACAGGCAGTCGCTCAAAGAGCTTTGGAGCGAGGCGGATGATTTTTTACTGTCATAATTTCGAGCCGTGAGACCGCGAGATTTGTGCGGCGCAGGCAAATGTGCAGATAAATTTGAACTAAATAAATTTGAAAGGAAAATAAATGGGTTCTGCTTGGAGTTACAGTGCGAAAGAGTGCAGCACGGACGGTAAATTTAGCGCGGAATTTGAAGGTCATGAGATAGCCATGGGCGCGCCGAGTCTGGGCGAGTTACGGCTTTACGCGAGTGCGGAGTTTTTTGCTAGGCGGCGTAAAATTGCAAAGCTGGTTTAACGGCGACGCAAGCGCGGAGGCGCAGGATTTAAATTTGAAGCGCGAAGAAAGCGAGAGCGAAAACGTAAAATTTAGCCAAAGCGGCGAGATTGAGCAAATTTTACTTAGCGAGCAGGCTACGGCGTGTTTTACGTTTTCGGACGATTCGCGGTTTTTGGCATTTGCCGAGTGGACGGCTGATAAAATGCAGCTCGCAAAGGTGCTGCGGCTAGCGGGCATGAGCATAAAAACCGTTGACGGGCTCCAAAGAGTTGCGGAGTTT
The DNA here is from genome assembly GCA_937965895.1 of uncultured Campylobacter sp. Taxonomy (GTDB): domain Bacteria; phylum Campylobacterota; class Campylobacteria; order Campylobacterales; family Campylobacteraceae; genus Campylobacter_A. The sequence continues at coordinate 871 of CALCKS010000015.1, forward strand.
TTATCTTTTAAGGATGGTTCGCTGGAGATTTTTGGACTCGCCGATTTTTATGCCCGAAAGCTTTTGGGTGGACGTTCGCGAGCTTTTTGACGATGAGATCAAAAGCTAAATTTGACGCCGCAAACGTCCGAGCCGCTAGCGGTAAAATTTAACGATAAACCGCAATCTAGGCAAGATAGCGCCGAGCGTTAAAGCTAGCCGTAAATTTGTAAAAAGCATACAAAAATCTACAGTCGGCGCGCTAATTTTTAGGGGGTATTTTTACCCTGAGCGCGGCGTACTAGATCTACGCCTGTTTTATTTTGCTAGCTTTGGCGCCGTTTTTATCAAATTTGACTCGGAGGCGATTTTGGCTTTGCGGCGAGAAATATCGCAGCGACGTTTGGCGTTTTGCTCGCGGCTTTCACGGCCTATAAAGATTACGATTTTATGAAAATCCGCAGCGAGTCTAGTCTATTTTAATGGCGGAATTTTTGCTATGCGGTTATTGACGCTGCGATTTTAGATTTTTTTCGACTCTGTTTTTTAAGTGTAGCACCCATTCTTGTCGTTCAGAATTGATTAAATTTGCCAATAGCCCGCGAACACCTTGCGCAGTCGAGCTGTGCGTGGTTTCAAATTTGGCTTCAAATTTAACCCGCAAAACTAGCGGCGCAGACGCTTGCGCTCGTCAAATTTACTCAAATATCAAAAACGGCGCTTCAAGTACGTTTCTGATTATCTTAAACGGCGAGAGAAGCGCGTCTTGCAGGATTTGCGTCGAGTACTGCGGCTTTTGCAGAGTTCCGCGTACCTTGATAACGGTCGAGAGCGTGCGGTCTTTGCCCAGCACGATCTGATTTATGAGCGGGATTTTATCGATGATGGAGCTAGCATCCTTTAGCAGCTTTAGCTCCAGATCCACGTCGATCTCTTTGGTCGCGAGATTTATCGTGCCGTGTCCGCCGATATCGGCACTTGAGCTTTCTAGCTCGATGGCTAGGAATTTTAATACATCGCCTTTTTTCTCAAATAAAATTTTGCCGAATTTCACCGGATACCCGTCCGCGCCAAAGTCGGGCGTCTTAAACACGAGCAGGGACGGCACGGAGTTTAAAAACGTCAGAAGTTGATTGTAAAACGTGTAGTCTTTTAGCGTGGCGCCAATTAGCCTTACTTCGCCTTTGAAATCATCGGTGCTGCCGCCTAAAACGCGCATTTTAAAGCTGCCGCCCTCAAAGCTTTTGATGTTAAAGATCGAGTTGATAAACTCGCCTCTGATGTCGTTTGCCCACATTTCAAATTTTTTGTCCGATTTTACGAGCGAAAAGTTGCCGCGAGCGGGCTTTGCGTCAAATCTCACCGTCCCGCCCGCACTCTGGCCGCTGTAGGCTAGCAGGTCTAGAGTCGCGTTAAAGTCGTTTAAAATCAGCTTCGAACCCTTGGCCTCAAACTCGATGTCGCCGTCTTTGTCTGTCAAATTTTCATCGCCGCTAAGCACAAGATCGAGCTCTTTTATAAAAAGCTCCGTCTTGCCTCCCGCGATTTTGAAATTTAGCCCGCCGCTTTTGCTCTTGCCCGTTGCACCCTTGGCGTTTATGTCGATCACAAAGCTATCCGCGTCATAGGGCGAGCCGTCTTTTTTAAACAGCGGCGTTTCAAATTTAACGTCGTTAGCTTCTATGCTAAGATTTTCAAAATCTTTGGTTTTTATATTTACGCCGCCTTCCGATATTTTCAGGCTTTTTAACAGCGGCGAGTAGGGCAGTAGATCGCGCGCGTCGGGTAAATTTATCTCGTTTTGCGCGCCGAATTTTAAACCCACAGCGGCCGGAGACGCGATATCTAGCTTCGTATCCTTGCCGCTAAAATCAAGCCTAGCCGCAAACGGCGTCGCGCCTAGTTTTAAAATTTCGCTCTTGCCAAAGGCTAAATTTAGTTTTTTTAGCGTGCCGTTTATGTCGCCTGCGAGCTTGCCTAGATCGAGATTTACTGCCGCGTCCGCGCTAAAAAAATCCATCCCCGTGTTTTTTGCACTTACCTTTAGTTTGTCGTTTAAAAGCTCGACGTCTGCGGTTTCGACGTTAAATTTAGCTCCCGCGATCAGAGTTTGCCCGCCGGTGATCTTAAATTTGCCCTTAGGCGTCACTTCTAGCGGGTCAAATTTGATATCAAGCGCGAGTTTGGCGTCCGTTTTACCGCTTAGCTGTTTGACGGGAACGTCGATATCGTAGGCCTTTAGTATGGAGTTTACGCTTTTGTCGTAGAGTGCCGAGGTTTGCAGATTTAGCGTGAGCCCGGCGCCTTTTTCCTCGAAAATTTTATAGATTTCAAGATTGCTTCCGTTTAGATTTTTGCCCTGCCATTTCGGGTTTTTTAGCGTGAAAAATAGCGAGCCTTTCTTTAGCTCGACATCGACTCCTTCGGCGGTGGCGGCGGGTAGTTTTTCATGAAATTTAACCTTTACGTTTTTAGAAAAACCCTGTGCGCTAAGCTCGTTTAGATAGGGTTCTTGCTTGTTTAGGTCAAATCTACCCCGAAGCGATTTTACGAAGTAGTTATCCGCCGTGACGTAGCCGTAGATCCAGCTTTTTATCTCTTTATCTAGTCCCGTTTTTGCGCCCAGCTCGTCCATAAAGCCCCTTAGGCCAGTCGCGTTTATGTCGCTTAGTTCATATGTTAGCTCGCTTTTTTTGAGATTTACGGTAGCGTTTCCGTTTAGTTCGTGGCTAGAAAACGTACCGTTAAAATCGTAAATTTGACGCCTCAAATCGGCATTGCTAACGCCGCTTAAAGTGATGTTAAAGTCCTTAAACTCGAGTAGATAGATGTTTGCAGTTATACCGTCCTCGGTGTCTTTGAAATTTGAGCTAACCGCCAAAAACGGGCTATCTAGATAAAAAACGTCGTCTCTGTAAAATAGCGTGGACTCGCTGTTTAAAAATTTGACGCGCTCGAGTAAAATTTCGTCAAACAGCCTGTCGATCCAGACGATGTTTTTGGATAGGTCTAGCAGCGCGTCCTCGGAGCTATCCTTGGCGCTTTGTTTAGGTATCTCTATATTTTTCGCGCGTAAAATTATTTTTTTATCGAGTTTTATATATAATTGCTCTATTTTAAAGTCGCCCGCGTCGATATTTTCTATCATGGCGCCGTGTTTTAGGACGGCTATAAAAATGACGAATATCAAAACCGCGGGGATCAAAATGCGCCAAATTTTCTTCATTATCAGCGAGATGATTTTCATATTTTTTCTGAGCTTTCTTGTTTATCTTAGCCGCCCGGTGAGCGTGAGCGAGGTCATTTTCGTGCCTCAGGGCAGTACGCTCGCGATTATATCATATCTAAGCGAAAAAAATACGGACGCGAATAAATTCGACGCCGTGATCTTGCGCGCTATGGGGCACGTGCAAGCAGGCTGGATAGATCTGGGCGCGGCAAAGCTTAGCAAGCTTGATTTTTTATACAAGCTCACGACCGCAAAGGCGGCCCTAACGCAAATAACGCTGATTCCGGGTGAAACGACGGCCGTGTTTTTGCAAGAGGTCGCAAAAAAGCTAAATTTGAGCGAGGCGAAGCTAAATGAATTTTACGCCAAATTTGCTCCGCTAGAAGACGGCTTTTTGGTGCCTGAAACCTACAAAGTACCGCTTGGCGTAAACGAAGAGCAGCTAGCGGTGCATCTGGTAAATTTATCTAAAAAATCCCACGAAAAAACGGCTACCGAGCTACTGGGTAACTACGACGAAAAGCGCTGGAGCGAGTATCTCGTGACGGCCTCGGTCGTACAAAAAGAGGCTGCGAGCGAGGATGAGATGCCCCTTGTGGCCTCCGTCATACAAAACCGCCTAAAAAAGGGCATGAAGCTGCAAATGGATGGCACGCTAAACTACGGACTCTACTCGCACGAGACGGTCACGGCCGAGCGCATACGAAGCGATAAAAGCAAATTTAACACCTATTTAAACGAAGGCCTGCCGCCAAGCCCAGTTTGTACCGTGGGTCTAGCGGCGATAAGAGCGGCGATAAAGCCCGCGCAGAGCGAGTTTTTGTACTTCGTGCGGGATAAAAAGACGGGCAAGCATAAATTTAGCGTAACATACGAGGAGCATGTAGGCGCGATAAACTCCCAAAAATAGCGAGCCAAAAGGCGTTTTAATATAAATTTGGATAAGATTTTGCGAAATTTATTTAGGAGAAAAGATGAGCGACATCGTCTACACTAGAACCGACGAATCCCCGCTGCTTGCGAGCTACTCGCTTTTTCCGATCCTGCAGGCGTTTTTGCGCGCTGGCGGTATAGAGATAGAGCAGGCCGACATAGGGCTGGCTGCGCGGATCATCGCTGCTTTTAACGACAAGCTACCGCCTGATCTGCGCGTGAGCGACGATTTGGAGATGCTGCGAAATTTGACGCAAGAAAAGCGCGCAAATATCATCAAGCTGCCAAATATCTCGGCAAGCTTGCCTCAGCTAAACGCCGCTATCACCGAGCTTCGCGCCAAAGGCTACGATCTGCCCCCGTACCCGTCCGAGCCGCAAACGCTGGATGAGAAAGACACGGCCGCTAGATACGCCAAAGTGCTAGGAAGCGCGGTAAATCCGGTGCTTCGCGAGGGCAACTCGGACCGCAGATGCGTCGGTGCGGTAAAACGCTACGCCCGCGAAAATCCATATAAAATCACCCCTTTTGAAAAAGACAGCAAAACCGAAGTCGCCTATATGAAGGGCGGAGATTTTTACTCCTCCGAGCGTTCGATTAGCTTTGAAGCGGATGAAAATTTACGCGTCGAGTTTATCTCAAAAAGCGGCGAAAAACGCGTGCTAAAAGAAAATTTAGCGGTAGAAAAGGGCGACATAATCGACGCTAGCTTTATGAGCGCGAGCAAGCTAGACGCCTTTATAAAAGAGCAAATTGCGGACGCGAAAGCTAAAAATTTGCTCTTTAGCGTACATCTAAAAGCCTCGATGATGAAGGTGAGCGATCCCGTGATTTTCGGGCATTTCGTAAAGATTTTTTTCGCGGAGGTTTTTGAGGAGTTTGCGGATGAGCTAAAAAGCGTAAACGTCAGCGAAAACAACGGACTAAAAGACCTTTTTGCACGGATTTTAAATTTACCTCAAGCTACGCAGGAAAAAATAAAAGCCAAATTTGATGAAATTTATGCCGCAAGGCCAAATTTGGCGATGGTAAATTCGGCCGCAGGCGTTACAAATTTACACGTGCCTAGCGACGTTATCATCGACGCCTCGATGCCGGCGATGATAAAAAACGGCGGCAAAATGTGGGATAAAGATGGTATAGCTCGCGAAACCAAAGCCGTGATACCAGATAAAACCTACGCCGTCGTTTATGAGGCCGCGATCGCGGAGATCAAGGCAAATGGCGCGCTAGATCCCGCTAAAATCGGTAGCGTCTCAAATGTAGGTCTAATGGCTAAAAAGGCCGAGGAGTACGGTAGTCACGATAAAACCTTCGTGATGAGCGAAGCGGGCGAGGCGCGCGTGCTAAACGCCAAAGGCGAAATTTTATTTAAATTTGAGCTAGAAAAAGGCGATATATTTAGGATGACGCAGGTCAAAGACGTCGCCGTTCGAAACTGGGTCGAGCTAGCGCTAAAACGCGCGAAAATCACGGGACAAAAGGCGATATTTTGGCTGGACGAAAACAGGGCTCACGACCGAGAAATCCTAAAAAAAGTAAGAGCGCAGCTAGCAAGCGCTGGTACCGGTGGGCTTGATATAGAGGTCATGCCTCCGGCTGCGGCTTGCAAAAAGTCGCTTGAGATCATGAGATGTGGCAAGGACTGCATCAGCGTCACGGGGAACGTCTTGCGCGACTATCTGACCGATCTTTTTCCGATATTGGAGCTTGAAACCAGCGCCAAGATGCTCTCTATCGTGCCGCTACTAGAGGGCGGAAGTATCTTTGAGACGGGAGCCGGAGGCAGCGCGCCAAGGCTCGCCGAGCAGCTACTGGAGCAAAATCATCTAAGCTGGGATAGCTTGGGCGAGTTTTTGGCTCTGGGAGCCAGTCTGGAGCAGTTAGCAGGCTTTAAACAAAGTCCCGAGGCGCAAATTTTAGCAGATACGCTAAACGCGGCCGTAGAGCGCTATCTAAAAGAAAACAAAGTCCCGCGGTTTGAGGTCGGGCAGCTAGATACGCGCACGAGCCATTTTTATATCGCGCTTTACTGGGCGAGCGAGCTTGCCGCTAGCGGTACGCAGCTGGGCGATAAATTTAAACTCGCCGCCCAAAATCTCGCGCAAAACGAGAGCGCGATCGTGGCCGAAATAAACGCTGTGCAAGGACGAAAGGTCGATATCGGCGGATACTACAAACCGGATGATAAAAAGGCGAGCGCGGTGATGAGGCCGAGCGCGACGTTTAATCAAATTTTACAAAATCAAATTTTATAAAAAAGGAAAAAAATGAAAATTTCAGTTATCGGAGCCGGAAACGTAGGCGCGAGCGCGGCTAGCGCTATTTTGCTAAGAGGCATCGCAGACGATATCGCGCTGGTGGATATTTTCGGCGACGTAGCGCGCGCAAAGGCGATCGATCTATCTCAGAGCGCGGCGGTTTTCGGTCTGGACGTGAGCGTCGCTGGCGGTGATGATTTTGAGCTAGTTAAGGATAGCGACATCGTGGTCGTGACTGCGGGGAGTCCTAGAAAAGAGGGGCAGACTAGAGAGGACCTGCTACTAAAAAACGCAGGCATCGTAAAAGGCACGGTGGAGAAAATCACCAAATTTGCCCCAAACTGTGTCATCATAAACGTAACAAACCCGCTTGACGCGCTCACGTATCTAGTCTATAAAACAAGCGGTTTTGATAAAAGTAGGGTGCTAGGCATGGCTGGCGAACTAGACTCTGCGCGCCTAAAATACGAGATCTCTCAAAAAACGGGACTAAAAAATAGTGCATTTAGCGCACACATCATAGGCTCTCACAACGACGATATGGTGGCGCTACAAAGCAACGTGAGCGTGGATCTGGGCGGCGAATTTGACGCGGTAGCGCAGGAGGCCAAAACGGGCGGCGCAAAGATAGTTAAGCTGCTTGGCACGTCGGCATACTACGCTCCGGGAGCGGCTGCGGCTAAAATGTGCGAGGCGATAAAAACCGGCAGCGAGCAGTGGCTAAGCTGCTGCGTGATAGAGGGCGAGTGCGCGGGCGGTAGGCTGGTTAGGCTCGGCAAGGGCGGCGTGCACGAGATTAAGCAACCAAGCGCGGAGGAAAAGGCGGCACTCGAAAAAGGCGAATCGCAAACTGCCGTAAATATCAAATTTTTAAAAGAAAGCGGGGTAATCGCGTAGCCGATGCTTGTAAATTATAAAATTAAAATTTACGCCCTGTTTTTAGCGGCTTTTATGTCGGGGTGCGCTAACGTTTCGTCAGGCACTCCCAAAAATACGATGTTAACGAAGCAAAGTAAAACCCAAGCTACTACTTCGCTAGAAAAGGATAAAATCCAAAATTGGGGAAGCAAGACATTTTATGGTAAAACCGGCGACCGACTCGACACAAAAGAAACGGCCCTGCTAAATCTCCTGCAAGGATATATAGGTAAAAGAGACGGCGGCGACTGCTCGGGCTTTGTGACGCTTATAAATAAAAAATTTAATCGAGACTTTTTTGACGAAAAAGAGCTTGATAAATTTTACACCAAGCACGGTCTAAAAAGCGAAGCTATGTTTAAGCTTTACGAGAGTAAAAAACTGATCGCCTTTGACGATCCGAAGGTCGGAGATTTGGTATTTTTCAACAACACGACTAGAAGCACGAAAAATAACAAAAAAGCAAAAATCATCACTCACGTAGGCATAGTAAGTAGCGTAGAAAAAGATGGCACGGTTGGCTTTACGCATAACTCAAGAGGCAAAAATGCGGTGGATTTTATGAATCTAAAAAATAAAAACACGCGTAAAAAAGGCAACAAAGAGCTAAACTCCTATGTCGTATCTTGCAAAAATAACAATACGTCGTGTCTTGCGTCAAATAGATTTGCGGGATTTGGCAAAGCCAGCGTAAGGAGAAACTAAGTTTAACTGATTTTTGCTTATCGCTTCAAATTTACCGCCGTATCCGTATAAATTCGTCGTCAAATTTACGGATCGGCGGCGGTAAATTTGACTTCTAAATTTACTCTACGCCAATTTTGCCGCAATGGCCATTAAATTTGAGCTAAAAAACGTAAAAACATCCGCACGGGCGTTTCAAATTTGCTCGTTTTCATACAAAAAATCTCCAAATTTTATTTTACTATCCGATTTAAATACCAAATTTAACTTAAATGCTATAAAATTATCGTTACGAGTTAAATTTGATAAGGAAAAATATGCTGATACAAACTGACGCCCCCGTATGGGTCGATATCTCGCGCTGTAAGGCGTGCGATATCTGCGTGAGCCGCTGTCCTGCGGGCGTGCTGGCGATGGCCGTAGAGCCGCGCGCGGTGCTAGGTAAAACGATCGAAGTGGTGCACCCGGAGGCTTGTATCGGATGCAGAGAGTGCGAGCTACATTGCCCCGATTTTGCGATTTACGTGGCGGAAAAGGGCTTTAAATTTGCCAAACTAACCGCCCAAAGTAAAGAGCGCGCTACCGCCGTAAAAGAGAATAAATTTGAAAAATTAGAGGCGGGACAATGAGCGAATTTTTAAATAATAACGGTGGCAAAAGAGAGGTTATCGCTAGCGGAAACGAGCTAGTCGCGCTTGCGGCGGTGGAGTGCGGGTGTAACTTTTTCGGCGGTTATCCGATCACTCCAAGCAGCGAGATCGCACACGAACTAAGCGTGCTACTGCCAAAGCACGGCGGCAAATTTATCCAGATGGAGGACGAGATCGCTGGCATCTCGGTGGCACTTGGAGCCTCGATGAGCGGAGCAAAGGCGATGACGGCAAGCTCGGGCCCCGGCATCTCGCTAAAGGCCGAGCAGATCGGGCTTGGCTTTATCGCGGAGGTGCCGCTAGTGATCGTAAACGTCATGCGCGGCGGGCCCAGCACGGGGCTGCCTACCCGCGTGGCGCAGGGTGATCTCCTGCAGGCGAAAAACCCGACCCACGGCGACGTAAACAGCATCGTTATCGCACCATCTAGCCTAGAGGAGTGCTATACGCAGACCGTTCGCGCGTTTAATCTCGCCGAAAGATTCATGACGCCCGTGTTTTTGCTACTGGACGAGACGATCGGACACATGTACGCAAAGGCCGCGCTACCGCAGATTAGCGAGCTAGAGATCTACTCGCGCAAGCAGTTTAGCGGCGATCCGGCGGACTACCGCCCGTACAGGGCCGCGGCGGACGAGCCTGCCGTGCTAAATAAATTTTTCGGCGGTTATCGCTATCACATTACGGGCCTACATCACGGCGAGACGGGGTTTCCGACCGAGGACGGCGCGGTCGTGGACTACAACATCAAGCGCCTTTTTAACAAAATAAACGCGCACGCGGATGAGTTTGAGCTCTGGGAGGAGTTTATGCTAGATGACGCAGAGATTTGCATTATCGCGTTTGGCTCCGTGGCTCGCGCAGCAAAGGAAGCGGTACTAAATTTACGCGAAAAAGGCGTAAAAGTAGGGCTTTTTAAACCTATCACGCTATTTCCGACGCCAAGCGCGAAACTACGCGAGATCTCGGCTAAATTTAGCAAAATTTTGATCTGCGAGTTAAATTTGGGTCAGTACGCTGGAGAGATAATAAAAGCTACTCTAAGAGACGACTTTAAAACGCTGCTAAAAGCCAACGGTCGCCCGATCAGCCCGCAAGAAATAGCGCAAAAAATAGGAGAATTTGATGGCATTTAACTACGACAACTACCTACGCACGGATAAAATGCCGACTCTATGGTGCTGGGGCTGCGGCGACGGCGTGATACTAAAGGCGCTAATCCGCGCGATCGACAAGCTCGGCTGGGACATGAACGACGTGTGCGTGGTATCTGGCATCGGCTGCTCGGGGCGCTTTAGCTCCTATATCAACTGCAACACCGTCCACACCACGCACGGGCGCGCGATCGCCTACGCTACGGGTATCAAGCTAGCAAACCCGGGCAAGCACGTCATCGTGGTAACCGGCGACGGCGACGGGCTAGCCATAGGCGGCAATCACACGATCCACGGATGCCGCAGAAATATAAATTTAAACCATGTTTTGATAAATAATTTCATCTACGGACTAACGAACTCCCAAACTAGCCCAACCACGCCGACTGGCTTTTGGACGGTGACGGCGCAATACGGCAACGTCGATCCAAATTTTGATGCGTGCAAGCTCGCAACCGCCGCAGGAGCGACCTTTGTAGCGCGCAGCAGCGTGATAGAGCCTGCAAAGCTGGAAAAGATATTTGCCGAGGGCTTTGAGCATGACGGATACAGCTTTTTTGACGTATTTTCAAACTGCCACATAAACCTGGGCCGCAAAAACAAAATGGGCCAAGCTACGCAGATGCTGGAGTGGATCGACGGTCGTACGGTGAGCAAGGCTAAATTTGACGCGATGGGCGAGGATGAGCGCGAGGGTAAATTTCCGCTCGGAGTGCTACATAAAGACGAGTCGCGCATGGAGTACACTAAGGCCTACGACATGGTGATAAAGGCCGCTAGAGACGGCGAGAAAATCGACTTTGGAGCGCTAAAATGAAAAGGCAGTTAAGATTCGTCGGAGTGGGCGGTCAGGGCGTGATTTTAGCGGGCGAGATTTTAGCGGCCGCTAAAATCGAGGAGGGCGGATACGGCGTCAAAGCCTCGACCTACACCTCGCAGGTACGCGGTGGGCCGACGAAGGTCGATATCATTTTGAGCGAGCGCGAGATATTTTATCCGTACGCAAACGAGGGCGAGATCGAGTTTATGCTCGCTACCGCGCAGGTTAGCTTCGAGCAGTTTAAAGATGGCGTAAAAGATGGCGGTATCATCGTCGTGGAGCCAAATTTGGTTCGCGCTAGCGACGAGGACAAAAGGCACTGGAAAATTTACGAAATCCCGATCATCTCCATCGCCAAAGACGAGGTCGGCAATGTAATAACCCAAAGCGTAGTCGCGCTCGCGGTCGCCGTGCAGATGAGCGGCTGCCTAGATACCGAGCTAGTTAAACGCGTAATGCTCTCAAAAGTGCCTAAAAAAGTCCATGCTGAAAATGAAAAAGCATATGAGCTGGGAATTAAATACGCCAAAATTTGCATAGAAAACGACAAATAAAAGCGTGATTTGAAATAAGATAAATTAAGTATCATTTCGTTATAATTCAGACATTAATTTATCTAATTTTAAGGAGAACACAATGAGCGTTGGGATTTTTTACACGACAACAAAGGGGCACACAAAGAGCGCGTGCGAGTATCTAGCGGGCAAAATAGGAGCACAGCTAGTTGATGTAAAGAGCGCTGGGGCGGAGGATTTTGCTAAATTTGACGTTATCATCGTGGCGGCACCTAGCTACGGCGACGGCGAGTTGCAGTCTGATTGGGCGGAGAAACTTCCGCTTTTAAAAGCGGGAAGCAAAGGCAAAAAAGCCGCCATCGTAGCCGTGGGTAATCAAGCCAATCACCCCCAGACGCTTTTTAGCGGCGCGGTGGACTTTTTGCCGTATCTGAAGGACGCGCAAATTTTTGGCGCTAGCGACGTGGACGGATATAAATTTAACCACTCTGCGTTTTTCATTAATGGTAAATTCGCAGGCCTAGCTCTAGACGTCAAGGGCGATGAAAACTACGCAAAACGCATCGACAAATGGGTCGAGGAAAATAAGCCTACTATCTTAAATTTATTCTAATTTTCTTGCCGCCTTGCCTAAAACGGACAAGGCGGATTTTTTATACTTGATGCAGCAACGGCGGCATAGTTTGCACTCCCCCTCTTTTTTGTCTGATTTCAGTTTGCGTATAAATTTAACCGGCAGTAACGGCAAAATAACGCCTGGTACAGTAAAATCCCAAATAAGCTCAAACGGTGCAAACGGGCTATTTTGCAAAAAAAACAAAAAACTCGTATGCGTTAAATTTGCTCGATATTTTTAAATTTAGATTTTATGTAAGCAAGTAAATTTAACTTTTAACCGTGTTGCCGCATCCTAAAATCCAGCTAAATTTAGACGGTAAAAGCTCGGTATATTTTTCGCATTTATAACGGTTAATTCAAAATTAAAAGCTTATAAATTTAAAGAGTAATAAAAACGGGGCCAAATTTAGCCCCTTTTAGTTTTAAGTTTAGCTTAACGTTGTGTATCCGCCGTCTACGTCGCTAAATCCTGCACCGTAAGCTACGCCGGAGATTTTGACTAGAGTGTCGCTGCCTTCTTGATAGCCTTCCACGCCGTCTGTATTTAGCGCCAGATATGCATTAAATTTATCCGCTCCTACGTTTTCTAAGAAATAAGCACCTTCGCCGTTTTTCAAATTTGCGAGCTTTTCCGTCAAATTTGACGAATCCGTGCCGTCTGCGGCCTTTGAAATTTTTGCGATATTGTCAGGTAGTTTGATTTTTTCGTTTTTTGATATTTTCATCATACCTATGCCTGATTCTATCGATATCTCTTTTTGATCCGGATTTTGGGCGATAGTTTCTTTGACATCAAATTCCTCTTTGCTCAAAAACGATCCGTTATTTCCCTGGGCTTTTGAGATGAGAGTTATTTTATCCGAGTTTATATTTTCATAGATTTTAAACGTCGTTTGCGTATCTCCGATCTGGGCTACGGCTTTTTTATCTAGCGCTTTGTCGGTTATAGTCGCAGTACCTTTAAGTCCTTTTGTTACCTCGCTTAACGGGCTTAGATCCCAGGGCTTAGATAAATCCATCGTAAGTGGCGATTTTGTCGTTAGCATCGAAGCGTCGTTATCTGAGCTAACGTCAAATTTTACCGTTTTATTGGCATATTCTGCGCTTGTTATTGTAGCCGATTTTATCTGTTCGTTTTCGTAGGTTACGTCTACGGTTTTGTCGTTTTGACTGTACGAAGTGTCTTGCAATACCTGCTTTATTAGCTTATTAGAATCGTCGTAGGTTTTTGTGACGGTTTGGATGACTCTTCCGCCTTCATTATTGCTTAGGGCTTTTACGATCTCGACGTTTGGAGTAGATTTGTCTATCTCGTAGACCTTTGCTCTAGTTTGCCAACCGGTCGTATTTAGCACCTTTTCGTTTTTATCAAAAAATACTCCTTGTGCGAATTTAAACCCACTATTTTCATCTTGTGCTTTTTCAAAAACGATTCGGTATGTTTTTTTAGTAGCCGTATCTTCATATTCCCAGCTTGTGGCCTTACCGCCTTCTACGTTTTGAGCTATGACGTTTTCGAAGCTAGACGGATTAGGAACGGTAAAATCAGGCGTTAATTTCTTATAAGTCGAAGTTGTGCCTTCTTTTATCTCTGTAAAATAGCTTCTAGATTCGACATCTTTTACCTCTATCAAGGTATCACTATCCTTTTGATAGCCCTCTACGCCGTCGGTATTTAGCGCCATATAGGCGTTAAATTTATCTTCTCCTACGTTTTGCAAGAAGTACTGTGCCTTACCGACTCCGAGCGTAGATAGTTTTTCCTCGATATTTTCTAGATTTACGTCCTCTTGCGCTCTTGCTAGCTCGGTGATGTTTGATGGAAGCATGATTTTATCTTGAGCGTTGTCTAGTACGGCCATTTTTGAGCCGTTTGATAGATTATTCGTGTCGGTGTTGATGCTTATTTTTTTCAAATTTGCATTTTCTTGTAGGGTCTGGGCTATATCGAAAGTATCGACTCCGTAGCTGCTATTGACTGTATATGCAGCCTTTGACACTAGCGTTACGTCGTCTGAGAATCGTCCGTCGTACGCTCGGTAGACCACTTCGTTTTTTCCGATATCGGCGGTCCATTTCGTATCTAGCGCGCTATCTGTTACCGTGACTTTGCCTTTGTAGTCCAGATTTTCACTATCTTTACTGATCTCAAAGTTTATGTCGGTATTTGCGTATTTTGGGTCGGTTTTGCTAGCATAGCTTAGCTTGCCGTCCTCGTAGGTTAGAGCGAGTTTTTGTCCGTCGCTTCTTTCTAATATTTTTTCTTCCAGTACGCCTTTGTCGTCAAATTTATCTCTAGTGGCGTCGCCTGTTTTTGAGACGCTAGGCGTGTATTCTTCGGTTACTTTGTAGCCGTCTTTTTCGTAAATTTTATAGGCTTTGATTTTGTAGTCCCTGATCATAGTTTCGCCGTTATAAAATTTGCCGTCCGGCATATCGACTTTTATATCCGAGCCCTCAGGCTGAGCGTCTCTTTTGCCAAATTCTATCCTATACGTTACGCCCGTCGTGTCGTTTGAGTATTCCCAGGTAAAGGCCTTGCCGTCTTTTACGCCGATCGGTTTCATGGCTGCTTTGCCGGTTTGCTCATTGACCTCATACACTCCGTTATCTTTGTCGTCCCTAGATACTACGCCTTTTACGGCGTCGTATTGTGCTTTTATGAAATTTATCTTTGCATTATCCGTGCTATCTAGAGTTTTGATAGCGTCTACGTGAGATTTTATATACTCAAAATGCTTAACGATATTTGCCGAAGTATCTTTTATTACAAATTTATCGCCATTTGCTTTTTGTCTTTTAGTGCTATAAAGGTAGCGATATCTAACGTAAAATCTTTACTATCGTCTATAAAAAATTTCTCTACCGAACTACTTTTTATCAAATTTAGATGATCGCTCGTTGCGTTATGTAGCCAAATTTTACCTTCGGATATTTTGTTTAGTAGCGTCGTAGTAGCCTTGCTGGCATCAAGGGTAAAGCTGCCGCTAAATTTGATAGATAGGACGTATTTTAAATTTGAGGCGATTTTATCTATATTGTTTTGTATATTTCCCGCTTCATCTTCTATGATAAACGAAGTGCTTTCGTCGGTAATACTTGCAGCTTTTTCCAAAAACGTCTTAACGTCGGTTTTTTCGATGATGGGATCAGGGTCGGGTTTTGGCTCCGGAGTAGGGACGTAATCTTTATCGTAGTTTGGAAATTGACTTTTTATCTCGCTTTCGCTTTTTCCGGTTACTTGCGATATTACGGATATTTTATCATTTTTGCTTAGCGATTCGTCTAGTTTTGAGTTATCTAGCCCCAAATTTGATTTGTTATTTATGATGACGTTTTTTATATCCTGAGCGGAGGATGTCGCCGTTATAGCGTCGTTTATTTTTAAAAAAGAATTTAAAGCGGTTTTTATATCGCCGTCCGGTACGTCTTGTACGCTATCGGCTACGACGTTTGAGGCGATAATTTTGTTTATCAGCGTTTTGTGCGCGTCTCTAGTGGTGGCATCCGAGCTTTGCGCGTGGACCGGGTTTAGCGCCGCTTTTAAGATCTCACTTACGACTTGACCTCTGTCGTTTGTATTATTTAGCATGTTTATCCAGCCTGCTTTTCCGCCGACATCGGTATTTTCATCCTTATTTAATAACGTAGCATAAATATGCTTGATGAAATTTTCGTTACTTTCTAGGCTTTTGCCGAAAAATTCCTTTGATGCCGTCGTATCCAACATCAAATTTGCAATGTTAGATAAACTTGAATTTTTAGCGTTTGCTGATTTTAGCCAGGCTTCATTGCCCGCACCTTCGCTAGATCTGCCAAATAAGGCAACATAAAGTCCTGAAATTTGTGACTTGGTTAACGACATTTTCACACCTTTAAGTTGTATTTTTAAAATATACGTGTGGAATATTTAAAATTTTATTATTATATAGAATAAGTATAAAAATAAAACTTAATATTTTATGAAATATCAGCTACAAAATATGGAACTTTAGGCGTGTAGCTTTTGTATTTTTATGCGTATTAAGTAATAAATTTTGAGTTTTTTAATTATCAAAATAAATAGATGAAATTTATGTTAAAGTGGAGTTTTGAAAAAGGACGCGGAAGTAAAGCTCGCGGCTTCACTTCCCAAAAAGTTTCTTTATAGTGCCGAAAAAGCCGCCTGAGCCCTCGTTTTTATCGTTCTCTTTTTTATTTTTGTCTAGCTTCATCGCTTCGCTGATCTGCTGTGCGGCCGTATCGGCATAGATAAATGCGCCTTCGGGGTCGCAATTAAAAAGATTTGAGTAGCACTCAGAATCATTTAAATCAATAGGGTTGGGTATAATCACGTCTGTCGCCTCAAGCAGCCCGTAGCCGTTTTCTACGCTAAATTTAACTGCGCTCAAAAACGCAGGCAAATTTTGCGCGTAAAAGTCATCTACTTTTTGTTTTATATTTTTATCGGCATTGTAGTCCTGCCAAAATTTGGCCAAATTTTCCGCGCTTATAAACGCGCCAGATGAGTAGTTTCCGTCAAATTTGCCTGTAAATTTAGCTTTTATCTCGGGCGGTATAACGCCGCTTATGTTGCTTAGATACCGCTTAAATTCGCCATGTTCGTCCGCCAAAAAGCCAAACGCCGTGCCGCGCGTGTAGAAGTATTTTCTAAAAAATCCCTGCACGGTAGCAAGTATGTAGCCATGACTCGTCGAAAAGCTCTCATCGTCCTTGGTTTCAAGCGCGATTTTTAGGGTATCGATGTATTTTTGCGCGTAAAAATCCTGCATGCCGTACTCTTTTGCGAGCCTTTGGGCGACCGACCAATCACCCTCTCGCGCGCTTTTTAACGCGTCAAAATACCACTGCTTTATCTCGCTTTCATTGATCGGATGATAGCTCACGTCGTAGCCCATTTATTAGTCCTTTGTTTTTTCTTGATTTTTTGTTTTAAATTTGTCGTAATTTGATAGGTAGTAAGTCGCCCTAGACAAAAAATGTAGAAACGAAATATACAGGGCTATCGGTATCAAAAATAAAAATGCGGATATTAACAACAAGCCCCACAGCATATCGCTAGCCGGTTTGAAAAAGTATACGTAATAGTATGTTCCGCTCCCGCTTCCCTCATTCCAGCCTTCAACATTGCATAGAAGTAAAAAATTTATAAATAATAAAATACCCAAAAGCACAAAATACTTACAGTTTCGTAGTCTTGGTATCAAGCCGTAGATGAGACACATAACGATATCGGTAAGTATTAAAATTTTAAACCCAACTGCATCCCTATCATCATAAGGAGCAACAAAAGATAGAGTTAAAAAGCCGGCAATAAGTCCGATTATATCAACTATTATCGGAAGGGGATTAGTATTTTTGTTACTCTGCTTATTTTTTAAAAATAGCAGCTCAAGCTCGTCTCTTCGTTTTTCCATATTTCAGCCTTTTAACTATACAAAATCGACCCCAAACGAATCATATTAGAGCCGCATTTTATCGCCAGCTCAAAGTCGCCACTCATGCCCATCGAGCAAATTTGCGCGCCGTTTGGTTGCAGATTTTCGTAAATTTTACGCGTAGTCTCAAAGCTCTTTTGTATGGCTCGCTCGTCCTCTACGTGCGCGCCGATACTCATCACGCCGACGGGTTTTAAAAATTTACACTCCTTTGCGATTTGTAAAAACGCATCCTGTGCGGCCTCGGGCGAGATACCTTGTTTCGTGTCTTCGCGCGCGGAGTTTATTTGCAGCAGGCATGGTAGCTCGCAAACAAGCCTCTTATCGACCGCAAGCGCGGCCTCTACGCTCTCGCAGCTTTGCCAAAGAGCAGGTTTGAGCGCTAGCAGATGGTTTATTTTGTTGCTTTGAAGTCGCCCGATAAAGTGCCACTCGATCGGCAAATTTGATAAAATTTCGCTCTTGTTTTTGAGCTCTTGCACGCGGTTTTCGCCAAAGCTCGTTTGCCCCTGTTCAAAAAGCTCCAAAACCTCTTTGGTCGTTACGTTTTTGCTCACGGCAATTAGCTTTACCGCTTCGCCCGTGCGCGCGTTTTCGATGCGTTCTAAAATTTGCCCGAGCTTCATTGTCCCGCTCCGCTTAGGCGCATCACGTCGTTAAAGGTCGCAAACGCCATCAGGCAGAGCAAAAACGCCCAGCCGCAGTAAGTGAGGCCGATATAGACTTTTTCGTTCATCTCGCGGCGGAAAATCAGCTCGTAAAGGTTAAAAAATATATGACCGCCGTCAAGCGCTGGGATCGGGAGCAGGTTTAGCACGCCTAAATTTACGGAGATGAGCGCGGCGATGATGAGTAGTGTTGGGAGGCCGATGCCTGCGGCCTTTGAGGTGATGTCGGTGATCTGGATGATGCCGCCCATCTCTTTTAGCGGCACGACGCCGACTATCAGCTTTTCAAGTCCCGTAAATATGAGCTTTGAGGCGTTTACGGTCTCAACGAGCGCAAATTTAAGCGAGCTAAAGCCGGTGTTTCGTATCGTGACGGCCTCGTCTGAGGGCAAAATGCCGATGAGCGGTTTTTCTATCTTTTCGCCAAATATCGTCACGCTCTGCCCGATTTTAGGCGTCAAATTTATCGTTTTTATTTCGCCCGCACGCTCGAGCGTGATCGCGGTGGAGGTTAAATTTACGTTTTTGCTTATCTCGTCCCATTCGCTGATTTTGATGCCGTTTATGTTTAAAATTTTATCGCCCTTTTGCAGCCCGGCACTCGCCGCAGCGGAGTTTTCCAGCACCTTGCCCACAGTCGGAGCTAGCCTTTCTACGCCGATATGTCCGAGCGCGATAAAGATAAAAAACGCCAAAGCAAAGTTAAAAAACGGTCCGGCAAAAAGGATGAAAATGCGTCCTAGTGGGCTAAGCCTCGTGTAGCTGTCGGCATCCTCGTTTTTTAGGCCGGGCTTTGCGTCCTCTTGCCCTTTTAGGCTAACGTAGCCGCCAAGCGGTATCGCGCTGATGGCGTACTCGGTGCCGCCGATGGTTTTTGAGTAGACGCTTTGCCCAAAGCCCACGCTAAATTTTAAAACGCCGACTTTTAGCATGCGAGCTGCGAGAAAGTGGCCCAGCTCGTGGAAAAATATAAG
Organism: uncultured Campylobacter sp.; assembly: GCA_937965895.1. Taxonomy (GTDB): domain Bacteria; phylum Campylobacterota; class Campylobacteria; order Campylobacterales; family Campylobacteraceae; genus Campylobacter_A. Next base: position 19,712 of record CALCKS010000015.1, read on the forward strand.
AAAGCTAATCACCAAAACCGTGATCAAAAAATGCCACGAATACGCATAAAGCCCGACCGCAAGGATAGCGGCGGTAAGTATAATTCCTTTCAAAATTTGCCTTTTAAGTAGATTTTAAACGCGATTTTAGCGAAATTTTATAAAATTGGGCTTGAAACCGCGATCAAGAGCCGTTTGTATATATTTTATTAGAAGTTAATATGTATGAAAATAAACATTTATAGCTTGTCTAAAACAGTAGATATTACGAATATAAGTTTTAAATAATATCTTTAAAAATACAAATACTAAAGAGATTGAGATACTGGCTACAAAATTGCTTTTTACGTGATATCTAAATTTTTATTAACTGCATCTATTATTTTTTGTCTTACCTCTTGACTCATTTTTGAGTCTGGCTTAACAAAGCCTTCTTCAAATGAATAAAAAATTAATTTCTCTAAATCGTCTTCTAAATTTATAATACAATCAGACAAAATATCTATATTTTGACCTACTTCATACCCTGATAGATAATCAATCTCGCAATTACCCCAAATATTTATCAAAAAAAAACAATACGGCACAATAGCAGAAATATAGCATTTTTGAAAAACATCTCTTTTATTATCGGTAGTTCTAATACCTCCCGTAATCATTCTTATTTCAAAAAGATCATCTGTTCTGTGCATACGAATAAGCTTATTTTTTATATCTTCTGCAACTTGTAGTCTCCTAATTGGTAAAAAATACATTTTTATTTTCTCAATTTCTTCCATTTTTTCATTTAAAAGAATTTTTCTATATGTTTCCAATATTATTTTTATACTATCTAGTTCTTTCTCGGTAAATCTATCATCTTTGTTTTTGATTTTGTTTTGATAGTAATAAATTTCGAACATACTAATTCTCCAAAAAAGAGATAATAGAAAATATTTAAAATTACCATTATTTGAGTCTATCCTTTGATTTTTATTTTTTTTAATAATATCAAAAAATTTATTTTTAAAGATACGCTCATATTTACTAAATTTTGATTCACATTCGTCGCATAAAAAATAAAATTTAAGCCCATCTTGATGGCTTTTATCCATATTGTCAGAATGTCTAAATTTCTGCGTGGGAGATATTTCCTTAATAGTATTAAAGAAAAATTTAGGATAAATATGACTTTGTGATAGTTTTTTTATTTTTTTACATAATCCACATTCTTCGTATTGTCTAGCATTGTTTAGCATGATAAATAAATCCTTATTATTTTAAAAAAATTATTTTCAATTAAATATTTCATAAATTTTTAAAAATATTGCCTTGGTCCAGTTTGTTGTTAAATTCTGGTTTTAATAAATATAGCATTTTGTCCGCCTATATTACTATTGTTATATAATGAAGATAATTATACCAAAATGTTCTACATTGAAATAACCTAAATATAAATGATAATTATACCATAGAGTCACTATAAGTAGTGTAGTGCTTATAGTAAAAACTACAGGTGGAGTCAATGCAAAAGTATCTATAGTATAAAAATGATACAAATTTACCCCAAACAGTAAAGCTTGGTTCAAATTAGGCGAGCACAGGTATTTCTTGTGCATAAAATACTAAACTGCTAAATCTCCGCAGGACCGTAACTGCAAAAATAGTGACGCAAAATGTCCTAAAACGCAAATGAGCTGTAATTCATCCGTTAAATTTAACGCAAGCCGCCTGCTACCGCACGTTAAATTTGAGGGCAAACCGGGCTAATTTTAAGGCGTAAATTTAGCTAAAAATCTCATTTAGCCAGGCTAAAATTTTGGCTCTGCTTAGCCCTTTGCCGGCGGTTAGGGCAGTTTTGTCTTTATTTGCGAGATCAAATTCTATCCCAAAATGCGACTTTACGCTCGCGATAAAAGGCTTTAAATCTAAAAGGTCGGGGCAAGGCAAGGCATCCGGCGCTACTTGCTGTAAAAAGCTCACGCCCTCGTCGTCAAAGTCGATACGCGCCCTGGGAACGTCGTCGTTGCTGATTTGTATATCAAAGGTCTTGTCGTTTATAAACGGCGCAAAAATGCGGATCTGCAAATGAAATTTACGCTTTTTCTCATCCTGCCCTAGATACTCGTTGCTAAACCAGTAGCCCAAATTTACGGCGTTTAGTATAAACTCAAAATCATAAGGATCGGCAGGCGTCGCGCCTATGCGGCGCAAAAGCTCGTAAACGGGCAGCTTTTCTCGCAGCGCGTCATAATACTCGTAAAGCTCGCCAAGCAGCGGGTGAGCGCGGCCGGCCTTTTCTTGCAGGCGTAAAATCTCGAAAATATACCTGTGCGCAAGCGAGCGATGCGCTATGCTTCGGCGCGCCTGAGAGCTAAGATAGTCTAAAATTTCGGGTTTACGCGAAAAGCTAAACGCGCTCCAAACTCCGCGCAATGTTTCTAAATCGTTATCGCTCGCGTCAAATTTAACCTCGCGCGTCTTATCGTAGTCTAGCGCGCAGCCTAGCAAAAACTCGCCTAGCTCTTCGCTCATAACCTCGCCGATTTTGGATAAATTTTTAGCGTTATGATAAAAACTGACGTCGATTATCTTTTGATTTAGTTTTCGGACTTGTTTTTTGAGCTCGGGTTCTAGGCTCTGCGTTCGCTCCACGATGATATCTCTTAGTCCGTGATCCATATTTTCTCTTTGTTTTAAATTTATTTTTAGTTTATGCTAGCCGCGTCGCCGAGCTTAAAATTTCGTTTTTAAATTTACGTAAAAGCTTCTCGCGCCGACTTGAAAATCGTATATTTTTTGCTCGGTAATAAAAGCCATCCGCGCTAAATTTAGCTCTTTTTCGTCGCTTTTATATACGCCGCGACGTACTCAAAACCCGAATACAGCGTCAGCGCGACGCTAAGCCAGAGCAAAAACTCGCCAAAAGGCC
>CALCKS010000016.1 GCA_937965895.1 uncultured Campylobacter sp.
GGTGAAAGGATTCGAACCTTCGGCCCTCTGGTCCCAAACCAGATGCGCTAACCAGCCTGCGCTACACCCCGAGGCATTGCGAGTTTAGCCTACTTATTGAAAAGGTGCATTGTAGCCAAAAAAATAAGCTATGTCAAGAAAAATAAGCTTAAATTTGAAAATTTACGAAAATTTTTGCTTCAAGTCGCGCAAACTCGGGCAAGAACAAATTTTGTATAAAAGAAAAAAGTTAGCCCGATCAGCCAAACGTTAAAAAACATTGCTTTAAAAATATCTTGCAACTCGCCGCCAAAAACATCTGCCACGAGCGAGTAGAGCGCGATTTGTAGCACTATCTGGCGAGTAAAATTTAAAACAAAAACCGCCGCCGGTCTTTTTACGCCTTGAAGCGTCGAACCGGAGAGATTTATGAGTGCGTAGCCTATAAACGCTAGCGAATTTACCACAAAATAGCTTTTTGCCGCACTCACGACCTCAGGCGTTTCGTCAAAAAACCCAACCAAAATCCCGCCGAGCCCCAGGCAAAAAGCCGCCGCAAAAATGCAGTAAACCGCTAGAAATTTGACCGCATAGGCGTAGCAGCCGCGCACTCTGGCGTATTCGCGCGCGCCGAAGTTTTGCGACACGATACCCAGCACCGCCGATGCGATGCCAGTCGTCGGCAGCATGACGATCTGCTCGATGCGTAGCGCTAGGCCATAGCCTGCGACCGCGTGCGTGCCGTAACGGCTGATAAAATGCATGAGCACGAGCCCGCCAAGCGACATCGAGAGGTAGTTTAGGCACGCGGGCAAGGCTTGGGCTAAAATTTTGCGGTAGATGGCGAGCTCGGGTGCAAATGAGCGTAAATTTAAAAAATCTATCATGCCGGTTTTTGCGACCTTAATGCCTAAAAATAGCGAGCCTAAAAGCTGCACCGAAGCCGTCGCCAGCGCTATCCCGCCGATACCCAGCCCGCAAACATCCACATAAAAAAAGCAAAAGCCCAAATTTATAAAAAGTCCCGCAAAAAGCCAGTTTCGCAGGCTCTTCGTGTCGCCTGTAGCCACCAGCACGCCGTTTAGGGATTTTATGAGCAAGAAAAACGGCGAGGCAAGAAATATCACGCGGTTATACGCCATGGCTTCGCGTAAAAACTCCTCGTTCGCGCCTAAAATTTTAAGCAAATGCGGCGTAAAAATAAAGCCCGAAATCCCCATAAAAAGCGCGCAAAGAAGCACGAAAAACACGCCCTTTGCGGCGTAAATTTTAGCGAGCTTTTCTTTGCCGCCGCCAAGCGCGTTGCCAACAAGCGCGGTTAATGCAGAGCCAAAGCCAAGCCCCACTCCGACGACGCTGATGTAGAGCAAAAAACTCATCGAAAAGCCCGCCAGCGCCTCGGTCGAGATGCGCGCAGCAAAAAATACGCCCGTAACGTTATAAAGCGTGTTAAAGCTCATGGCGACACCCGCTGGTGCGGCTAGGCGCAGCACGAGCTTGTTTATGGGCTCTTTTGTGAGATTCACTTGATTTTGAGCTTTAAAAGCGCGTCTTTTACGTCTTTTGTCACGCGGTAGCTGTCGCGGATCTTTGAGATCGTTTTGTTGTGGATAAATTTACTCAGCCGCCCGCTCTCTAGCAGCTGCTGCCCCGCGCCGTTAAATTTGATAAAAACCTCGGCTAAGCACCAAGCTGCCGCCATTTGCACGTAGTAGCGCTCGTCTTTTTCCTCGGCACAAATTTCAAAAAACCGCTCCAGCGAAAGTGCCCCAAAATTGCGCATAAAATAAACGTAGAAAAACCGCTTTTCGTATTCTAAATTTGAGCCTAGAGCTTGCTTTAGCAGCGCATCTACGTAGCGCGGATCGCTAAATTTAGGCTCAAAGCCGTCCGTCACCGCCCAGTTTGGCATCGTTTTGATAAACTCGCTCGCTAGCTTAAATTTAGCTTCGTCGTCTTTAACGAGCATTATCAAAAATCCCTTTAGCATGAACTCCTCGTGAAAAAACGGCTCGTATTCGGCGATCTGCTTTAGATTTAACCGAGCGAAATTTCGCTTTGCCAGGCGTCTTAGCTCGGGGGTTTTTACGCCTAAAATTTCAGGGCTTTTGATGAGCTTTTGCGAAAACGCCGCTAGCTTTTCGCTCCTAAGCCCCTCTAAAATCTCTAAAAATTCGCCTTTTACGTCCACGCTAGCTCCTTTGCTTTTTTAAATTTACCGCTCAAATTCGCCCCGTTCAAATTTGACGCCTCAAAACCCCGAATCGTCAAATTTGCCGCCCTGCGCGCTCAAAAGCAAATTTAAAGGCTCAAATTTACTTTTGAGCCTCTTGCGCGCGTTTTGCCGACTTTTTGCGAGCGTAGATGTTGATGAGCTCCACGCCCAGAGAAAACGCCATCGCAAAGTAAACGTAGCCCTTAGGCACGTGCATACCAAGCCCCTCGCCGACTAACGTAAAGCCGATCAGGATCAAGAACGCAAGCGCGAGAATCTTGATCGTCGGGTTGTTGTCGACGAAATTTGAGATGCCCTTAGACGCGAACATCATCACGCCTACAGCAAGTATCACTGCTAAAATCATGATCTCGATGTGGTTTGCCATGCCCACTGCGGTGATGACGCTATCTAGCGAAAAGACGATATCAAGCACGGCGATCTCTGCGATAACGACCCAAAAGCTCGCATGCCCTTTGCTCGCCGAATGCTCCTCGTGCTCGCCGCTGACGCTTGAGTGGATCTCGAGCGTGGACTTGCCGATGAGGAAAAGTCCGCCTAAAATCAGCACCAAATCGCGCCCCGTGATCGTAAAGTCAAACACGCTAAATAGCGGCTTGGTAAGCTTCATAATCCAAAATAACGAAAGCAAAAGCGCAATCCTCGTTAGCATCGCGAGCGAAAGCCCCAAGATACGGCCTTTGTCGCGCTGCTCGGGCGGTAGCTTGCCGACCAAAATCGCGATAAATATGATGTTATCTATACCAAGCACGATCTCAAGCCCAGTTAGCGTCACGAGCGACAGCCACGCCTCGGGCGAAAAAATCCAATCAAACATTTTTTTCCTTTTTTATAAATTAGGGCGCGATTATAGCCAAAACGGGTTTAAATTTGATTGAGCGGGCGGGCGCAGGCGTTTGGTGATCAAATTTTACGATTAAATTTGGCTGGTTTTTGTTTATTTGGCGGAGATTAAAATTTGACGCGATAAAATTTTGGTTTACAAAATACGGCGCAAACGGTTTTGAGGTTAAATTTTAGAAAATCCGAATTTAAGAAAAATTATATTTAGATAAAGGGCGTTTAAGCGATAAGCGGATAAAATTAAAATCTTTTGTGAAATTTAAAATGAAATGGTGACCCCTACGAGACTCGAACTCGTGTTACCGCCGTGAAAGGGCGATGTCCTAACCGCTAGACGAAGGGGCCACAAATTAGCGGAAATGGGATTTTACATTAAAGATAATAAAAAATAGCTTAAATTAAGGATAAAAAATCATGAAAAAATTTACAAACTTCGCTTTAGCTGCGCTCGCTTGCCTTGCATTTAGCGGTTGCGCCGCGCTACAAAGCCAAAAATCATCGGACAAATTTACCGTCACTATCCTCACTCCGCCGCTAAAAATCAACGATGTCGGCTTCCTGCATAAAACAGCAAATCAGCTAAATTTGCAAATTTACAGCTCGGGCGTAAATACGGTAAATCTCAAAATAAACGACAAAATTTGCATGAACGGCGCGTGCTTTGAGAAAAAAGAATTTAACAAAAAGTTCTTTTTGGAGGAGAGATATGATGACTTTTTCGCGGAAATTTTGGAGCGCAAACCGCTGTATGACGGCATAAATGTAATGACAAATTCGTGCGGTTTTATACAAGATATAAGTAAATATTCAATAAAATACGAAGTTTGCGGTAAAAATATCAGTTTTTTCGATGCTAAAAACCGCATAAAAATCATCATAAAAGAGCTTCAATGAAATTTATCGGCGCGCACGTCAGCATCGCGGGCGGCGTAGAAAACGCTCCGCTAAATGCGGCAAATATCGGCGCGAACGCCTTTGCGATGTTCGTCAAAAATCAGCGTCAATGGGAAGCCAAGCCGCTAACCCCAGAAAATATCTCCAAATTTAAACAAAATTTAAAAGCAGCCAGCATCGAGCCCAGGCACGTTTTGCCGCACAACGGCTACCTTATAAATTTAGGCCATCCAAACCCAGAGCAGCGCCAAAAGTCCATTAACGCCTTTTTGGACGAAATTTACCGCGTAGAGGCGCTTGGTCTAGTGATGATAAATTTTCATCCGGGCTCATATCTGAATGAAATTTCGCCAGAAATTTGCCTCGAAAATATCGCAAACTCGGTAAATTTCCTGTTAGAAAATAGCCAAAACGTAAAGCTAGTCATCGAAAATACCGCAGGTCAAGGCTCAAATTTGGGCTTTAAATTTGAACACCTGGCCTACATCATCAAACGCTGTATCGACAAAAACAGGATCGGCGTGTGCCTGGATACCTGCCATACGTTTGCCGCGGGATACGATATCAGGGGCGACTACGAGCGCGTGATGAGCGAATTTGACGAGATAGTCGGGCGCGAGATGCTGCGGGGTATGCATCTAAACGATACGAAATTTGACCTAGCCAGCAAGAAGGACCGCCACGAGAGCCTAGGCAAGGGCTTTTTGGGCTTAAAAACATTTGAAAAAATCATAAACGACCCCCGCACGGACGATATCCCACTAGTTTTAGAGACGATCGACGAGAACATCTGGGCGGACGAGATAAAAATTTTAAGAAACTTTAAAGGAGAATAAATGAGAAAATATATCGGCGTTTACCTAGCGGCTTGCTGCTGTCTAAATGCGGCGGGCTTTAAAATCCCCGAGCAAAGCGGCGATAGTATCGCGCTTTTAAACTCAAACGTCGCGACGAGCTTCGGCCCCGACGCAGCCTATAATAACCCGGCAAATATGATATTTTTAGACGGCGGACACTACCTCGAGAGCTCGCTAACCTACCTGCGCATGTCGAAGACGAAGTATAGGCACTATAACGGCGACAAACTCACCTCCAAAAGAGCAAACGCGCTCGTACCTACGTTTCACTTCGTGGCGCCGCAGTTTGAAGACTGGCGCTTTGGCCTATCAGTCGTCGTGCCTGCGGGAATGTCGATGAGATGGGACGAGAATTTGCCTAAAGCTACTTCTAAAAAATTCGACCTAAAAGTGATCGAGGTAAATCCTAGCGTCGCCTACGCGCTAACCGATAACATCGCGCTAGGCTTTGGCCTGCGCGCAGTTTACGCTAGAGGAGAGGCCGTGCAGGAGGTCTCAGGCCCCCTACCCGCCTCGCAGGATATCAAAGGCGACCGCATAAATTTCGGCTACAACGCGGCAATCACCTATAAACCGACTTCAAATTTGAGCCTAGCGGCCACCTACCGCTCAAAAGTGAATATGAATCTAAAAGGCGACACCGACATCAGCGCGCCCGCGCACCCGAGGGGGGCGTTTCCGAGCGGCTCGTATAGCGGCAGCGCAAAGCTATCCGTACCGCTGCCTGCGAGCTTAAATTTAGCCCTCTCGTACAAAATCGCAAAAACGACGCTACTATTTGACTTTGAAAGAACCTATTGGTCTGCGTGGAAAGAGCTTGACTTCAACTACCCTGGCGCCTCGGCCGCACACTACCGAAATCCGTTTTTTGCAGCATTTGATGCGTCCAAAAAACGCGACTGGAAGGACAGCAACGCCTACCGCGTCGGCGTGGCGCACGACGCGACGGATAAGCTCCGCCTAATGGGCGCGGTTACGTTTGATGAAGCAGCTTCTAGGGCCGATACTACGGGCTTTGACCTGCCAGATACCAAAGCCGTCATCTACGCAGCGGGCTTTAACTACAAATTTACGGACGCTTTGGAGCTAGGAGCTAGCTACTTCTACCAAGACAGAAAAGCGCGCGATGTAAACTACTACTCAAACGCGTCGGGACTCTATCCAAACGGCAAATTTGAACGCGGCAACGCTCAGGCGATAAATTTGAACGTAAAATATAAATTTTAAGGCCCAGTCATGAACTACCCTTACGAAAATTTCGAGGATATGCTAAACGCCGCAGTAGGTAAAAACGGCGGCGGTATCGCGATCTATACAGAAACTAGCAAGATTAGCTACAAGCAGCTACGCGCAAACGCCTTTACGCTAGCTGCGTTTTTGCAAGGTATGGGCATAAAAAAAGGCGACCGCGTCGCGATGATCGTAAATAACTCGCCCGAGTTTATCGCTAGCTACTTTGCCATCACGCTACTTGGCGCGATCGCAGTGCCGATAAATACCTTTTTAAAATACGAAGAATTCGAGTACATCATAAACGACTGCAGAGCGAAATTTCTCTTTGCCTCGGTCGAACTTGCAAAAGAGATAAAAGGACTAGATAGCAAAACCGCGATCAAAAAGATCGTCTGGATCGGAGATAGAGCCGAATTTGACGAAAACAACATCGCCTACGCGCACGCGCTAAACTGCCGTATAGAGCTAAATTTGACCGACCGACCGAGTATCGACGACCTAGCCCACATCATCTACACCTCGGGCACCACGGGCAAACCAAAAGGCGCGATGATCAGCTACCGCAACCTGATCTCAAACGTCCAGGGCGCGCACGAGGTCTTTCACGTACGCACGAAAGATAGATTTGCCGTGTTTTTGCCGATGTTTCACAGCTTTACCCTCACGGCGATGGTGCTGCTACCGATATTTTCGGCGTGTTCGCTTATTTTAGTAAAGTCTATTTTCCCGTTTTCAAACGTCCTAAAACAAGTCCTGCTCAAGCGCGCGACCGTATTTTTAGGAGTGCCGGCGATCTACACGGCTATCGGAAAAGCAAAAATTCCGTGGTATTTTCGCTGGTTTAACTGCATTAGGATTTTCATCAGCGGCGGAGCGCCTTTGGCCGAGCAGACTATTACCGATTTTCGCGTCAAATTTCCACGCGCGGTGCTAATAGAGGGCTACGGCCTTAGCGAATGCTCGCCTATCGTCTCAGCAAACACGCTGCAAAAACAAAAAATCTCAAGCGTCGGCTTGCCGCTGCCGGGCTACGAAGTAAAATGCATAAACGACGAGATGATGGAGCTACCAGCAGGCGAAGTGGGTGAGCTAATCGTAAAAGGCGACTGCGTGATGCAGGGCTACCTAAATATGCCAGACGCCACCGACGAAACGATCGTAAACGGCTGGCTGCGCACGGGCGACCTCGTTAAGATCGACGAAGAGGGCTATATCTTTATCGTCGACCGCAAAAAAGACCTCATCATCTCAAAGGGTATCAACATCTACCCGCGCGAGATCGAGGAGGTGCTGTTTAAACTGCCCCAAGTCGAAGCCGCCGCCGTTATCGGCGTCAGAGACGAGCACGCGGACGAGGAGGTCACGGCGTTTATACAGTTTAAAGAAAATATGAGCCTAGACGAAAAAGATATCCGCGCGCACCTCAAAAAACACTTGGCGAATTTTAAAATTCCAAAGACGATTTATTTTAAAGACGAACTGCCTAAAAACGCGACGGGCAAGGTGTTAAAGCGCGTTTTAAAAGAGCAGATAAAGGATGAAATTTAGTGCGGTTTTTGATAGAGTTTATCGGCGGTGAGCAAAATTCTAAAATTTCCTCGCTCATAAAATGCAGCCAAAACGAGGCGAAAATTTTACGCCACCTGAGCAAAAACTACGTCGAGGGCACTCCGCAAAGTAGCGCCTACGACGTGCTTTGTGCGGTTTTTGGTAGCGAGCAGTATAAATTTTTAGCAGGCCTTGCGGATGTAAAAAACCTGCTAGAAAGCGGCTGGATCGTGCAAGGCTTTTCTATATTTAAAAACCAGGGCGCAGAGGGCTCGGGCTCAAATTTACTCGGCCTGCTTCACAGCGAGATCTCGCTCTCGCCGCTTTTTCTTAAAATTTTAGAAGAGGGCGAGTTTGGGCTTACGCTGCCCGCAGTCGCGCCCTACGCCGATCATCTTGATTACCTAAAAGATCAGTTTTTGCGCGTGGAGCTTTACGGCAAGCTCTCGTTTTTTAGCAAAAACGTCTCAAGCGACGCCAAAAGCCGCCTCGAAAAAGACGTAAAAGAGCTAGAAGCTATCATCGAAAAACGGCTAAATTTAAGCAAAATTTCGATCTCCGTCGAGCAAATTTTCAAAGATAACTCGCTAAACGACAAAGAGCAGCTTATTTTCCTCGCGCTTTTAAAGGAAGAGTACGTCGGCGAAACGGACGCCAACCGCGATCTAAACGCGCTTGTAGGGATTTTAAGTGCGGATGAATTCGAACGCATCAAAAACCGCGCCCTACTGGACGAGGGCTCAAAGCTAATCGAAAACGGCCTCATCGACTACGACGAGTCGCTAAACGCTTACGGCGGCTTTAGCAGGACGTTTTACATAACCGACGAAATTTTACAAAGCGTAATGCACCCCAAAACCGAGAGCAAAAGCAAAAAACTAGCGCTAGAAACTCTCGTAAAAGAGCAGGAAATCTTTGAGCTCATCGAGCCATCGACCGACATAAACGACGTCGTGCTGGATGTGAAGGTAAAGGAGCTGCTGGACGCAATCCTAAAGCAAGTAGATCGCCGCGTGCTGACGCGCCTATCTAGCTGGGGGATCAAGTCGCGCAAAAACGTGGACGCCAAAATCATCTTTTACGGGCCGCCGGGTACGGGCAAAACCATGAGCGCGCTAAGCCTCGCAAAGAGCCTAAAAAAGCAGGTTCTTAGCTTTGATTGCTCTAAAATTTTGAGTAAATACGTCGGCGAGAGCGAGCAAAACGTGCGTAAAATTTTCGACACGTACAAAGAAATCTGCGCAAAAAGCAAGAGCGAGCCCGTGCTACTGCTAAACGAAGCCGATCAGTTTCTAAGCACGCGCGTCGAGGGCGGTAGTGGGGCGGATAAAATGCACAATCAAATGCAAAATATATTTTTGGAGCAAATCGAGCGATTTGAGGGCGTGCTCATCGCCACGACGAACTTCTTGCAAAGCCTGGATATCGCGTTTTCTCGCAGGTTTGATTACAAGATCGAGTTTAAAAAGCCCGACCTCGCCGCTCGTCTTGCGATCTGGCGCAAAGTGCTGCCAGAAAATGCGAGCTTTGAGGAAAATTTCGACGTCAAACAGTTGGCTAAATTTGAGCTAAGCGGCGCACAAATCATGCTCGCGCTCAAAAATACCGCGCTAAAAGTCGCTGTGCGCGAGGACGGGATATTTACGATGAGCGACTTTGAAAGCGAGATCAAACGCGAGATGAGTTCAAATTTCGGCGAGGATAAGAAGGTCGGGTTTTAATAATCTGACCATCAGCTATAGCCCGTCAAAAAGGCATTAAATTTATCTTGATCAAAAGTATCAGTTTGAGAAAAATACAGTCTGCCGTATCCAGATAAGTCAAACTGTTTACATTCGGGTTGCTTTGCATCCTTGCTTAAATTTATAGCAATATCTATATCGCCATTTTTGTCTTTATTATAAATTAGTATAAATTTGAGCTTACTTTTTAAATCCGAAACTTTTTCATCTAGAATAGTCAACAATACCAAGACGCTACTAAAAATTTTATCGCATATATCTTTTTTTGTTTTACTATCTATATTTCCATTTTTAAATTCTAAAAAGATAAGATCCTCTTCCTGCAACATTAATCCATCAACTGATTTTGGCGGTTTAATATCATATTTTTTCCTAAAATTTTCTTTCACTTTATCAAAATTATATGCTTCAAGTTCAGACTCAGACATATACTCATTGTTACTTTCATCATAAGAGATATCTTTTACTGTTTCTTTTGTTTCTTTAAATTCATCAAAACCATCAAATCTCATGGGATCTCATCTTCTAATTTATGCAAATAGTCATATGGCTCGGCAAGTAGCCTATAGATTTCGTATGTTTTATCACTAACATCATCTATGGTAATTAACTTTTTATTGTCACCCATATTTTTTGTTAAATAATACTTACATTTATCAGAAATTTTATGCACTTTAGAATAAACTTCTATAGCTTTTAAAAAATATGGACTATGCGTACTAAGTAAGATATGTAAGTTAAATTCTTTTTGTATAAGTATAATTAACTCTGCAAAAACGAGTTGTAATTTTGGATGAAGATGAATCTCCGGCTCATCCAATATAAGCACCCCTTTTTCTTGTATTGCCCCGTTTGCAAGTAATGTCTTGATTATTATAAAGGTTTTAAGTCCAGCAGAAATGTTTGCCATATTTAGCACGATACCATCACTGTTTCTATATACACTATTTCCTACATCATCAAATTCAAAATTTCCAGGTACTACACTACTTAGCATATTATAAACATTTTTCAAACGATCTTCAAAAACTATACTTTTAGAAATATTTTTATCGCCCCCATCGGACAATAGGCGCTTCAAAGAATCTTTATGATTATTGCAATAGGAGTTATCAATATAAAATAAGTCTGGATAACTTAAACCGTCCATAATAAAGCTATCATCTATATAGACAGCATTAACATAAACATTTGCTTCTAGCTTTTTTATATAAGCATCATTTTCATCCAACGAAATCTCTATACACTTATTTTTCAAGAAAAGCTTTATGCTACCACTGTTTTTTGCATAGATGTTATTTATCTCATTTGAGAATTCTAAAGCAAGCTGTTTGCCTACAATTTCATTACGTATTTTTTCGTATGGTATTTCTAAAGTTTGCTCTATTCTTTTCAAATAATTATTAATTGTATTTTCAATTAATTCATCTTTAATATCTATATTATTTTTTGAAAATTCATCAATAATAGTATTTTTTATATTACTGTAGGCAATATCACCTCTTTTTACAAATTCGGAAATCTTTTCATGTATAGAATTTGATAAATTTCTATATGATAAAATTCTTCTACGCTCTGGAGTGCCGTATTTAAAATCTACTACTTCATGAGACATTCTGTACAAAATTTCATCTAAACTTTCTAACCTATCAGCCTCTATTTTTTTATCTATATCATAGAATGAACTGATAACTGAAAATAGGCTTTTAGCAACCGTGCTCTTGCCTGTATTATTTTCACCAGCTATTACGGCTATACCGTCTATATCTATGTCAGCTTTTGATATCTTTCCTATATTCTCCAAAGATAATTTCATAAAAAACCTTTATGCACTATTAATGACTTTATTTTACCAAATTACCTTTTATCAATCCTTATGCCCGCTTTTAAAATTTCATCCCTTAGTTTCTCGTGCCCTGCCGATAGAGCAGCGATCTTGGTTATTTTTTCGTCCTTTATCTGCGCAAATTCGCTCTTTAATGCCGACAAAATTTTATTTAAAAACGACGCATTACCAAGCATCTCGTTTTCAAATTCGTACAAATTTAGCGACGTTAAAACACGGTCTTGCACCTCGTCAAAGCTTGGGATAAAGAGCGCAAAGCCGTTTTGCTCGTGCGCGCGCATCGAGCCTGCGATCTTTTCTTTTAGAAAATACACGGCGATCTTGACGGCATTTTCGTAGTTTGCGGCGACTTTGAGGTTTAACTTTTCAAAAAACAGCGCCGTTTTTTGCAACCCTTTAAATTTCGCCGTCTCATAGTCTCGCAAAAACGTCCTATACACCTGCCCCGCATATGTCCTAACATCGGCAAACAGGGTATCGGAGTGCGTTTCGTCCTCTTTTTGCGCGTTTTCAAATTCTGATTTATAAATCATAAATTCGCGCTCCAGCCGAGCATAAATTTCATCTAGCGCCGCGCCGATCTCCTCTTGCAGCGCGCTTAAGCCCCGCTTATATGTTCTAAAAAATTTGGCGAATTTCACGTCGTTGTAGATAAGTTTTGAAAACACCTCTTCGCTGTCAAAATCAACCGCCTCGTACGTGCTAGCTTCAAAATACTCGCCCTTTAGCAGCGTTTTTCGCGGCGCGTATTTATACTTTTTCACGCCTTTTAGACTAGCTAGGATCTCGTCTGCAACGAGCTTTGCGACGTGTTTTAGCTCGTTAAAAGCTAGCTCGATTTTCGGTTTAAAATTTTCTTGCACGGCTTTTAAATTTGACTCCAGCTCGGCGTCAAATTTAGCGATTATCTCGCCGGCTTTTTCGTAAATTTTAGCGATTTTTTCGTGTTGTTCGGCATTTACGGCAACCAGTCTAGCGCACTTTTCGCGGACAAACTTTTCTTTTATCTCTTCGCCGCCAAAAAACTCGTGGATAGCGCTTATCACTTTGCTAAAATTTGACTCCGCCAAAAGTGCCTCGTCGCCGTTTGCCTGCGCCGTTACGGCTTGTTTTGCTGAAACCGCGATGATACGCTCGAAAAATCTCCCATATGTCGCCTGCGCGTGATTTTTTAGCCGCTCAAGCTCGTCCTTGCTTAGCTTATCTTTTTGATTTAGCAAGCAGATCGCCGTTTTGCCCCCATCTGCTAAAAATTCCTCGATCTGCGCAGCTTCGCTAGCGCGCGCGGCATTGTCGGCGAGGCTTAGCCAGATGACGCCCGCGACGTCTTTTAACACCTCGTGTGTGACGGCGGTGTCGGCCTTTGAGAGCGAGTTTAGCCCCGGCGTATCGACGAAATTTACCAGCTTTAAAATTTCAGAGGGCGCGTAAACGCAAAGCCTGCTCACGTCGTCGCCAAACACGCGCTGATCGACGAACCGCCCTATCTCCTCGACGCCAAGATACAACTCTCTGCCGTTTTCGTAAAGCACGCTAAGCCCTGGCGCGGCGCCGTATCTGATAAAGGTCGGCTTGGATGTCACGGGGGTTAGGCCCGAGGGCAAGATTTCGCTACCCAAAAGCGCGTTTAAAAACGTCGATTTACCGCTAGAAAACTGGCCAAGGGTAGCGACCGTAAGCGGGCCGGATAAAAACAGATCAAGCTTATTTAGCTCCTGCTTTAGCTCCATGCTTGGATGAAATTTGGGCTCGGTTAGCTCGTTTTGCAGCCGTCTAAATCGCCCGTGAAAATCGTCCGAAAATATCTTAAAATACCGCGTTTTATACGCGTTTATAAACTCCTCAAACACTTTGCAGCTCCAAATTTATAGCATTTATCGCCTCGCTTTGCGAGTTTAGTCGCTCTAGCTCGCGCGAGTCTCGCCCGCTAGTTTTCGCTAGCTCGGCAAGCTCGATTTTTAGCGCCTCTTCGCTGATTGCGAGCGCCTTTTCTTTATCTTTTAGCGCGGCTTTGATACGCTTTTTAAACTCGCTTTTTTCAAATTCGCTAAGCTCGAAAACGAAATTTTTGATCCTCTGGGTACCCAAAAACTCCTCCGCGGCTAGTTTGGCGGCCTCGGATACGCCTTGCGCGCCCGAGTTTGCCGCACTAGTCACCGCGTCCGCGACCTGGGCGCACTCTAAATTTATCTCTTTTGAGTTCAGATAGTCGTTTATGCTAAAGACCTCGGCAGCTGCCGTTTTACCCTCAAATTCGCCGAATTTCAGCACGATATTTTGCGCGCACGCGGTGATTTGCCGCACGATTTCGTTGCGATTTTGACGCATTAGGACGATGACGCCGTCTTTGATCGTAGTTTGCGCGATACGAGCCAGACGCTGCGGGTCGATCTTTTGTTTTTTAGAGGTCGCATAGTTCGCGTCGTCCGCGACGCGCTGCTTTAGCGTTTGCGCTAGGGATTTTAGCCCAAGCTCGTAGCTAGCCGCGGTCTTAGCCGTATCTAGGCGCTCCAGCTCCTCTTTTACCGCGCCCCTCACGTCCTCTAGACGGCTAGCCAGCGCGGCTTTTTGCTCGTTTAGTTCAGAAAGTCTTTGCGACAAGCTCAAATTTGAACCCGTTAGCTTTAAAATCTCGCTTTGCGTATCCGCCGCAAACTGCTCGCAGACGCAACCGAGTTCCTTTTTATACGCCTCTATGCCAAGGCGAGATTTTTGGCTATTAGGTCCAAAAAGCGTCTCGTAAAGATACTCCTTAAACTCCTCGACGCCGCTGTTTTGCCCGCCCTCAAAGTAGTTTTTGGCGCTCACGGCGAAAAACTCCGCCCCGATGCCAAGGTCGCGCGTGCGCTCCTCGACGCTCTTTTTGGCATAGGCGGCGACCTCGTTTAGCTCGCCTTCTTTCAGCACGTCGGCGTGAGTTAGCAACACGGCGAGCTTTACGGCGTGCGAGTTTTGCAAGCTTGAAACGATAAAGTCCAGATCCTTTTGCGTGGCACTTTGCGAGACGTTCATCAGGTGCACCATGAGGTCGCACTCCCGCATAAATCGCCGCACCAGCTCCTCGCGCGCAGCCACCGCGTCGTCGATGCCGGGCGTGTCGATAATGCGCACGTTATCCTTTAAAAGCTCCAAATTTTCGTAGAGCTCGACGCTTTTTACGAATTTAGCGTATTTGGAGTCCGCCGAGGTGTAGAGCTTAATCTCGTCCGTTTTTACCGTTTTGCTAGCGGGCTGGTTGGAGCAAATTTGACTCGCGTTAGGGCTTTTAAATGTGGCTTTTGATTCGTCGCCCTCCGCGCCAAATTTGACCTTTAAATTTTGCGCCGTTTTGCTCTCAAATTTAACGCCAGCGCCGCCGTAAATTTGGGCTATTTCGTCGTCTTGATCTTGCGCTATTCCAAGCTCTTTTAGCTCTGCTTCGCTCCAAAAATTTACCTTCGCAAAAGGCTCGGGCGAGTATTTTAGCACGGTCAAATTTACGGTTTCGGGCACGTTTGAGGCGCCCAGGATTTTCTTGCCCAGTAGCGCGTTTAGCAGGGTTGATTTGCCCGCGTTTATGACGCCAGTAACCGCGACGTTAAACTCGAGCTCATGCGCCTTTTGCCTCGCTTTTGTCGCCGCGTTTGCGACGTGCGCGCCTGGGTTTAGCGATAAAATTTGCTCGCAGATATCGTTTAGCGCGTCTATTTTTTGGTGAAAGACGTCTGATTTTTTAAAATTTGCGACTTCTTGTTCGTTCCCTGCAGGCAAATCTGCACTAAGAGAGCGCAAAAACGCCGCAAGCCGCTTAAAATGCGCAGCGGAGATTATATTTTCGGTTTGCAGGATTTCTAAGGCGGCCAGGAGTTTTGATTTTGAGATTTTTGCGGATTTTAGAGCGTTTATCGCGCCTAGCTGAGCGCACTGCAGGCTGTATATATCGGCCTTTAGCCCAAGCGCGTAAAGGATATCTCTAAACTCCTTTAGCGCCATAAATCTATCGAAATTCTCCGCATCCGCCGCGAGTAAAACGGCGAGGCTTCGCTCGTCTGCGGGAATTTGCGTCTTGGGGTCTAAAAATAGCTTAAGAGTGCCCCAAATTTCGCTTAAAAATTTATCCGTATCCACCGCTTCGCCTTTGGTAAAATTTGCGCCCGCAAGGTCGCTTTCGGGGCGAAATTTAGCATAAATTAAATTTAAACAAGCTTGGGTGGCGGGTTATTTTCACGATAAATTTAAAGCGGTTCGCAGGAGAGATAAATTTGACGGCAAAATCGCGTCAAATTTACCCGAAATTACATAGCAGCTCGCGGCTGAATGATGCTTTGTTCAAATTTTTGCTCGGTGTCTTCGCTCATGATGCGAAGTACTTTGCTGCGTTTGATCTTAGCGTCGTTTTTAAATATCGCGCGCACTTTGTCCATGCCAGCGTAGAAATCACGCATGAGCACGACGCAGATATATTTACCGAAAAACGTCGGCTTTATGACGCCGTTTTCTTCGTAGATCGCGTTTACCAGCTTTAGCAAGCTAAGCTCGACAAACAGATCTTTGTTGATGTTTGCGTCGTTTTGCTCGTTGTAGGTTTTGATATCCACGGCGCCGTCAAAAAGCCTTGTTAAAAATGTATATTTTAGTCTCTCTTTCTTGCTAAATGCGCATTTTGCGATGACCGGACTTTGCCTACCCTTGATCTTTCTGCCGTAATCAAGTAGGTTAAAGGCGTTTATAACTAGCTCGCCGTCAAGAAAGCTAAATGCACCGCTGCCCACACCCACGTACTCTAAATTTGAGCCCACGTATTCGTCGCGAAGGTCTGCGCTTTTTTCATTTGAAAATGCCCAAGCGTTGCTTTGTCTGTAGTCGCTTTTAGCAAATTCGCTCACGATTATCTCGTAAAATTCGCGCTCGTTATCGACGTTTGAGACGCCCAGCGAGCGAGCGATGTTCTCTCTCGTTAGCTCCGATTTCATGAGTGGATAGAAAGTGATCTGCTGCGGAGAGATCGATTTTGCGACGTTTATATCGTTTATGAGCTGCTCTTTTGTTTGGTTTGGTAGGTTAAAGATGAGATCAAGGCTGATGACCGGGATCTTGCCCAGAGTCTGCTCGAGCTTTCTTTTCGTCTCTTCAGCTGAGCCGAATTTCTCATATCTGCCAACTCTTTTTAACGTCTCGTTATCAAAGCTTTGCACGCCTACGCTTAAGCGGTCGATAAGCCCGTCAAAACGGCTGAGGCTTTCTGGCGAGATGTGGTTTGGATCGCTCTCGGCCGAGATATCTTCGATGCTAAAGAGATCTTTGGCGAGTTTTAGCGTCTTTTCAAGCTCGGGTTCGTTAATCAGCGTCGTGCCGCCGCCCACGTAAAGCGAGCTAAAATCAAAGCCGGCCTCTTTTATCTGCCTCATCTCCTCACGCAAATTTTCAAAGTAAATTTTCGCAAGCTCCTGCTCGTAATGATACTTGTGAAACGAGCAATACGGGCAAAACGTGTGGCAAAACGGCACGTGAGCGTAAAGCATATACTCTGTATTTTCGCGCGGCGTTTTTACGTATTTTTTATCTAAGATGTCGATATTTAGGCCGTTATAAAGAGATTTTTGCATGGTATTATGGGCATAATTAATCGAAAATCTTTCTATAATATTCTTAAAACCCATAATTAATTTTCTCCCGTAAATCCAAATTTATGTTCGTAAGGATATCTAAAATTTTATTAATCTCGCCTTGAAAAGGGCTGAATTTGCCGAAGTTTTATCAAAATAGGGCGTAAAATTTAAAATTTCAGCCCGTATTTTGAAGCAAAAATCTACCTGCATATCCTTGATATTTGTTTGCTTTGCACAAAATTCGCCGCCAAGTTACAGCTTGCTTAGGATTTAGCATAGCGGTTGTGGGTAGCCGCGGCTAGATATCTGGTTTATATTATTTACCGAGTTTAGCGCATATCGCCCGCCTTTTGCTTTGAGATTATCAGGCTTGAGTCCAGCTCGAATTTCTCGCCGCTTTTAGTCTGCAGATAGTAAAATTTACCCAGAGCCGATAGAACTTTGACGTTGTAGAGCTCTACGGAGTCGTCTCGCTTCCAAGCGTACGTTTTGCAGACGGGAGAGAGATTTATCGCGCTTGCCTTGAGCGGGCCGCTACGATTGCCGTTTTTATCGTACGTTAAAACCGAGTTTTCAAAAACGACCTCATCGCTAGACGCAACGCCTATATCTTTGCCGTTAGCGTCTATAAATTTTATCTCGTCGTTTACTCCGCTAAAAATATACGTCTCGTTGCCGTCTTTTACGGCTAGCTCGGCCTTTTGTTTATTGTACGAGACGATTTGCGCCTTTTGTTTTGCGTAGCAGCCGTCCTTCGCTCCCGCGCCGATACAGCCGTTTTGATTATTTTGGCAAACGCTTTTTGGCAAAGCATTTAAGGCGTCTTTTTTGAGCGATAGCATTTTGTAGTTTATATTTCCCAGATCGGCTACTTGGACGATTTTACCGCTCATAACCGCGACGATGACTAAATTTATGATTATCAAAGACCAAAAAATTATCTTAAAATAATCTATATCCTTAGATGTTATCAACGCCCTAAACAAAACGGCAAAAAATGCCATAAAAAGCACTAAAAAAGCGGTAGTAAACCCATCCTCGCTTACGCGGACGTAGGCAAACAGAGCCACCATAAACGGAGTCGCAAAGGATAAAAATCCGTGCGATATCATAAAAAGCAAAAGAGGAATGTCGAATTTACCGTTTTTAAAGCTGCAAAGTAGGCAAGATACGACTATCGGCGCTATAAACGCCGCAAAATAATAGTTTAAATCTGCCGCAGCCGGGAAAAAATATCCGGCGCCTATAAATGCTATACCCACAAGCGTGGCCATCAGATAAATCGCGTAAAAAGGCTTTTCGTTTTTTTCGTCGCCATCGTCAGAAACGATCAAAACTAAATGCAAAGCGGGAAATATATATAAAATAATAAATAAACCAAAACCCGATATCGCTAGCGCGCTAAGTAACGAAAAGATGCTTTCGCTACCGGCTACCGAGAAAAATCCGATATTTTGCCAAAAGATAAAATATATTATAAACGGAATCAGCCCCAAAAACGCGATTAGAACCTGATAGTATTTTTTCACGCGGCGAATTTGCTCCGAGACGAAAAGCTTGATACGCTTTTGATTATATACTTCGTTGTATTTTTTATAAACGTCCGAATCGCGGCTTAATTTATCCAAATTCGCAAGCAAATTTACCTGGCGATAAATTCTGTCGTTTAGCTCGTCTATATCCGCAGCCGTTTGCGAATAGTTATCGCAGCTAAGGTTTTCAAATTTAGCCAGTCTATCTTTTAACAGACCGATTAGTCCCAAGACATCCTTGTCGCACTCTTTATTTTTAAGCGTTTTGATAAAATCGCCGTACTCCTTTATGGCGCTATTTTTTTCTTGGATTAACTTTTTAAAATTATCCATTAAATTTACTTCAAATTTTTAAAACTAATCGGTAGCTCCAAATTTAGCCCCTTCACGAGTCTTATGCACTCCTGCAGATCATCGATGCTTTTGCCGCTTACGCGCACCTCTTCGCCTCGGATCGCCGCAGTTACTTTTAGCTTTGCGTCTTTGATCGCTTTGGTGATTTTCTTCGCGTTTTCGCTATCTAGGGTGTCGTTTAGCTTTAGCGTCGCCTTGATATTTCCACCGCTCGCGCTCTCGCGTTTACTCTCGGTGACGGCTACCGGCGGGATGTTTCGCTTGATGAGCTTTGAGATCACGATGTCTTTTAGCGCGTCGATTTTGTTGTCGCTAGAGCTAAAAAGCGTGATGATTTTTTCCTTTTCGTTTAGCTCCACTTCGGCCGCAAGCCCCTTAAAATCATATCTCGCCGCGATCTCTTTTTTCGCCGTCTCCAGCGCGTTTTTGACCTCCATCATATCGACCGCTGCGCTTATATCAAAACTATGCTCAGTTGCCATTTTTATCCTTTCAAAAATTCTTTTATATTTTCCGCGATCATCGCTACGAGCCGCTCTCTAGCCTCAAAGCTCGCCCACGCTACGTGCGGAGTGAGTATCAAATTTTCCTTGTTTTTGATACGAAGCAGCGGATGATCCGCGCGCATAGGCTCGGTCTCCAGCACATCCGAGGCAAATCGCAAATTTCGCCCGTCTATCGCGCGAGCAACGGCGCTCTCGTCCACTATGCTGCCACGTCCGAAGTTCATCAGTATGGCGCCCTCTTTCATCAAATTTAACTCCCGCTCGCCGATCAAATTTCGCGTTTTTTCGTTCAGCAGAGCGTGGATGCTCACGATGTCGCAGCCGCTTAAAAGCTCGTCTAAATTTAGCCTTTTAAACTCGGCGTTTGCGTTTGCGCCGCTAGTTGAGTAGTAGCTCACTCTCGCGCCAAATGCCGCTGCTATGCGCGCCACGCCTCTGCCGATCTCGCCAAGGCCGATGACGCCAAAGCTCTTGTCCGCTATCTCGCCGATACTGCGGTCTAGATTCGTAAAAATTTCGCTCTTTGTCCACTCGCCGCTTTGCGCGTAATTATCATAAAATTTGATGCGATTCGTCAGCGCAAAAAGGCAAGCAAACGTATGCTGCACGACGCTGGCAGTGGAGTAGCCCGCGACGTTTTTTACCGCGATGCCTTTTGCTGCGGCGTGCGCGAGATCGACGTTGTTCATGCCCGTCGCGCTGATGCAGATTAGCTTTAAATTTGACGCGTCCATCACGTCTTTGTCGATGATGACTTTGTTCGTAATGACGACGTCCGCGCCCTTTAGCCGCTCTATGCGCTCGTTTGCGGCGGTCGTTTGGTAGCTTTTAAATTCGCCAAACTGCCCAAAAACGTCCAAATTTACGTCGCTTCCAAGCGTCGCGGCATCGAGGCAGACTATTTTCATTTTGTGTCCTTATTTGATAAAATGCCCTACGAATTTGGAGTAGTTATCTAAAATTTCGCCGCCTCTGCGGTATCCCAGCGCGCATGCCTCGTAGGCGAAAAATACGCCCGCTTGGTAGCTGTTGTTGGCGGCGTCTTTGTTAAATTCGTAAAATTCCTGATAGATCGCGCGGTTTGCTCCGTAGTCGCCGCCGTTTTGCGAGCTAATGCTACCGTCAGCCTCAATCACGCTCACGTTTGCGCCCTCTCGGCCGAAAACAGGCTTCTTAACGCATTTTTTGCCAGCTAATGGCTTGTCGCTAGCTTGCAGCAAAAGCGGGTGATTCGGATACAGATCCCATAAAATTTTCAAGATGCCTTTGCTTTGGAAAAGCAGCGTGTATGCGGGATTTAGTATAATGGCTTTTTGATTTTGAACGATGTTTTTTAGGATGATAGCTAGCTCGCCTTCCTCTACGGCGATGTCCTCCCACGGCACGAGCTTGAACCAGTACTCGTAGTTTTCGCCGTCAAAAAATACGCCCTCCTCGTCGTTAAACACGACCTCATCGACGTAGGCAAACGCCGTGTGAAAGCCTGCCTCCTCGGCGATATATTGCAGTAGCTTCACGGTCTGCTCGTCCTCGCTGCTGCCGACCACCGAGCTAAATAAAATTTTCCAGCCCTCATAGTGCTCGTTAAAGCTCTCCGTCTCCTCATCTAGCGTCACGAGGCGTCTGAAATTTTGCTTTAACGCGTCATAAAGGTCGTTAAACTGCGCGCTCTCGTCCATGCGGTTAAACTTAAGCGCCGCCCACTGGATGATCGCCGTCTCAAACACGGCCGTCGGGGTGTCGGCGTTAAATTCGATGAGTTTTATCGGCTTGCCGTCCAGCCCGCCGGCTAGATCAAATCTACCGTAAAGGTGCCAGTGCACGTCGTTTTCCCAGCTTTCGCGCACGAGGTCTACTAGGTTAAACGGGATGCCGACCTCGTGGTAGAGGTTGTTGTCGATGACGTGCTGAGCAGCTGCGACGAACATATCGTATAGCTCGTTTGCGGCGTTATAATACGCCTCGGCCTGCGCCTCGCTCACCTCTACTAGCTCGTCTGCTACGTAGTCGCTGCCGTCCGGATCCGTATGCCACGTAAAGCCGATCTCGCTTAAAAATTCGTTATTTAGCGGGCTGATTTTTTTTAAATTTATCATTTTCAGCCTCCAAAGCTTGAGCTTGAGCTTGAGCTTGATTTTGAGCTTGAGCTACTAGATCCGCCGAAAAATCCGCTCTTTCCACCGCTTGATTTGCCCACCGAGCTCGTAGCTTTGGCTTTGTTAAAGCTATCTACGCTCCTTGAATACGCGCTTGGGTTTTTATACGCACTTTGGCGCTGCGACTGATAGCCCGGGTTGTTAAATAGCTTGTTGCCTATCCAGCTGCCGATGATCGCGCCCGCAGCCGAGGCTAGAAGCGTCTCGCCAAGGCTCATACCGCCGCTTGAAAGTTGCGCGTTTTGAGCGTTCGAGCCGGTTAAATTCGACGTTCCGGCGTCGATTTTAGCGTTTTCCTCGGCGATTAGCTTATCCATCTCCTCTTTGCTTAGCACGCGCTCGGTGCCGTTGATATCCTTTAGTACGACGCGCGTTTCGCTGCTTGGGTACTCCTCTAGGACTTTATATTTGCCAGGCGCGGTCTCCTCGATGATTACAAACGCTCCCGTTTTTTGCGCCGCTTCGTTTAGCGCGCTACTTTCTCCTCCATTATCGCTGCTACCGCAGCCGGCCAACCCCGCCATCACGACCGCGCCAAAGCCGCCCACGGCAGCGTAGCTGGCTACTTTTTTTATGCCTTTAAAAACTCTCATTTTTTATCTAGCTCCTTTGAAATTTTCTTGCTTTTTACCATTATCACGCCTTTTTTAAATTTGATAAATTTTGATTTTCCGATGTTTTTTATGATTTTATTTTGCGTTTTTTTAAGACTCTTGCCGCTTAAATTTTGCGATTTTAAAAACTCGGCTAGGCTCGTCCATTTGCCCTCATTTTCAGGTTTGCTCTCGACAAATTCCACGTCGATGGGCGCTACGTATTCGCCGTTTTGACGGGCTAGTAGCGGACGCTCGAGCATACTTAAAAATCCTCTTAGTTTCTCGTCTCTTTCACGGTAAATTTGAGCTATTTCGGATTTATTATTTAGCAAAATTTGCTCTTTTTCGCGAAAAAGCCTATCTTTATCGGCTTGCAAATTTTTATTTTGTTCTTTTAGTTCGCCAATTTGCGAGAGTAGAAATTCGTTCACGTCAAATTCGCCCGCTTTCACAGCTTTTTTTGACTCCGAGTTTTTGGCGGATTTTGAAGTTTTGGGCGCTGATTTGGGTGCGGTTTGGGGCTCGTAGCCATCCAAAACCACGTATTTTACGCCGTCTTTTTCAAAGGTCTTTAGCGTTCCGCGACGAATGCGGTTGTAGACGGCTTCCTTGGTTACGCCTAAAATTTCCGCGGCCTCGCTCACGGGCACTTTGGACATATTTTTCCTTTGATCGTTAA
>CALCKS010000017.1 GCA_937965895.1 uncultured Campylobacter sp.
TCGCAAAAGCAGCTCTTGAAAGCTCCGTGCGCTACCTAGCACACGACCTTGGCGCGAGAAATATCCGCGTAAACGCTATCAGCGCGGGTCCGATCAAGACGCTTGCCGCAAGCGGTATAGGCGATTTTAGGATGATTTTACGCTACAACGAGATCAACGCGCCGCTCAAGCGCAACGTCACGACGCATGATGTCGGCAATAGCGCTATGTATTTGCTTAGCGACCTAGCTAGCGGCGTGACCGGCGAGGTGCACTATGTCGACTGCGGCTACAACATCATGGGTATGGGCGACGTAGCGACCGACGCCGAGGGCAACACGATCCTAGCTTGGGACGCAAAGTAATCTACTAATATAAATTTGGCGGGGCGACTCGCCAAATCCTTCTTTTAAATTTCATCAAATTTGACCCAAAGGGCGCGCGATGAGGGCTTTAGGCGAGCTTATAGACACAAATGAGCCGGGGCCGGGCGCTAATAGAAGAGTGGCTAAAAGAGGCCAAAAATGGCTATGAGATTTTACCGCGTGACGAGGACAGGGCTCAAAGCGAGCTTTTGGGACTTCAGGTCACTACACGCTCGCCGATGGGAGCGCTTGTTTATGGGTGCGGTGGTGTTGTGATAGAGAGCGGTTGGCTGCGCGTGCTTGGTTCTGGCTGCGAGCGGATAAATCGCGGAATTTACAGCTTTAATCTTGGCAAAAGCTTTAGTGAGTCTGGGCAGATGCCTAGCTATTTGCTCGTAGCAGACGATGTTTTGGGCGGATTTTTCGCGATAAACGGCGGCACATTTTGTGGCAAATCCGGCAACGTCTTTTACTATGCGCCAGATAGTGGCGACGCAGCTTGGCTACTCGCAGTTTTTGTACTGGGCGCTTTGCGGCGATATATCTAAATTTTACAAGCTTTACCGCTGGGATGGCTGGCGCGATGACGTGAGAAAATTTAGCCTTGATAGGGTGATGTTTGCCTTGCCGCCGATACTTTGGCAAGATGCTGACGTAAAACTAAGGCTAAAACAGATGAAAAAAACGGCATGGACATAGACGAGTACTTTGCTTCTATTTTTAACGGCGGCAAGTAAATTCAAATTTGATGGGAACTAACATAATAGTTGATTTACGCTTTTGCTTTTACAATCTCATCCGCTTGCAGGTGGTCGCTAAAATTTGGCACTCAACTAAATAAATTTAAACAAATATCCTAAAATAACCGCAAATAATCTTTA
>CALCKS010000018.1 GCA_937965895.1 uncultured Campylobacter sp.
CAAGGAGTTTGGCGACGAGGGAAATTTGGTGCTTGGCTCAAATATCGCGGGCTTTCGCAAGGTGGCCGATGCGATGATAGATCAGGGGTATGTGTAAATTTGGCTTTGGGGCTCGTTTTTGCTACGCTCAGCGTATGCGAGCGAGCTTCTTTGGTATGGTTTTGCTTTAATCAAACACGCTTTAATGAGGCAAATTTAACCGCTCCAGCGTGCAAAATGCGGGAGAAAAATAAAAACCGCCTAAATTTGCTAGCTTTAAATTTAACGCCGAATTTACAGACGGCGCAAACCTAGAGCCGTCAAATTTACAAAGCCGCACCGACCGAAACGAGCTAAGGCACGGCCAAATTTATAAGCCTCAAATTTAAGCTAAATTTGAGAGCAAATTTTACCAAACGACGAGCCTAGCCAAAGACGTCAAATTTGCAAGCCGGATACGCGCCTCACGCCTTAGGCGCAAAATTTATCCGCCCACCACCTTGCGCCATTGCTCTCATCCTTTTTGATTTTGCCTAGCGCAAATTTATGCCGCTTCTCGTACGCCGCAGTCACAGCGGATGCGTCAGGCAGCACTTTCTAGTTACTTGCTCGATGTACTCTACGCTCAAATTTAGCCCGTAAAGCTTGCTTAGATGCTCGCTTTCTATGATTTCATCCACACTGCCAAAAGCCACCTCGCCTCCGCCCTTAACCAGCGCCACATAGCCGCCTAGAAGCACGGCAAAATCGGGATTGTGAGTCGTTAGCACGATGGTGTAGCCTTGCTCTTTTAGCTGCTTAACGGTGCGCAGGAATTTATACTGATTGCCAAAGTCCAGCGCCGAGGTCGGCTCGTCAAACACGATAATCTCGGGCTTTGCAGCCATCGCGCGCGCGATCGAACACATCTGCTTTTGTCCGCCGCTCATCTGAGTGATAAATTTATCCTCAAGATGCGTGATTTCAAGCTTTGCGGTAAATTCCTTCGCGATCGCCGTATCCTCCTCGCTAGGCCGCGCAAAGATGCCCAGATGCGCCGCCCGCCCCATCGTGATAAACTCAAGCCCCGTGTAGTCGTACTCGCAGATCTCGCTTTGAGCTACGTAGGCCATGATTTTGGCGCGCTCTTTATTGCTGAGCTCGGCGCTATTTTTGCCGCTGAGCCAAACTTCGCCCGAGTGCGGCGCCTGCGTGCCGCTGATTAGGCTTAGCATGGTCGATTTGCCCGCGCCGTTTCGCCCTAGTATCGTTAGGATTTCGCCCTTGCCGACGCGTAAATTTACGTTTTCTAACCTACCGGCGCCGTTTGGATAGGCGAAATTTAGATTTTTTACTTCTAACATCACGCGACCTTTTTGTTTCGCCAGAGTACCCAGACGAAAAATATCGTGCCGATAAAGCCCGTAAGTACGCCCAGAGGCACCTCGCTCACGCTGATCGTGCGTGCTAGGGTATCTACAAATAGCAAAAATATCGCGCCCATAAATATACTAGCAGGCAGGCTGCGGGCGTTGTTCGCACCCACCAGCATGCGCGCCAGATGCGGCATCAGCAGTCCCACCCACGCCACGATACCGCTCACGCACACGCTGCATGCCGTTAGCAGCGTCGCGCAGACGATGATGACGCCGCGTTCTAGCGTTACGTTTACGCCCAGCCTCGCCGCGCTCTCGTCACCTAGCGAGAGTAGGTTTATCCTCCAGCTCATCGCCACGAGTAGTACCGCGCAGGCTATCATCACGGGCGCTATAAATTTGAGATTATCCGCGTCGATCTTGGCTAGGCTACCTAGCTGCCAGTAGACGATGTCTGGCAGCTTAGTTTCGGGGTCGGCGACGTATTTTAAAAAGCCGATCACCGAGGCCATCAGACCGCTAACGATGATGCCTGAGAGCACCAGCATCAGCGTGCTAGAGCGCCCCATCAGACGCGGTATGGATAGCGTCATACCTACGGCTGCAAGCCCGCTAACAAAGGCTAACGCCTGCACCCAAAAAAGCGATAAATCAAACATGATCGCAACCGCGGCTCCCACGCAAGCTCCGGCCGAAACGCCTAGCAGATCGGGACTAACTAGCTGGTTGCGAAAGACGCCCTGATACGCCGCTCCGCTGATGCTAAGCGCGGCTCCGACAAGGATAGCCGCGATAATGCGCGGTATGCGGATGTTTTCGACGACGTTTTGGATATTTGCCGCGGCGTCCGTCGGCACCCCAAAAAAGCCGCCGATCACACCAAGCACGTCGCCCGGAGCCACGTAAAACCTGCCGACGCCGAGCGCCACTACGCCGCAAACCACGGTCAGCACGGCTAGCAAAATCAGCATAAATTTAAAACTAATATTTTTCATTTTTCTCCTAAAATAAAATCTCCGCCCGCGGCAGCCTCGCACGAAAATCGCTCGCAAAAGGGCTAAATTTGCTTTGCCGCTAACTTGGCGAGCGAAGTTTTTGTTTCTTATTTTCGATCGCAACGCAAAATAGCGAGCAAAAAGGCGGTTTTTTGCGACCTAGATAGCCCGCACCAAGCGCCGAATTTATGCCGTTTAGGTCAAATTTACCCGCCGTTTTGCATTTAAGACTTGGCGCTAACGATAAATTTGAGCTTGGCACCCCTTGCCGCGCTCAAATTTAAATCTAACGTTTCCGCAAATTTTCGCCGCACCAAATTTGAACGCAAGCTTCCGCCGCGTCAAATTTAAGCTATTTTACGACGCGATCCATCCATCTAAAAAGCTCGTCCAGATCATAGTCGCCGCCGTGACCTTGCCCCCAAGGCACCGCAAAATCAACTGCCTTGCCCGCATTTTGTAGCCCCAGCGCCAAGATAAGCGGCACGGCTAGAGCAGTATCGGAGTCTGCCGCGCCGTGCCTGATACGGTAAAATTTAGCCGCGCTTTTATTGCCCAGATAGCTCATCGCGTTTACCATTTTTATAATTTTAGCGTCGGCGCTCTCGCCCGTGCCGCGTTTTGCGCTAAATTCGGTAAAGTGCTTCGCCGCAGTGTCCGCATCGCCGAAAAAGTCGTTTTCGGGATTTTGTAGCTCTAGTCCGTCAAATGCGGGCGTAGCCTTAGCGCGCGGCATAGACGTAACGTAGTCCTCAAATTTAAAATCATAGCCGAGCGTGCAGCCCTGCGTTTCAAGCGTGAAAAACTCGGGCTTTAGCAGGCTTTTCTCGCGGCTTTTTGCAGCCGCGAAAGAGTCTGCTAGCGTCTTTTTGACGTACTCTTTAAAGCTTCCCTCGCCGCTAGGCTCAAGCGTGAGCGCGCGCCCTTTGGCGTCCTTTAAATTTAGGGAATTTACGTAGGCGGGAAAGGCCGATTTTAGCGCGGCGGAGAGCTCTTTTTGCTCTGCGGTTAGCTCGCCGGAGACGGTTTTTGGTTTACCACTTCGGTCGTTAAATCCAGCCGCATCAAACGTACTAAAGTCCATTTTCTCGTATTTCGTCTGAGCGCCAAACATCCACTCGTAGGCTGCGTCGGCGTTTTCTAGGTTCGTAACCGGGCAGTAGGCGGAGACGGCGTAGATCTCGTCGCTAGCCTTTGCAGCTCCGAGTGCGGCCAGATACGGCTCAAACTCGGGCGCGTTTGCCGAGACGCCAAGCAGCGCCGACATCGCTCCGCCCGCGCTCGTGCCGTTTGATACGATTTTGTTCGCGTCGCCGACCATGGCTGCGTCGTTAAATTTGAGATACCGCACGGCGGCCTTTAGATCGACGATGGCGGCGGGCGCTTTGCCGCTAAATTTACCGTTTGCGTCCTTGAGCGTCCTGCCTCTAGCTCCAGGCGCAGCGACGACGTAACCGCGCTCAAGCGCCGCTAACACCGCGTTTGGCTTGCCGTTTTTATCAAGGGCGGGCGTAAAAGGCTTGCCCGGCATATATCCGCCGATGGAGTTTGGCAAAAAGATCGGAGCGCTTGCCGCGTCAAATTTGCCTGCCTCGCTTTTGCTGCCTTCAAAATACCGCGACGGAACGTAAAAATTTAGCCTCTGAAACCGGCTATCTACGGGATTTGCTACGTAAACTATCCCCTCGTAGGCTCTAAATTTGACCTCTTTTTCGCCTGATTTTATAGAGCGAGTTTCAAATTTATCCGGGTCAAATTTTAGATCCGCCGCCTGCGCGCTAAGTGCCGCGCATAGGCAAGCCGCGCCAAATGCAAGCGTCCTTTTTTTCATCTTTGCTTCCTTTTGATTTTGCGGGATTTACCCGCAAACGAGCTCAAATTTGACTATTTGCTACCGTCCGGGTTTAGCCCTTTTAGGATGTAATCAAACTCCGCGTCGCTAAGGTCGTAGTTCATAAATTTCTTATAAAACGCCTTGGTTTTGGCTTTTACGTCGACGTCTTTAAAGAGCTCTGGCTGAACGATAGTAGCCGCCCATAAAATTTGCAAAGCCGACTCCGCGCCGTATCTATCCCAGCTAAACACGCCTTTTGGATTGCCGTAGACTTTTTTGTTTTTGACCGCTTTTAGCCCTGCAAATACGGGATCGGCGTAAATTTTCTCAACCGCTTTTTGGTTATCCGCGCCGCCAACGATGATGATATCAGGATCTGCAGCCACGATCTCTTCTGCCGTGATTTCTATCATGCTGCCCTCTTTTTGCACCGCGTTTTTACCGCCTGCGTATCTCACCCACGTGTCGATGATCGTTTTGGTGCCGTCGATTTTTAGTAGGTTCGCGCCGCCTACGATGTGTAGTACTTTAGGGCGCGCGGCGTCCTTTAGCTTGCTCGTGCGCTCGGTAACTAGCGCGATGTTGGCATCTAGATTTTCGTTTAGTTCTTTTGCTTTGCTAGCTGCGTCGCCGCCGATTAGCTCAGCCGTTAGCAGCACGCTTTTTTTCATATCGTCGTAGTCGCGAAAGATCAAATTCGCCGCGCTAAAGCCGTTTTTAGTAAGATTTTCTTGGAAATTTTTATTTGACACGACGACTACGTCGGGCGCTAGTTTAACTAGCTCCTCGATCTGGATGTCGTTGCCGTTTAGCGCGGCCGGCACCTCTGCTATGCGAGGGTAAATTTTAGCAAACCACTTATTTTTCTTGATTTGATCGGTCGTGGTTACGATCTTATCAGCGCCGCCTAGCACCAAGATCACTTGGTTATTTGCGTGCCAAAGCGCGGCTATCTTTTGCATTTGGGCCGGGATTTTGACCTCGTTTCCGGTCATATCGGTGACGGTTTTAACCTCGGCTCCTAGCGCGACGATAGCGCTTAAAAGCAACGTCGTGAGAAATTTTTTCATCTTTTGCTCCTTGTGAAATGTAAATTTATAATATTACAAAATTGCATATTAAAATTTGTGAAATGTTACAAAAAAGCATATTAAAATAAGATATATTTTTCAAAATTTAAGAAAGATGCGAAATTTGAGGCCAAATTTGAAAGGCAAATTTAAAAAGCCCCACCCGCGGTTTTGCAAGCGAGGCTAAAAATCACTCGTGGTGATAGTCGTCGTATATGACCTTGTTGGTTTGGAATTTGATGCGTTTTAGCTCACGAATACGCAAAAACTCCTCCTCCTCGATCCTTTGGATCTGGATGGCAGCCTTAAAGGTCGGAGTTTTGCTGATGAAGTCCCAGCCGTTGCTGGTTAGCTCGTTGCAGCAGCTCTCCCAGTAGTGGTAGGTCATCTGGATGACGCCGTCTGGGACGATGCCCGTAACGTCAGCTTTGATGACGATGTAGCCGTATCTGCTCCATGCTTTAATGAAGTCTCCTTGCTTTATACCGTAGCGCTCGGCTAGCGCAGGGTTCATCTCCGCGATTGGTCCGATACTGTCGCCGCCCTCTTCGATAGCTTTTGATCGTCTAGTCATGACGCCGCCGGCGTACTGATAGACTTTACGCGTAGTTAGCAGCTGTATCGGATACTCGGGATCGGTCGGCTCGTCCACGCTACCGGCCATCACCTCGTACTCAGGCGGTAAATTTACGCGTTTAGCAAACTCGGCTTTTGCCGGCTCGATATCTGCGACGCTCTTTACGTGCAAGCAAGGGATAAATTTACCTTTGCCGTCCGGCGTAAAGAATTTTTTATCTAGATAGAGGCTCTGTCCGCCCATATCGTTTTCATCAGGGCACGGCCAGTGTAAGCCGTGGTGCTTTTTGATGCGGTAGTAGCTCATACCGCCGTATCTTCTAGGGTCGCACTTGCGAACCTCTTCCCAAATTTCTTCAGGAGAGTTAAAGTTAAATCCCTCGGTCGCTCCGAGTCTTCGCGCGATCTCGCAGATGATCCACCAGTCTTGTCTAGCTTCTCCAGGAGGCGTGATGACGTGCTCGTTGTGCTGGACGCGGCGCTCGGCGTTGGCGTAGAGGCCCTCTTTTTCGCTACTTGCCACGCCAGGTAGCACGACGTCGGCTTTACGCGACGTTTCGGTTAAAAATATATCCTGAACCACGTACATATCGACCTTTGAGATCGCTTTTAGGAAGTGGTTGGTGTTTGGGTCGGTTACGACCGGGTTTTCGCCCATCGTCCAGAAAAAGTGCACCCTGCCGTCAAGGATGGCGTTTGGCACTTCGGTTTTATGGATGCCGATTTTACCACTTAGTGATCCTGGTTCTAGATGCCAAACCTGCTCAAACCACTCGCGCTGTTTCGGATCGGTTACTGAGCCTAAATTTGGGAAAATATTTGGCAACACACCCATATCGCAGCAGCCTTGGACGTTTTCTTGTCCGCGTATCGGTAGGTCGCCGCTACCTAGCTCGCAGATATTTCCCGTTAAAAGGAATAAATTTGAGATATCGCAAACCGCACCCACGCCGTGGTTAAAGTGCGTGACGCCCATACCGTGCGTGATGACCGCAGGTCTGATAGTCGCGTACATGCGAGCCGCTTTTCTCACGTCCTCAGGATTTAGATTTGTGTAGCTAGCGATGGCTTCAGGCGAGTAGTCTTTGACCGCTTCGCGTACGTACTCTACGCCTTTGGTGCATTCGTTTACGAAGTCCCAGTTAACTAAATTTTCCTCGAAAATAACGTAAATAAGCGAGTTTATAACCGCGATGTTGTGCTCGGGCGCTAGCTGCAAATGCACGTCCGCTCGGCTGGCAAATTCCGTTTTTATCGGATCTACCACGATGAGCTTAGCGCCGCGGTTTAGCGCGCGCTGTATGTGCATAGCCGCGATCGGGTGGCCGTTTTCGGGGTTTGAGCCGATCATTAATATACAATTACTATAAGGTCCGATCTCCGTGAAGCTGTTTGTCGCCGCTCCGTTACCGATTGTTTTGGCAAGACCTGCCACAGTTGGAGCGTGTCAAATTCTAGCGCAGTGATCGACGTTATTTGTGCCGATTACGGCGCGCATTACCTTTTGCGCGACGTAGTTGTCCTCTAGCGTACAGCGAGCCGAGTAGTTGCCTACTAGCGCGTCCGGGCCGTATTTTTCCTTGACCTCTTTCATCTTTGAGACGACTAGATCGAGTGCTTCGTCCCAACTAGCCTCTTCAAAATCTCCGTCCTTGCTAAATACGCCGTCTTTTTTGCGAATTAGCGGTTTTGTTAATCTATCAGGCGCCCCCACGTAGTCCCAGCCGTAGAAGCCCTTTAAGCACAGATTTCCCTGATTTACGGGGTTATCCTGCACTCCAAGCGCGCTTCTTATCACGTTGTTTTCGACGTGAAGCTCGACCTGACAGCCCGTGCCGCAGTACGGGCATATGACTTTGCCGGTCTTTGCCATTTTTTCTCCTTTTCTGATGTGCAAAATTTGCACATTTATTAGATATGAAATATTCGCATATTTGTCCTTAAAAGATAATAAATTCTCTTAATGTCGTAAATCAGTTTCTAAATTTAAGATTTAATTTATATTTTATATCCGTAAACAAAGCCAAAATATCCGCAAAATCGTACCTTCTGGCGTATCATTTTAGTTACTTATAAAGGCGTATTGAGAGATTTTATTAAGATTAGAATTAGTTATTGTATTAATGTAACTTAAAATTCTACTTCCACGCTTAA
Organism: uncultured Campylobacter sp.; assembly: GCA_937965895.1. Taxonomy (GTDB): domain Bacteria; phylum Campylobacterota; class Campylobacteria; order Campylobacterales; family Campylobacteraceae; genus Campylobacter_A. Next base: position 7,964 of record CALCKS010000018.1, read on the forward strand.
TCAAATTTGATCCCTCCGTGAGGCGTCAAACGAGCAAAAGGCAGTTAAAATTTGTAAGCTTAAATTTGATAGCACGAGCGTTTTGGCGTTAAATTTATTTTGAATTATTTTGGAGTGCGGTAAATTTAAAGTGGGTTTCGGCCGGTCAAATTTGACCGCCGACTCGGCAAAACAAAATTTTATTTTTCTAGCAAGCCGCGTAAATTTAGTCAAATTTGACTCGTTTGCCAGCCGTCCGCAAAACCGAGTCAAATTTGACGCGTTATTAAAGAGCCTGGCGAGCCAGCTTGCTCCAAGCCCTTAAGCCGAACGGATCAGAATCCGTGCGCTTTTTTTAGCTGCGGATCGATCGGTTTTTTCGCGCCGTCCTTAGTCACACTCACGTAGGTCGCGATCGCGGATGTCACGTGTATGCACTCGCGAAAGCCCGCCGCATTTAGCCGCTGTGCCGTGACTTCGATCTTGGTTTTGATCGAGGTGTTGCCCACTTCCGTTATCTTGGCGTAGCAGCTCACGACGTCGCCGACGAAAACGGGCTGTTTAAATATAATCTCTTGCATCGAGATCGTCACGACGCGCTCGGGAGCCACTTCTCGCGCGGCCTGAGCGCCCGCAAGGTCGATCTGGCTTAGTATCCAGCCGCCAAAAATGTTGCCAGCGGAGTTGGTGTCTTTTGGCAAGGCGACTTGCTTCATGCGCGGTTCGCCCATACCTTCTAATGTTTTTTCCATTTTTATCCTCTCTATTTTTATTTAATTTTGCAAATTTAGCGACAATCCGCCGCATTTAGCTTATCTTGCGTCAAGCCCGTTTAAATTTGACTCGCAAAACCCGCATCTTTATAACGTAAATTTGAGCGTCAAAAAGGTGCAGGTCTCGCTGCGCAAAAGGCAAATTTACAGCCCAATCGGCAGCGAGCAAAGGCTAAATTTGGCGCCGCAAACGCGCCCTATTTCTCTCCCGCTTGCCACTTTTCCCATTCGCCGCTCTCGTCAAGCTCATTGCCGATAGCCTTGTAGCGAGCGTAGTAGTGCTCTACAAATGCCCTTGCCTGCGCGTGTTTAGGCAAGTAGCTTTTGCCCTCTTTGTCGCAAAATTTCGCCAAAAACTCGCCCGCCGGAGCGCGCCTTGCGTAGTGAAGCGCTAAATTTTTGTAGTTTGCGAGGCAGATTTCTTTAAATTTAGCATAGTGTTCGCGGTCAAATTTGACGACCAAAGCGCCGCCCTCAAAACTAAGCGCGCCCGAGTCAAACAGCAAGCTCAGGTGTATGAGCCCCTCGCAGTAGTACGCCCGCACCTCATCGACCTCGCGCCACGCGATGAGTCCGACCGCGCGGGCGATCAGCTCGTGAAATACGCTCATTTCGTAGTTTGCGTCGCCGCCGATAAAGAAATTTACCAGCCCGCCCGTAGTCGCCTTGTACTCTTCGATAAATTTAAACTCGCCGTCCGCGTTCATCGCCTTTTCCGTGTCGGTGCCGACGAAAAGTATATGTCCAAACTCGTGCCCTATCGTGGAGATTTCGTAGGTTTTCTTCCAAATTTGAGGCTTTTTAAACAAAATTTCGCGTCCGTAGTCCAAAAACTCGCGCGAAAAAATCTCCCCGCTAAGCTTCATAAACGGCCGCGCCTTGGCGCTCTCGTAAACGTGCTCCACGAAGGCGAATATCTTTTTGCCCCGCTCCTTGCTCACGATCTCGTCGTTTGGCACGACCTGCGCGGAGAAAAGTCCGTTTAGCTCGGCGCCGTAGTAGATCATCGGCACGCTGATATATGTTTGCGTTCTAGCGACGTTTTGCGTAACTTGGCGCGCGAGCTGGGCGTCCTCTATCCCGCACTCGCGGCAAATTTGCTCGTAGGCGCGGATGACGCTAGCTTTAAACTTCTCCTCGTCAAAGTCGCTGGCACCCGCTAGCCTCACGTCCCACTCGAGCGCGACGGCATGCGTGTAGGCATCCTCGTAGTACTCGAGCGGATGGCCGGGCTGCAGCGGGCCTTTTACATCCATCCACGCGCGCTCGGCGTCCTGCCACGCTGGGATCACTTTGTCGTTTTCGCGCTCGCAAAACGCCGCTTTTAGCTTTTCAAAGTACCTCACGTAAGCTCTTTGCTCGTCATTTACGGCTAGCGTTTTTAGATTTTTGATTAGCTCCTCCAGCGCATCCGCCACGCGTTTTACTTCTTTTTCAAAGGCTACGGCATAGGGCGCGAAGGCGTATTTTTCGCCGTTTTTCATAACTGCGCCGTAGCTTCGCTCGCCCTTTTCGTCGCCGTCTTTTTGATAGAGGCCCTTTTCGTCGATAAATTTGATCGCTTCGGCCATGCTTGCAAATTTAGCTTCGAATTCTTTATTCGTCGTTTGCAGGATTTGCCTGTCCCACGTGCTTTGCCACGCGTTCATCGCTAGTCCCGCGCCGTGCATGCCGCTAAGTAGTGCTAGGTAAAAATCGTCTAAAATTTTCTCCTCTTTTACTCGCACCAAAAGCTTTTCAAAACGCGCCTCGTAAAACTCGCGCACGAGCTCAAAAGCTTCGTCTTTTATGCGCCCTATCTCGGTCTCCTCGCGTCCCTGCTTTTTTAGCTCGTTTTCCAGCGGCTCGACCTTTAGGTCGACTATGCGGCGCAAAACCGCGACTTTCTCACTCTTTTGCCCCTTAAAACCCGCGATTTTTAGCATATTTTGCACGACCTCGCTAGGATTATCCAACTGCCTATACATCGCGTTTAGCTCGTCTTTGCCTGCGGCTACTAGCTCGTTTAATCTTTTAAAATCGTTCACGTTTATCCTTTTTAAAATTTGGCGTATTTTAGCTTAAATCTGATGCATATCGCGTTAAAAATGAGCGAGCGGGAGTTAAATTTAAAGATGCGGGCGGTAAAATTTGCGCCCTAAAGAGACTGGTTTATAAAGCTCAAATTTGCATTTATCTAAAAACGAGGGACGGGGTCAAATTTAGAGATCAAATTTGACCCGCGCGAGTAAAATCGGCTAAATTTAGCGCTTTAGCGAACAGCGGTTTAAAAAGTAGCAAGCGGGGCAAAATCCCGTAACGCCCACGATAAAGGGCACGAGTCCGATCAGCCCCCACCAGCTGCTAAACACGGCTCCGGCGATCATTATCGCTAGCCCGATCAGCGCTCTTATTATCCTAGTTTTTTTACTTAGCATTGCATTTTCCTTTCTTTGTTTTTACATTTTTTACACGTATTTATACCAAAAAATTTATAAAGAGGACAATAACCGTAAACAGCCGTCAGTAGCGGCACGAGTCCGACCAGCCACAGCCAGCACTCGCAGACAAACCCAAATGCGTATATCCAAACCGCAGCGGCTACTAGGCGGATAGTTTTATCTAAAATTCCGACGTTTTGCATTTTCTCTCCTTTATGCTAGGCCTCTTATCATGCCTTGCATGACCATCGGCTTCATCATATATAGCTTCATCGCCCAGTTTAGGTAGCTCTCGCGAGTCGCGCCCATGCACGCTATCGTAGGCTCGGGCTTGCCCGTCCAGTTAAACTCCACCATCACCGCCTTACCAAATTTCGTTAGTAGTGGGCAGGCGGTGTAGCCGCCGTATCTAGCACTCGGTTCGCGTCCTTTTATAACGTCGGCTAAATTTTGCGCCAACACGGGATACATCTTGCGTATACTAGCTCCTGTTTTGCCCGCAGGAAATCCGCAAACGTCGCCGATAGCAAATATATTTTTAAATTTCGAGTGTTGCAGCGTCTCGCGCGTGAGGCTAATCCAGTTGCCCGCCACATCGCCCTTTTCTACGCTTAGCCCGGCATCGGCGTATATTTTAGAAGCCTTCATGCGAGGCACTAGGTGTAGGTAGTCGAATTTTACTTCGACTAGCTCTTTAGCGAGTTTATTTTCGCCGTTTTCGCGGTACGGCATAGCATGCTCAAATACCGCTATATTAGCACTTTTATCCACCTCAACCAGCTGATGCGAGGTAAAATACTTAACGTCTCGCTCCTCCAGCATCCCTTCTATCATTTTAGCATAAACAGGAGCGGAAAATATCGTCCGAGCACCCGAGTATATCGAGATATCAAGCTTGTCTCTGTTGCCTAAATTTCGCGCCATATCTTCGGTTAGCAGCGTTACTTTTTTATTTGCGCCCGAACACTTCATCGGTGTTTTGTTGTCGCTAAAGACTATCTTGCCGCCTTCTTTGCCGACTTTTTTCATTATACCGGACATAGCAACGGCGCCTGGGATCGTGTAGATAGAAGTCACGTTGTCGCTACCGATATCGTCGGCGCTAAGTCCTTTTACGCTCTCAAACTCATACTCCGCTCCGCTAGCTATCACGAGGTAGTCGTAGCTTAAATTTAACCCGTCCTCTAGCTTGACGGAATTTGCCCCCGGATCGATGGATACGGCATTTTGTTTTATCCATTTTACGCCGTCTGGGATCAAATTTGATTTTTCATAAGTTATGTCTTCGGGCAGATAGTGACCGGCTGCGATGAGCGTAAAGCCAGGCTGATAGTAGAAGTGCTCGTCCTTATCAAGGACCGTTAGTTCGGCGTTTGGCATATCTCGTCGTAGTTTCGCCGCTAGGCTGATGCCGCCTAGACCGCCACCGATTATTAGGATATTTGCGCGGATGTCCGCATTTTCTCCCGCATTTAGCTTGCTAGCGCCTGCGACTCCCGCCGCCGCTAGCCCCGCCGCGCCTAAAATTTTCAAGACGCCTCTTCTGTCGATGCTTTGCATAAAAGCTCCTTTTAGAAGTTATTGTCAAATCATAGCGCATTTTAAAATTTAAATATGTAACAAAGTCACCTTAACGTCACGACTCCACGTTTTAGCTCGACAAGCCCCTTTTTCTGCATCTCTTTTAGCGCTCTTGATACCGCTTCTCGCGCGCTAGCGATGTCGTTTGCGATCTGTTCGTGCGTGATCTTTAGCCCGTTTTTCGCGCCGTTTTGCTCGAGGAAATTTATTATTCGCCTAGTTAGTGGCAAAAACAGCGTCTGATCCATCGCCGTTATCGCCGAGCTAAAGCGCGTAGCCATGAGCTCTAGCGCGTGATTTGCCACCTGCGGATAGTTTTCGCGTAGCCTCTTAAATATCTCCCTCGGGATCAAAATCATCCGCACGTCATCTTCGATTTGCAAATTTATCTCCGCTTGTAGCGCTCCTAGCGAACAAAAGCCGCACAGCATACAGCTATCGCCGTCTTGTAGGTTAAAGACGGTGATCTCTTTAAAATTACTCGTGCTAACCAGCCCGCGCGCACGCCCGCTTATGATGATCGCGTAGCCAAGGCAGCCATCTTTTGGGTATATTCTTTCACCCTTTTTAAAGCTTTTTAGCGTCGCGCTTTTTAACACCGCCTCTTCATCCTGCGCACTAAGCGTAAATTTAGACATAAACCGTTGCTTTAGCGTATCTTTTAGCTCGTCTCCCGACATACGCACTCCTTGGTTAAATTTGGCTTTTCTTAATTATATTTTCTTTTACGTAAAAGCGCGGTGATAAAATTTAGCTACAAAATATTTTAAGCATTGATTTATTTCGTGACTAACTCACCGAAATTGCGCTAAAATTGGGGTAAAATTTAGAAAAAACAAGGAAAAATATGAAAACGCAGGACGAAAAACCAAGCTGGCTGCAACACTTTCCGATCATGTTTTACACCGTAGTTATGGGGCTTGGCGGACTAGCTCTCGCATACGAGCGGCTAAATTTGATCTTTGATATCTCAGGCGCGGTTTTTGAGATTTTACGCGGCGCGGCTAGCCTAGCGTACGCACTCATCTGCGCTTGTTACGCCGCAAAGCTGATCAGATACCCGCAAGCTTGCAAGGCGGAGTTTTTCCACCCGGTGCGCGTAAATTTTTTCGCTGCATTTTCGATCGGTACGCTATTAGTCGCCTCGCTCTGGCGGGACCTTGCGCCCGTTTACGACGCGCTTTTTTGCGTGGGCGTAGCGTTTCAGACCTTTATCACGCTACACGTCGTGTCTTTTTGGATCAAAAATAACGTCCAGATCGCACACTCAAACCCCGCGTGGTTCATCCCGATCGTCGGCAACCTCTTCGTCCCGCTTGCCGCACCCGCCGCGAGCGAGCTTGCGTGGTATTACTTTGCGATCGGGATATTTTTTTGGCCGGTGCTTTTTGCGGTTTTGTTTTACCGCATCATCTTTCACGATCAGATGCCGCAGAAATTTATCCCGACGCTTTTTATCGTGATCGCGCCGCCTGCGATGGCGTTTTTGGACTACGTCAAGCTCACCGGCAGCTTTGACGTGACGGCAAAGATCATGCTCTACATCACGCTATTTTTCGCGCTTCTCATCCTTTTTATGTTTAAAAGCTTTTTGCGGCTTAAATTTTTCCTCTCGTGGTGGGCGTTTACCTTCCCTACGGCTGCGGCTAGCATCGCGTTTTTGCGAGCGTTTGAGTTTAACGGGATCAAATTTTTCTTGTTTGCGGGAGCGGCGGGTTTTGCCATCCTATGCGTTTTTATAGGTATCGTGGGCTTTTATACGGTAAAGGCAATGCGGCGCGGCGAAATTTGCGTGCCTGAGTGATAGTTTTGTGAAATTTAAAAATCCGCGCTCAAATTTGATATTTAAACGCGGATTTTGGGAGCGTAAATAAGCCGAAGCCGCTTAAATTTACTTTATCGATCCCATCATTTTTAGCATATTTTCAAGCTCTTTTACTTCGGCTATGCCTTGGTTGCACGTAGATTCTTGTTCCTCTTTGCTCATCTTTTTTATGCTCGCGTAGTCGGCCTCAAACTCTTTTTTCGTCGCGGCGACGTCAAAGTCCTTTTTACCCTGAGCCTGGGCTTGTTTTGCCATCGAATCGATAAAGTCGTAAGAAACTTTTCTATACTCCTCGCAAGCAGCAGGCATCTCAGCAGCCGCAAGCTGTCCGGTAAAAGCGCAAAGCGCGACGAAAAGCAGTGATTTTTTCATGTTTATCCTTTTTAAAAAAATGCGGCGTATGATAGCGAAATTTGGATAAATTAGCCATGACGGGCGATAAGTTCGCTAAAACTTATCTCGCGGACGTGAAATTTAACTCCGAGCGAGGCGAGCTTGTCTTGTATCGGTAGCGCTAGCTCCTCTATGCCGCTAAATACGCAAAGCGGCAAATTTTGCGCCCTCTCTTTGGTCGCCGCAAAGCTATCGTCGTCAAAAAATTTCTTTAAAAACACGAGCGTTTTTACCTTATCCACGCCCAAATCTTCGATGAAAACGCTGAAATATTTATATCCCGGCTCCGCGCGCGCTTCATCTTTCCGCGCGTAATCGTCTGCTAGTTCGCGGTAAAATTCGTTGTTTAAGTCCGCAAGAGGTGCGATCGCATCAACCCGGCAAGGCGCCTCAAGCGCGGCGAGGACGGTTAAAATTTCCTCAAATTTAACGATGTCGTCCGCGACCTTTATCGGCTCCCACAAGCCAGCGCCGTGATAGGCAAAATACACGGGCGAGGCGTCCCCGAGGGCAAAATCCACAAAAAACGGATCGTCCATGCCGTTACGCGCGATGACCCGCCAGCTCTTGCGCCACTGTCCGGGCGTATCGTCCGCAAGCTCATCGCCCGTTTTGCGGCTAACAAGCCTATATCCCTCCTGAAAACTCTCAAACTCGTCAGGATAGAAAAACGGCAGTAAAATACACTCTGAAACGATGCGTTTGCGGATAAAATTTCGGATCAAATTCGGAATTTGCATGGCGCGGCCTTTGGGTTAAATTTAAGCGAATTTTAGCAGAGTTTTTTAACCTGCACAAAATTTACATTCAAATTTGACAAACACGAAAGAAGTAAATTACGCTCAAATTTGGTGAACTAAATTTGAGCACAAAAAGACAAGCGGAAGTAATCGCGAGATGATTTTGAGAGTTGTGCAGAAATTTTAAGTCAAGGCTAGACAAGTAGTCTGCCGCAGACTTAAAATTTCAAATCTATCTCAAAAGCACTCGCGAGACGACGCGTTAAACTCTACAAAGATTGTAGGATTTTAGGTTTGCTAAACGCTTGTATAGGTTTAATCTCCCCTTTAAATTTCTCGATTTGGGCTAACACGGTGTGAGCCGAGTTGCTTTGCGCGAGACTTGACGTTCCTTTGTCAAATGTTAGCACGTTTACGCAGCCGTGCTGGCAGAGGCTCTTTTCGCCCCAAATTTCCGGGTCGTACCACGCGCCCTCGCAGATAGCTACGACGCGCTCAGGCACGATGTCGGTGACTAGCACGCCAGCCAGTATTTCGCCGCGGTCGTTAAATACGCGTGCGACGTCGCCCGTGGCTAGGCCGCGCTCTTTGGCGTCTTTTGGATTTATTAGCACCGGCTCTCTACCGCTAACTTCGGCGAAATTTCTGATGATAGAGTTGTTTAGCTGGCTGTGCAGGCGGTAGCGAGAGTGCGGGCTAACGACGTGTAGCGGATACTTTTTCGTCGCGTTGCCTAGCCACTCTTTAGGCTCGATCCACGTAGGCATCGGCGGGCAGTCGGCGTAGTTCATCTTCGCTATCGTCGGCGAGTAGATCTCTATCTTGCCAGACGGAGTGCCTAGGCGGTTTTTGGCCGGATTTTCGCGGAAGGCCGCTAGGCGCGTGTATAGCTCTGTTTCGGTGTTGTCTTTTTCAAATCTCACGTAGCCTTTTTCGTAAAATTCCTCAAAGCTAGGCATCGTTAAATTTAGCCCCTTAGCCTGCTCGGCCGCGTCGGCGTAAAATTCCTTCATCCAGCCTAGCTCGTCCTTGCCCTCGCTAAATACCTCGCCTCTGCCCCAGCGTTTGCAAATTTGCTCGCAGATCCAAAAGTCGCTCTTGCTCTCGCCCATCGGCTCTATCGCAGGTTTATATGCCACGATGTATTCGCCCGTAGCGCCCGTTTGGTTGATGTCGTTTCTCTCGACCTCGATAGCTACGGGCAATACGATGTCGCTAAATTTTGCGGTGCTAGTCCAGTATGGCTCGGCGGTGATAACGGTGTCAAATTTACGCCACTGTTTTACGATGTTGTTTACGTCCTGATGGCGCGTAAACATCGAGCCTGAGGCCATATACGCCACTCTCATGTGCGGTAGCTTGATCTTAGTGCCGTCGTAGTCGATCTCTTTGCCCGGATGCTCTAGCGCCTCGATGCTGCGAGAGGACGGGATAGTGATGTTTTTAGTCGTTTTCCACGGCGCGCCGTCTACGTTTTCGTATTTTTCGTCGATACGCGTGCTTAGGCCTTTTAGCACCGGAGCGATCTTGTCTGTAGCGCCTGCAGAGCCGTATCCTAGGCTAAACTCAAATCCTAGCCCCTCTTTACCCACGTGTCCTAGCATCGCGTTTAGCACCACTAGCGCCCAGAAAGGCTGCTCGCCGTGGTCGGCTCTTTGTAGCGCGCGGCCGATCAGCACGGTCGTAGGCTCTTTGGCTAGGCGCGTCGCAAACTGCGCTATCGTGCCCGCAGGTACGCCGCAAATTTTGCTCGCCCACTCGATATCTTTTACGACTTTATCTTGCGTGCCGAGGAAGTAGTCTTTAAATTTATTAAATCCGACCGTGTATTTTTTGATAAATTCCTCGTCGTAGAGGTTGTTTGTAAAGAGATAATGGCACATGCCGATGATGAGTGCGGTGTCGGTATTTGGGCGCACGATGATGTTTTCGCTGCCGTAGTAGCGCGCGGTGTCGTTTATCATGACATTTACGCTATAGGTTTTGATACCGGCTTTTTTGAGCTCCTGCATACCTACGTAGCCGTCGTGAGTCGGAGGCACTGAGGAGATTTGGTTCGTCACGATAGGATCGGTTCCCCAAAATACCACGTTTTTAGCGTTTTTGACGATAGCTTTCCACTTCGTCGGAGCGTCGTAAACTGCACTACCGCCTAGCACGTGAGGCATGATGACTAGACCCGCTCCGGTCGAATAATCGCCGCTTTCTTCCACGTAGCCGCCTAGCACCTTTAGCATCCTGTGCGCGACCGTACGACCCCAGCTGACCTTGCCGCTACCGCCCCACCAGTAGCACTCGCCGTAGATCGCCTCGGCGCCGTATTTGTCGAAGTTTTCTTTTAGAGCCTTTGCAGCTAGATCAAGCGCGACGTCCCAGCTAACGCGCACGAATTCGTCTTTGCCGCGCAGTTCGCTCTTTGCCGCGCCTTTTGCTTTTAGATAGCTTTTGCGCACCATCGGATAGAGTACGCGGTTTTCGTTCTGCACGGAATCAGGCAAGCTATAGTTCATCGTATTTGGAAATTTATCGCCCTCAAAATCGCTAACAGAAACGATCTGCGATGAGTTTAAATTTGCCCAAAACGGGCCGAATCTGTTTGCGCCGAACACTTTTTTGTTATCAAAAATCGTCTGTTTGACGCCCTCTATCCTACTAGCCTGCGCAGCCGTAGCCGCCAAGGCCGAAAATTTGATGAAATCTCGTCTTTTCATCGGTTTCTCCCTTATTTTAATTCTCGCAGGAGCAAGCCCCCGCGCCTTACGCTTGTAGTCGCGAAGTCGCAGACCCAAGCAAAGCCAAATCGCCGATACTTGCGGCACCGGCGCGATTTGGCGACTCGCTTTCCGTTATTTACTTTTAAAACCCATATTTTATTAGCGGCGCTCGCTTTTTTATCTAGCGGCTCTTTAGCGAGCAAGACGCAGCAAATTTAAGCCGGTAGCGTTAAATTTGCCGCCGTAAAACATAAAATCCAAATTTAAAGAACAAACGTCGCTAAATTTTACGTTTCAAGCGACGAGCGAATTTGATCTCGGCGCTAGCCGCGTCAAAGCCCTATTTTGCAGCTTTTGCGTTATGCTGCAGATATTTAACGATCAAATTCAGCTCCGTCTCCTCTAGCGAGACGTAGTTCGTATCGATCATCGACTGTAAATTTGCCGGCCACTGAGCCGCCGTAAAGCTGTTTGGCTCGTGCAAGCGGTGGCACGCCGAGCAGGTCTCCTCGTATTTCTGCTGAGCCTGTTTGTATAGCGCGTTTGCGTCGCTACCTAGCGCGTCTGCGGCGACTTCGTACGTACCCTCGACCTCATACCAAAGCTCGCCGTAATCGTCCTCGACCTCTTTTATTTTCTTAAAGTTCGCCTCGCTTTCGGCATCAAAAACCGTGAAAATCTCGGCGTTTTTGACGCTTCTCTGTATCTGAGCTAGGTAGTTTGCCGAAACCGCGCCTTTTAGCTTGATTTTGGCCTTTGCGCCGTCTTTGGAGACAACCTCAACCGGCGTCAAAACCTCGATCTTGCCGACTTTTTTACCGTCTAGCGATATGTCGGTCGTCTTTGTTAAAACCTCGGCGTTTAGGCTTATCGCCGCCGCACAGGCCGCGATCAAAACGAATTTAAAACTTTTCATCGCACTTCCTTAAGAAAAATTATTAATGTAATTTTATAAATTTACGGCTTAAAATTATATCGTTATATTTTATTACGAAGCGGATTTTGTATATTAAAAGGGTAAAATTTGAAGTAAGAGTGCGGCAAACCGAGCCAAATTTGAAATTTGAGCAAATTTGCCGCGAGAGTAAAAGCCGCACGAACGGCGGCTAAATTTAACGAGCGATCAGTGCTTTTTAAGCCCCATCCCAGCGACGTCTAGCGCGATTTGCTCGTTGTTTATCGTGACGAGTCCGCGCTCTAAAATTTTACTTGCGATCGCATGCGCTTCGTCAAGCGAGTGCATCTTATAAGTGCCACACTGATACTTGTTTAGCTCGGGGATGTCTTCTTGGTTTTTGACGCCTAGGATATCCTTCATCGACGCCGTCCAAGCGGCCTTGACCGCGTCCTCGCTAGGCACGCCGATCACGCTCATGTAAAAGCCCGTCCTGCAGCCCATCGGCGAGATATCGATGATCTCGGCATTTGCACCGTTTAGGTGGTCACGCATAAAGCCCGCAAATAGGTGCTCTAGCGTGTGCGTGCCTTTTTCGGGCAAGATTTCCTCGTTTGGCTTGCAAAAACGCAAATCAAACACGCTTATATCGTCGCCTTTTGGCGTTTTCATCGTCTTTGCCAGACGCACTCCGGGCGCATTCATCCTCACGTGATCGACGCAAAAACTATCTAGTAGAGGCATATTTTCTCCTTATTTTTAACATAAATTCGGCGTGATTTTAGCTAAATTTTTATTAGCCACGGCTTGATTTAAATTTGCATTTATGCAAATTTACTAAGCCGATAGCCAAAAAACGCAACCGCAAAAGTGGCTACTTTAGCTAAATTTATACGACCGACTATTTATTCGTATGCCAAAAAGCTATTGAGCCCGGATTCATAGGATCTTGAGAAAGTCCGATATCGGCGATCGCATCGTCTATAGCGATAACGTTTCGTCTGGCGGCGTTAAAAAAAGTCTCGGCGAAATTTACATTCCAGCCTTGAGTTTTAAAAAACCCTCTTTGTCTTTCGCTAACGGCGTCGTTCGCTCCTTCTATCTGGAATCCAAACGGCTCTAGATGAGCGCAGCGCACGAAGTCGGCGGCATTTGCTACTACGTCAAACCACTGTGGCGGGATCTCTTTAACCTGCTCGATAGAGTGGCAGGTGAAAACAAAGGCGTTTTTACCCAAATCTAACCCCTCTAAGCTAGGCTCTAGGTGATTAAAATGGAAAAACTCAGCATTCATTTTAGGCGTCGCAGCTGCTAGTTTGCTAGCGATTTCCACGCCGCTTTGCGTAAATTCTCCGCCAAAATACCGCACATCCGTCGGTCCGCCCCTATAAAAAATTTCAATCAAATTTCGACCGTATCCGCAGCCAAGCTCCACGATACTATCGTAAGGCCCCGTCTCGTCGATGATATCTATCAGCATATCATAGAAGTTAAACGACGAGTGAAAAGGTACGATTAGCTCAGCTCCTTGTCTAGTGGTGAGTCTAGCAACCGGGATTTCGACGAATCTTAAAACATTCGTACTAAAAAGCTTTCGCTTCTCCCAAACCATATCGTTTGTAACGTTATCCAAACTTAACTCGTGTAGCCGCTCCTTTTTCTCCAGCATTTTTACGGCTTGATAGCTATTGAGTCCGTTTTTTAGGCACTCATCCATAAATTTAGCCCTTGTCGCCCATGCTTTTTCATAAAAGTTTTGCCAATACTCCTCTTGATACGCCATACTTTCTCCTAAATTTAAAAAATAAATTTAATTCTACCTTTAAGATTTTAAAGAAAACTGAAATTTAAAAGATTGGATTTTAGTAGCTGGAATGGTTTTTGTTGGGATTAAAAAATCGGGCAAAAAGCCCGACTAAAAGTATTAAATTTTAAGCAAAATGAGGTTTGATCTGCTCTATCCAAGCGCTGATTCTAGGCTCGGTTTTTTCGCTTTCGTTATCGGCATCAAGCGGCAGACCGACGAATTTACCGCCTCTTACGGCCTCTGATTCGTCAAATTTATATCCGTCCACAGACACAGCGCCCACGACGTTTGCGCCAGCTTTTACGACCTCATCGTATAGCTTGCCCATCGCGCCGCAAAAGCTATCTGCGTAGCTCTCCGCATCGCCCGTGCCAAATATCGCAACCGTCTTGCCGCCAAGCTTTAGTCCGCCAAAATCAAACGCGTCCCAGTCGTCTTGCAAGTCGCCCGTACCCCAGGTAGAAACGCCCAAAATCAGCTTATCAAAGCCGTTTAGCTTAGCTGCGTCGCAGTTTGCTACGTTTAAAAGCTCGTTTTCTAGCCCCAAATTCTCGGCTAAAAAGCTCGCCGCCTCCTCAGTATTTCCCATACTGCTTCCAAAAATGATACCTATCATTTAAATTTCCTTTAAAAAATATGATGACTTATCGTGTAGGGCACCAGTCGCAGCGATCCGCCGCATCCGCACTCCCGTTTAACCTCGATGTAGCGCGAGAAATTCGCATTTCTCGGAGCTACGATAAACATCCTGTCAAACTCTCCGCCGCTAAGCGCCTCAAAGCCCCTAGCGATCTCGCAGTTAGCCAGATGAAACCGCTCTTTGGTTATCTCTTTAAAGCACGGCATAACGCCGAAAAGCTTGCGCCCATCCTGCTCTGCAAAGATAATCCCGTCTTGAAAATAAACGTTTTTATCAAAATGTTTGGCGCGTATTTTATCATAAACAAACTGAGAAAACATTATGTCCGCGTCAAAACAAATTCCGTTTTGGGATTTTAGCATAACGATTAGCTTGGCGGCCGGGTGCTTGGGAGAGACGGCTAGCGGCGGGACGGCATCAAATTTGCCTGATTTATAGGCGCATATAACGGCGTTTGAAGCGATACAAAAGCTTGAAATTTTACTTCGGCTAGAATTTTTAAACTCACACAAGTCATCGATACGTTTTAGAAAAATTTCCTCCAAATTTAAGCCCGAATACGCATAAATAAGAGGAATTTTTAGCTCGCGACCTGCGCAACAGTTGTATAAATTTATAAAAATTCGGGCTTTATTTACCGCGTCAAGCCCTGAAAAAATACTTGGAGTTATTTCTCCAATACCTGATAAAAAGCCGAATTTCATCTATTAGTCTTTTACCTTGCAGCATCCAAATTCCTTATCTAGCCCAAAGACTTTGCAATACTCGCTAAACACGCAACTAACGCTTCTTTTAGCGCAGACGATCGGGATATTGCGCTTTTTGGCTTGGTTTTTTATCGTTTTCATCGTGTTGTGGTTTAGAAAACTGGTTAACATCACGACGCACTCGGTATCTTGCGGGATAGGTTTGCGATTTACGCGGTTTTCGTTACGCGCGTCCCAGTGCTCGATCGCTTCTGCGCCGAGGTCTTTTAGGACTGCTTTTATAGGCGTTATCTCGTCGGCTCCGATAACTAAAACTGACATTTTGGACTCCTGTTTATTTGATTGTGATTATTATAAAATAGATTAGCTAAAAAATAGCTTAGTTATGATAGTTGTTATCAGTTAAGTGCAAATTTGTAACGCATAGTAAATTTTGAGAGGTAGTTTTAAATTTGACTGCTAAAATTATCTTTTAGGATCAAGAAACGGCAATCAAATTCGACAAATAAGCGGCAAGAGCAAAAAGCTCAACATTTTTGCTCTTAAATTTAAAAACGACGACAAAAATAAATCAAATTTGGGTTCAAATTTACCCGCCCGAATTTACCATTTATCAAATCCCATCCGCTCCTCGAGTCGCTTAAACTCATCTGCGTAAACGAGCGCATTATCGACGCACTCGAGCCAAAACTCCAGCGTTCGCGCGTCTTTGCCAAAGTGCTTTTGCAGCAAATCCTCGACGCTCATCACGCCGCACTCCTGCAAAAACGTCTTGTACGCGCCGATAAATTTATCGCCCGTGCGCCTAAACTCGCCCAGCAAAAACTGCGAGAGCAAGTAGCCGACGGCGTAGGGGTAGTTGTAGATGTATTGATCTGTTTTGTAAAAATGCAGCTTAAAATACGGCAAAAAGCCCTCCGCATCCTGCGTCGTATCGCCGTAGCGTCCTCGCCACGCCTTTTGCATGAGCTCCTCTGTCTGCGCCGTGCCGACCGCGCCCTTTTGTCTAGCCTTTAAGAAAGCGATCTCAAAATCAAACCGCACGCCGATGTGTAGCATGAAATTTGCCGCCGATTTTAGCTCCTGCCACAAGATATCAAAGAGCAAATTTTTATCCAAGCTATTTTTTCGCAGATAGTTTCGCAGTACGGCTTCGTTAAAGGTGCTCACAACCTCCGCCAGCGTCATAGGAAACTGCGTGTGCAGCGCGGGCAGATCGCGCATGATCCAGTAGTGCCACGCGTGTCCGAGCTCGTGCGCCTGCTGGATCATATGCGCCTGCGTGCCCATGTAGCTAGAAAATACTCGCGGTTGTTTAAATTTATCAAATCTCGTATAAAACGCGCCGCCTGCTTTGTTTTCGCGCACCTGCGCCTCGATCCAGTTTTTCTCTAGCATCATTTTGATAAATTTAGGTATCTCATCGCTAACCTCGCCCAGAGCCTCACATATCATCTCTATCGCCCGCTCATATGGGATCTCCTCCGCGTTAGCAAACGGAGATGGCGCGAGTAGATCGCGGGCGTAAATTTTACCCTGCGGAAAATACTTCGCGCGTAGGCTCACGCACTCCCTGATCCTATCCGCTCTTTGATCCAGCGCCGCAAACATCGCAGTTACGGCCTGCTCGCTGATTTTATTTTGCTGCAGGCTAGGCGTGAGGATATCCGTTCCCGCCGCCCTGAATTCGCCCAGCCTAAAGCCCTGAAGCAAATTTAAAACGTCGGCATACAGGCTCGCATGCCTAGCGTAATGCTCCGCTAACCCCTCAAACACGCTCTTTCGCAGCGCAGCATCTGGCGAACCCTTTAAAACGCCCGCGCATTTTGAGAGATTATAGACGCTTTTTGCGCCGTTTTTATCCGTAACCTGCACGGCGATGAGGTTGTTTAGATGCCTAAATATGCCGTAAAGCGGAGTGAAACTGCTAGCCGCCGTATCCTCGTAAATTTTACGTTCTTTTGCGTCAAATTTTGCCCGCCAGTTGTTTTTGCGCTCGTCGTAAAGAAATTTTATCCGCGCAAACTCCTGCGTTTGGCGCGCGGTATCAGAGGGATCCAGCGAGTCTATTTTTTTAAAAATAATCTCTTTTGTCAGCTCAAGGTGCAAAAGCTTCTCTCTGATTTTCGCCTCGGCCGCGCCTGCTCGCTCGTCTTTGGTATCGTCGCTTGATTTGCAACGGCAAAACGCGAGCAAGGAGTTTGCCTCCTCAAAACCACGCTCGTATGCGTTTATCAGCAAATTTAACTCGCCCTCCGCGCCTAGTAGCCCCTCTATCTCGCCTAAAATTTCGTCCAAATTTGAGAACGCATCCGTAAATCTCGCATCGTCAAAGTCGCCGTACGCGTCCTCAAACGTCCATCTAGGAAGCTGCATTTCGCGCCTCACAACGAGAGTAAAAATACGAAAATATGGTGACTAACTAGACCTAGGACCGCAGGCACGCTGCAGCGCTTGACAATATCGAGCGGACTGCACTTTAGCATGCCCGCTATCGCGACGACCACTCCTGCGACGGGCGAGAGAGGGCGAGCGATAGTGGAGGCCTGGTGCATCGGTAGCACGAGCATAACCGAGCTCACGTTTAGTTTAGCGGCGATATGCGGCACCATCTCGATGAGCGGGTAGAAGCTCGCGCCGTTTGAGCCCGAGATGATCGTAACTAGCGTCGTAATGACGACGAAAAGCACCGACATGCCAAATCCGCCAAAGCCTAGCGAATTTGCGAGTTTTACGATGCTATCTAGCATGCCTAGCGCCTTAAAGCCTTCGGCAAATATACCGGCCGCGATGATAAGGATAACGACGCCGCTTAGGCTCTTGCCCATCGCTTGGAAAAATACCTTGACCCCTTCGGCGATCAGGTCAAATTTAAACCTATGCCTGACCGCTTCAAAAAGCATCGCGATGACGACTGAAAGGATGATGATCGCCGAGATATCAAGCTTGATAGAGGCGATGCAGTACTGCGAAAATACGACCACCAAAATCATCGGTAAAAACGGCAGTATCGCGTAAATTTTAGGCGCGGCGGTCTGCGGATTTTGCACCGCTCCGTCAAATTCCATCACTTCGCCCACGTGCTCGCTGCATACCCAGCCCTCTTTTTTATCCAGATACCTGTTCCAAAAAACGAGCGCGATACCCATCACGATCGAAGTCGGAAGCGCGGCCGGGATCTTATAGACGAAAACATAATCTAAAATACTAAGTTGCGTGGCCTTCGCCGCAGCGGCCGTCGATGCGCCGATGAGCACCATCGAGGCGGCTCCGGACATCGCGCAGATCGAGCCTACGGTGAGCTTGTTTAGTCCAAGCGAGATGAGCACGGGTCCTAGCAGCGCAAGACATAGCACGCCAAGCCCTACCGCGCTAGTGATAACCATGCTGATGAGCTTAGCCACCGCAAATGCGACGAATACCATGACGTATGGGTTTTTGATCCTAGCAAAGCGCTTCGTAGCGATAGAGACGAAAGCGTGGTTCGCCCCGATATGCGTCATATAGCTCGCAAAGCCCACCATAAACATGATGATAAGGCCCAAATTTGCAAATCTGTTTGAGAACATATATCGGATAAATTCGATGATGTTTAGGTAGGCGTTGCCCGTCGCTACGGCCTGTTTGGGCATAAAATTCCCCGTGCCCAGCGCGACTGAGCAGATCAACATAAAAACGCCCGAAAGAAAAAGCACGAGCGGCGCGTACTTGCCCCGCACTATCGCCCAGCCCACGATAAACAGCACCACCGTGCCGATAATAATACCCGCAGCAGCCATATTTTGCTCCTTTTTAGTGTTTTTTGTATTAAATCTAGAGCAAATTTTACTACAAATATTGATATATTAAGCTAAAATAAAAATTATTTTTTAATTTTTTTTGAATGGTATTATTTTATGTAACTTTTATTTTTATTAAAATTTTAGACTAGTGTAGCAGGTTTTGAGTCAAATTTGACGTCTCGTATGCGCTTAAAATAAAAAATGCCAAACGTCGTGCAAAGCCAAGCTCGGCCGAAACGTCAAATTTAAAACGTACGGATCAAATTTGGCTCCGCTAAAATTTAGACTTTAGCCGAGCTCACTCCCGCGGCAGCCCGTTTTTATCGGACTTGTCGCTTATTAGCTTGCCGTCTTTGTCGTATTTTTTTGCACGCACGAGCCTGCCGCGCTCAAACTCCCCTTCAGCCTCTAGTTTGCCGTTTGCGTAGTAGTGCTTCGCCGTGCCGGTTTCCAGCCCGTCCTCAAACATCACTCTGGCTTTTAGCTTGCCGTTTTCGTGATACTCCTCATATAGCCCGTGATAGCGCCCGTTTTTAAACATCACTTTGGCAGCCGGCGCCCCGCTCTCGTAGTAGTCCAGCCCCGCGCCCATTTGGCGGCCGTCTTTGTACTCGTATTCGCCTCTAAGTTTGCCGCTTGGGTAGTATTCGCGCGCGACGCCGTCCTTTTCGCCGTCTTTATAGTTTTCTACCACGCGCGTTTTGCCGTTTTCGTAAAATCGCTTCCAAACGCCGTTTTTGCGGTCATTTTTGTATTCGCCCGTCTCCTCCACGGCACCGCTTTCGTAGTACCATTTTTCCGCGCCTTCTCGCTTGTCGTTTTTATAGGTTCGCTTGCCGCGGATTTTGCCGCTTTTGTAGTAGTCGATGTCCTCGCCGTTTCGTAGCCCGCCCACATAGGGACTGCACGCGCTAACCTCGCCGCTAACGTAATAGTCGGTAAATACGCCCTCTCGCCTGTCCGCCTTAAAAATGCCCTCCTGCTTTAACGCGCCGCCCTCGTCAAAGTAGTAGCGGCGGTAGCGCCCGTCGCGAACGTCATTTTTGTATTCGCTCTCGCCCATCAGAGCGCCGCTATCTGCGTGGTAGTGCTTAGCCGTGCCCTCGCGGACGCCGTTTTTTAGGGGGTATTCGTTTGAGGGTTTGTCTCTGCCGTCAAAATAGTCCCTATATCGCACCGCCGTGCCGCCCTGCACGTCTATCTCGCGTATGAGCGTGGGCGGCAGCGGTTTTAGCCTCGGATAGACCATGCTCATCGCATTTACGTCATATAGGTCCTGGGCGCTGTAGCGCAGCATCTTTAGCGTGCCATCGTAGAGCTTACCTTTTACGTAGTATAGGCCGTTTTTTAGGCTCGCTTCGGGCTTCATTACGATTTTTGGCTCCAGCGCCTGTGCGCCGATAGCTAGAAGCGGGAGTAAAAATAGAAATTTTAAATTTTGAACTAAATCTGATAAAATTTGCCGAAATTTCATATCTTTGTTCCACGTCCATACCACATATTAATTATTAAATTTACTCACAGCTCACTACTTTTTCCTATACTTTCACATAAAGCTTCGTACTGCTCAGGATCTTTCCTTTTAATGGTCTCTAAAACAAATTTAGCTATTTTTTTACTCTCCAAAATATCAAGCGGCTTCATGCCTCGCTCCATAATTTCTCTTAAATGAGATAGCTCATTTGCATATCGGTTAACCAGGCTTGAAACAGCTTTATCATCGCCCGATTCAAAAAATCTTTCTATAACTTCTGTACCAAAAGACTTTACGGTTGGATATTTATAAAAAAGATAGACTTCTAAGAATTTTCTTAAATTGTTACCAAAATTATAAATTGACGCAGTTTTTATATCTTCATTTTCTATATCACTAATATCTTTTTGATTGTAAATTTGCTCAAATAAATAATTAAACTCAGTAGTATAGTTTTTGAGAAATTTTGGCATATCTTTTATATGGCTTCCATTTTCATCTTTCTCAATTAAGTATAAATTTACTTTTTTATTCTCATCTATTCTGCCGTCACTTATAGCCCTTAGTCTTTTTATATATTTTAAAAATTCCAAATTATGCGTTGATATAAAAAGCTGATGATATTTTAACGCTTTGGCATCAAAAAGCTCGCTATCAATAAGTGAAAAAATAAAAAATATATGATTAGAATCAAGACTGGAAATCGGATCGTCAATCCAAATAATAGAAGCTTTATCAGCATCTTGTAATTTTGCCATAAAATAGCAAAATCCCATCAAACTACACTCACCTTCGCTTAAGTTATTTGCCTCGTTGCCGTTTCTGTAAATTTTAAATTCAGATTTGTTTCCTTCAACAGCTCTAAACTCAAGCATATTGTTTCCAAAATAGGATTTTAAATACTCATTTATTTTATCGGCTCCTGCTTGTTCATTGCTCATAGAGGCTTTTTTATTATTTATTTGGTTTTTAAGTTGATCAATCTCTAGTATTTTTTGTTTTTCTTTACTTTCCTTTTCTCTTATTTCTTGTTTTTTTATTTCTAATTCTTTTTTAGAATCGTAATACTTAATATCTCGCAGCAAAGTGGCGATTTGATTAAATTTAATTTTATTACTAGCATTTTGCTTCTCATTTTGTAAATTTTTAGTCTTTTGATTATTGTTGTAAATTATTTTCTTAATTTCGTTTAGTATATCGGCTAGATTTACTGTTTTATTATCAGGTTCCTGAAAAACCAAATCTTTATATACATCCTCCTCTTTTTCTTTCATCTTTGTACATATATTTTTAACTTCACCTAAAATTTCTTTAGCCACCTTAATGGCTTCTTGCTTTTTAGTCTCAAAATTATCCTTAAATTCTATATAAAAATTGCTTATCTGAATTTTTTCTATGTCTTCTATAAGACCTTTAATTATTTTATAAAATTCTCTTAGTTCGTCCAGTTTGCTTGATATATCTTGCGCAAGTTTATCTTTTTTATCGTCTTTCAAGTTGTCCAAAAGCCATTTTATACGTTCGTTGGCTAGTTTATTACCACAAAATTTACATTCTTGAGATTCTAATTTGTTGCAATCATGATATTTTAAGCCTTCATTCAACCATTTTCTTAGATTGTTCTCTATATCTTCCTTCGCTACCAATTTTGCTTCAATTATGTTTTTACAATCGTTTGCGAGAGCACTAAATGTGATAGTGTCAATTTTAGTCTCAAAACTAACTATATTTTTAGCCTCATCCCCTATAGTGTTAAGGTACTTGTTGTATAAGTCGGGCAATAAAATATATTTTTGCAATTCTATTTCTTTTATATCGCTTATATCGTTTTGTATATGAGTGATAGTATATTTAGATTGTGATAAACCAAGTATTTCACGTATTTGCTTTGCTTTGTTTTTTAGCGTCTCGTTATGTTCATTCTCTTTTTTTGCAACTTCTCCTCTTAACTGTTCGATTTTTTTTCGTAAATTTTCTTTTTCCAAATATAATCCGCTAGCCTGTTCAGTCTCACTTTTGGGCTTACCCAAATTTTGCAATAATTCATCAATTTCTTTCAAAATTTTACTATTATCCCTGCCAATAATTGCACTTGAAAAAGATTTAATATTTCCACTACTTCTACCATTGATTAAAAAATTTAGATTTTCATTAACAAAGTCCTTGTTATAAACTATAATATTTAAATCCTCAGAATTTACTATATTATCTTGATTAATGGTTTTGTTGTCATTAATTGTTAATGAAAAAACGGCATCTATATAATCTTCATGATAGGATTTCAGCTCAAAACATCGCATAATCCTAGACAATATTGTTTTGCCAGCTCCATTATGTCCATAAAATATATTAATTTGTTTAAACTCATCTAAATCACTTACCCAAGTGTAGTTATTATAAGAAGCGCAATTTATACTTTCAATTTTTTTAATCATTATAGAAACCTTAAATTTTTTAAGTAATTATATCAAAAATTTTTATACTCGTATACGCAAACGTCATACTTCATATTAAATTTTAGAATCTTGCAATCTACGCAAAGACAAAGAGTGTTAATTTTAGCTATTCTTTAACACTTTTGCAACGATCGTCCACTCACGCACGAGCCTTTCAAAATTAAAATTTGCATTTGCAGGGCTTGTGGACGGTAGTTTGATCGGCTCTTTGGCGGTTGCGTTTAAAATTTGAGTTCTTAGGTATTTTTCGCAGATTTCATGTGCCTTGCCGCCGTTGGCGAACACCTGCACAATGCGTGCTCCGCTAAAGATCGGTTCTAAATTTGCAGGCTCGACGGCAGTCATTTTGGCGTCGCTCGAGCCCTTTATCTCGCAACAGATCGCAGCGTCGTAGATAGCGATGCAGTGCGCGAGTAGGAATTTTATCTTTTCGTCCATGTTCGTAGGCGGCGGAACATTTAAAATCCCGGCCAATACTCGCCAGAAGCGATTTTGCGGATTTGCATAATAAAAGCCAAATTTACGAGAAACGACGGACGGGAAGGAGCCGAGGATTAAAATTTTAGAGTTTTTATCAAAAATAGGTTTAAAAGGATGGGTTTGGCTCATTTTATGCCTTTGAAATTAATTCATATTCCCCATCATCTAAACCGTTCATATTATTTACATATTTTATAAGAACTAATCTTTTTTATCAGAATTATTTGAAATTTTATCATTAATCATCTTTTTTGCATTCATTGCAATATCGGTGATTTTCTTATTGGAGTCACTTAAAATCTCTTGTATCTTTGCCGAATCGTCCTTTTTAAATATTTTTAAATTTTCGCTAAAATCCTCATCGTTAATATCAAAATAAGCCACTGACTCAAAAGACAACTTTGAAGCTATTAAAACTTGAGGAAAAGCATTTTTATAGGTATTATAACTTTTAACCTCAGCATTATAGTTCTCGCGTCTATTTAAAAGCTCGCCTTCGATTTTTTCCAATTGCGACATTAACATTTGGTATGTTTCATTGGCTTTTAGCTCTGGAAAAGCCTGCGCTAAAGCAGCCACTTTTGCGACTCCGTTTCCAGAAATACCAAGTTGCACCATTTGCTCGCCGCTTGCGTAATCTTTAGCTATGTCTATAATTTGATTTGAAAGGTCTAGGCGTTTTTTAAGCGTAGCTTGGATGTTTGCAAAGCTTTCTCTTATATTTTGCATCATTGACTGCAATTTATTATATATTTTAATAATATAAGCCGCCAAAGCAACCACAACAACGATTATAGTGATAAACATTTTACTCCTTTTTTTAATTGCATTAGAATGCGCGATTATTGCTTATTGAGACTTAAATTTACTTAAAAATTACCTGTCTAAAAATTTAAGTAAGCGTTTATCTGGAAACCAAATATAACCTTACAAACGACACCGCGCAAATTTAACCGCCCAAACGAGCGGCTAAATTTATAGATATTTTCCCTCGCCCGTCAAATTTAGGCGAGAGAAATTCGCGCCCTACTCGGTTGCGGTGCCGGCAGAGGCATCCTCGGCGCTCTCAGGTGCGCTAGACTCGATCTCATCGCTAAAGTCGGCTAGGCTTAGGCGTTTTAGCTGGCGGTAGCGCCTTTGCGCGTCGGCCTTGTTTTTAGCTAGCAGCTCGTCGGCGTGCTGCGGGTTGGTTTTTTTAAGCGAGTTGTAGCGAACCTCGTTTAGCAAAAACTCCTCGTAAAGCGACCAATCCGGCTCTTTTGAGGTCATTTTGAGCGGATTTTTGCCCTCTTTGATTAGGCGCGGATCGTAGACATAGGTCGGCCAATAGCCGCACTTGGTCGCGAGCTCGCCTTGATCGCCGGAGTAGGCCATGCCGCCTTTTATACCGTGCGCGATGCACGGCGAATACGCAATCACGAGGCTCGGACCGTCGTAGGCCTCGGCTGCGGCGATGGCTTTTATAGTGTTTGCTTGGCTCGCATTTGAGTTGATCTGCGCGACGAAGATATTTCCGTAGGTCATCGCGATGTATCCTAGATCCTTTTTCTGCATCGGCTTGCCGCTAGCGGTAAACTGTGCTATCGAGCCAGCACGGCTTGATTTTGAGCTTTGGCCGCCGGTGTTTGAGTAGACCTCGGTGTCAAGCACGAGTACGTTTACGTTCTCGCCGCTAGCTAGTACGTGATCAAGCCCGCCAAAGCCGATGTCGTAAGCCCAGCCGTCGCCGCCGATGATCCACTGGGATTTTTTGACGAGGTATCTTTTTAGCTCTAAAATTTCTTTTACGCCCGGGATGCTTAAATTTTGCTCCAAAATCGGCATTAAAATTTTAGCGATTTGCGTCGTTTTCTCGCCGTCGTTTTTGTGCACGATCCAGTCGGAGTATAGCGCGGCTAAGGCATTTGGCGCGGCGTCTTTAGTGCGTAGCATGACGTCCTCGATACGGTGGCGAAGCGTCTCTACCGCGACGTTCATACCCATGCCAAACTCCGCGTTATCCTCAAATAGCGAATTCGCCCACGCTACGCCCTTGCCCTCTTTGTTTGTCGTATAAGGCGTCGAAGGCGCGCTACCGCCGTAGATCGAGCTACAACCGGTGGCGTTTGCCACGATCATACGGTCGCCGAACAGTCTCGTAACAAGCCCGATATAAGGCGTCTCGCCGCAACCCGGGCACGCGCCGTGAAACTCAAACAGCGGCTGCGCAAAGCCAACGCCCTTGACGCTATCTTTGCTCATCAGGTCGTCTTTGTAGGTTACTTTTTTAAATAAATAATCGGCGTTTTCCTGCTCGTGTCGCTCCATCTCCTCTGCTAGCGGCACCATGACGAGCGATTTTTCCTTGCTCGGACAAATTTGAGCGCACAGCTCGCAGCCCGTGCAGTCAAGCGGGCTAACTTGGATTTTGTATTTTAGCCCTTTTACCTCTTTGCCTTTGGCGTCTAGGACGTGATCTTGCACGGTTTGCGGCGCGGCGGCGAGCTCGTTTTCATCGATTAGAAACGGTCTGATGACCGCGTGCGGGCAGACGAAGGCGCACTGATTGCACTGGATGCAGTTGCCCTCGATCCACTTTGGCACCATCACGCCGATGCCGCGTTTTTCGTATTGCGTCGTACCTGATTTAAAGTGTCCGTCCTCAAAGCCCACAAACGCCGAAACGGGCAAGCTATCGCCCCTGGCGGCGTTGATAGGCTTAACGATTTTTTCTATAAATTCGTCGCCGACGTATTTTTCCTCCGCGCTCGCTTCATCCGTCAAATTTGCCCAGCTAGGGTCGACCGCGACCTTAACCAGCCCGTCCGCGCCCA
>CALCKS010000019.1 GCA_937965895.1 uncultured Campylobacter sp.
AACTGCAAAATTTCAAGCGGTATCTCTACCGCTACGTTTTTTGCTATTTGTAGCCATTGTTTTAGAGTTAGGTTCATTCTCGCTCCTTATATTTCAATGCCGTAATACGCCAGCATTTTTTTATTTATTTTGGCTATTACTCTTTGCGACGAACCGGAGTTTACGAGCGGGGCTCTAGCATCCCCTAAAATATAAATATCCTCGTCCGACAAAAGAAAGAAAGTTTGCGTTATAAACCCATCGGTATAATCATAGACACGCCCGCTACTAATATGCAAATTTAGAATAATTGTTTTATTTTTTTTAATATCCATGATTGCCGATGTGGCCTTGTTTGAAGAACCTCGTTCCAAAAATAGGGCAAAATTCTCAAAGTCGCTAACGGCACCGTATTGCGCGCTGATACTTATCGGCGTTGTTATTAAATTTTTTAGCGAAAGCTTGTTGACACCGGAAGAGGATTTGCCGTAGTAGCAGCTGTCTTCGCTAAAGCCATCCGCGCCCCGCGGCGAGCTGGCCGCGCGATCTAACGATATATAAGACGGGCTCCCGTTTATATCGGTTTTTGTTGCGCTGCGTCCGTCAAATTTATAGATTTTGCCATCAGAGCCTTTAAGGTATAAGAATTTATTTAGACTTTGATTTGGCATACCGTTTATCGTAAGCGGCATAGGCAAAACAACCTCTTCCCATGAGCAACTATCGCTCGTTTCTATGAGCTTAAAAAGCTTTCCGCCCGACAGCGATACCACAAAAATACTACTATCGTCGTCTATAAGCCTGGTAACTTGATAGCCGTTTTCGCCGCCCGGCGGAGGAGCTAGCTCGACCTTTTCTAGCGACGGGGTAAAAACAGCGGCTTTGCCCCAGCCTGATGGCGAATATGCAAAAATATTCTTGTTTTTTAGCCTCTTTGCTTCAGTTGGCGCCCACGATCCCTCTAAAGGGGCTATACTCTCGATTATATCTATATCTGCGTAACTCCTAAGCGATAGATTTTCTTTTAAAATCCTCTCTAAAGCGTTTTTATATATGGTTTCAAGCGGCACGAATTTTTCTTTGCCGTCGCTACCTCTAACGCAAACTAGATGATCTGCAGTAAATTCCTCGCTCTTTGGCGTAGAGCTTGAGACGTAGCCGCCACTATCTCTAACGACTATGCTATTTGCTTCGCCTGCGTCCGATAGAGGTTTGCCGTATATCTTTTGCTCGCCGGTGTTTTCGTTTTTAGGCGCAAAGTCGGCCTCTATCTTTTTGCTTGAGTAGGTTTTCGTTTCGCTTTGGGCGGTGTCGTCAATAAAGCCGTCTTTTACGATGTTTTTCATATCTTGTAGGGCTTGCGTAGCCGTTTGTAGCTCTGTTTTTGTTTGCTCGACGGCTTGCTCGCTTTGTTTTGCGGAGGCTGCGGCGGATGCGGCGATCTCTTTTGCCGCTACCGCTTCGTTTGCGCCACTTTGGGCCTCGCTCGCGCTTCTTGCCGCCGCTTCTTTTGCTTCGCTAGCCGTTTGAGCAGACGCTTGTGCGGCATCTTTTGCGCTTTGAGCCGTAGCGTTTGCGTCCTCGCTTCTTTGCGCGTTTGCCGCCGCTTCGGTAGCCAAAGCGTTTGCTTCAGATACAAAAGTAGGCAAAGCCGCTACGAATGCGTCCGCTTCCGTGTTGAACGTCGCAGGTCTTTGTGTGCTTGGCGCAGTAGGTAGCGCCGAAATTTGTTTCGCCATTAGATTACTCCTTCTATGTTTAGATTTAGTTCGCTAGTTTGCGAGTTTGTGATTGTTATGCTCGCGTCTTTTGCCGCACCGAATACGCTTAGGCACTCAAAGCCGTCCTCTCTCTCGTCGCCGATGAAAAGATTTAGTTCGCCCG
>CALCKS010000020.1 GCA_937965895.1 uncultured Campylobacter sp.
CTCATATGAGAAAAGGTTTTACAATGATTGAGTTGATCTTCGTGATCGTTATTTTAGGTATTCTAGCTGCTGTAGCTATCCCAAGACTAACTGCAACTCGTGATGATGCTGAGGTTTCTGCTGCTGCGACAAACATCGCTACGTTGATGTCTGATATAAACGCATATTTTACTTCACAAGGTCGCGTTAGCCGTACTATAGCCGATATGACTTCCGTTCCAAATCCTATCGCTATCAGAGGAAATAACTGCCTAACCTTAGTGCCTCCTGCAAATGTTAATGAGAGAGAGATCGCAGTTAATATAGGAGACGCTGGTCTTTGTGCTGACGTATGGGGACTACCTAGCGTGTCTGCTATCAGAACATATCTAGAGGGAGTTGATGGTGGCAAAGCGGCAAACACTATCCGCGTAGGCGGTCTAGCCGTAGTTCGCTAATCTTAATTCATTTAGATAAATGCGATAAAAGCCCGAGCCTAGAGATAGGTCTCGGGCTTTTTAAATTTTATTCTTGATGAAAATTCAGCTTGTTTGATTTTAGTCCATTTTTATGGTTTTAAAAACTTGTTTTCGATAAAATTGAGAAAATAGTAACGAAGGATGCTCCATGAGGCGCGGTTTTACGATGATTGAGTTGGTGTTTGTTATAGTTGTGATAGGTATATTAGCCGGTATCGCTATGCCTAGGCTATTTGTTACCAGAGACGATGCTATAATAGCAAGAGCCAGAACCGATTTAGCTTCTATAAGAAGCGCTATCGTTAATGCTTATAACGCAAATATGCTAAGAGGCGCTTTTCAGTATCCTGCTCTTGAGGGAGCCGATAATAACGTACTATTTGAAAACATTTTGCAAACCGGAATCAGACCCAATCCTCAAAATGGATGGACTAGCAACGTAGCCAACGTTTATACGTTTACATTGGGTCGTAGAGCGGCTACTTTTACGTACACTCAAAACAACGGAACTTTTGTGTGTGTCGATGACGAGGCCGGTCGATTTTGTCAAGAATTGGAGTAATGCTCTACTACCAAATAATTCCGTGCGGCTTAAATCTTAAGCCGCTTACATATTGTTCAGATTTTAAAATACCCAATTTTACCCAAGTCTTAATCAATATAAAAAATAAAAAAACTATCGGCTATGTCCTCCAAAGCGTAGCCGAACCGAATTTTAAAACGCTTGAAATTTTAGAAATTTTACCCGCCACGCTTACACCGATACAAATTTCGCTTTTGAAATTTATCTCGCATTACTATGTCGTAAATTT
Source organism: uncultured Campylobacter sp. (assembly GCA_937965895.1). Classification (GTDB taxonomy): domain Bacteria; phylum Campylobacterota; class Campylobacteria; order Campylobacterales; family Campylobacteraceae; genus Campylobacter_A. Next base: position 1,271 of record CALCKS010000020.1, read on the forward strand.
ATCTATCGCGGCCGGACTTTTTACTCCGCTAGAGACCGAAGCACCTTGCTTGCAGAATTTGACACAAGCGCAAATTCTGGGCGATAAAAACGAGACAAATGCAAAATTTGACGATAGCAAAGAGTTAAATTTGGCTACGGAATTAAACGAAACATCGGAGTCAAATTTGCCCCAAAATTTAAATAATAATAGCTTGCAAGAAAATTTGAAGTTAAATGAAAATGTTGCTGCCAAATTAAATTTTAATAATCCTGCACAGTTACCTGAAATAAACTCCAACCAATCGGTTCTAGCGGAGTTTTTCCCAAAAACCCCAAGTCTAAATCAAGACCAGCAAGAAGCGCTAAAATTTACAAAAAGCCATAAAACGAGTTTGATTTTCGGCGATACGGGAAGCGGCAAAAGCGAGATTT
>CALCKS010000021.1 GCA_937965895.1 uncultured Campylobacter sp.
AAAAACTGCGACGCTAGCTACGAAAGACGAGCTATACGACAAGCTCACTACGACCATATACGAGAGCGACAAAGCAACGTTTGCGCTCAAATCGCAACTAAACGCGTATGTTACGGCTAGCTCGCTAGGAAACTATCTCACGCGCGGGCAACTGGATAACGCGCTAAATAAATACACCAAAGCGCAAAACATAACGAGTAATACGATAGATTTTATGCAAGGCGTAAATTTCACTGGTAGCGTAAGCGGGCAAATAACGGCAGGGTCTAGAGAGGCAGGTCAAAGCGGGCTAGTGTATATTAGCGGCAACGGCGTGACGGGCTTTTCAAGCGACTTTGTAATCCTAAACCCAAGCGAAGCGACGTACGGGCAAGGATATGTATTTTTTAGCTACTTTGTGCGCCCAGGCGACAACAAAGTATTAATTTCTTTCATAAAGGCTGCGTAATGTTAAAAGGCGCATTTTTTTTCGGAGGTAGGGGCGAGGCGCCCTATCCCGAAGTAACAAAGATAGTGGTAGAAAACGGACTGAACTATGTTTTGTGGGGGAAGGAGGTTCCGAATAGTTTTACGAGAACATACCAAAACATTTGCGAGGCTCCTAACTACCACAAAAACAAACTAGACTTTAGCAAATTTACGAAAATCGGACAAAATAATTTTAATGATTTTTCTCTAGTTTTGGTCGCTCCTGGCATGACGGAGCTAAATTTAAAATCGTTACAGACGCTTGGGGCTACCTGCTTTAATGACTTAAGCGGGGATATAAAAACCTTGAAAGCTCCTCTGCTAAGAGAAGTGGATGACAGTTTTTCCACAACTGCGCTAACAAAGATAGACGCGCCTTTACTAGAAACCGTTAAGAATACCTGCTTTTCAAACAATCCTAGCGTAGTTAATGATTTTACGTTTCCAAGTTTGCATACTATAACCGGGCAAGGTAATTTTTGCAACCTATCTAACGTATATTATTTGACGATGAGGAAATTAGTACAAATTAGCGCGCCGAACAATTTTAAAAGATTGGCGTCCTTAAGCCAAATAGTAGTAAGCGCGGGGATAGATTCTGCCAGTGAATTCCGTCTCAAATCAGGCGTAGGCGCAAGCAAAATCAGAATGGTATGA
>CALCKS010000022.1 GCA_937965895.1 uncultured Campylobacter sp.
GCAAACGCGGACGAGATATTCGAAGCTACGGCGCTAACGGCCGCAAATGCGAGTCTAATCGGATTAAGCGCGACCGACGCCGCCGCGATTAGCTCTACCATGCTAAGCACCGGTAAAGCTACGTCGGTCGTGGGCACTAGCTTAAATGCGCTTTATTCGACCCTATCGATGGCGGATAAAAAAGGCAAAGCGTTTCAAGAAGCGTTAGCTAGTATCGGTATGGACGCCGGGTATCTAAAAGCGGCTCTGGCTAAAGACGCCGCGGGCGCGATAACTACGTTTTTAGAAGCGATTTCAAAAGCCGATAAGGATAAGCAAGCGGGGCTTTTATACGATCTAGTGGGCGGAAATTTTAACGACGAAATCGCGGGGCTCGTCACCAACATAGGCGCCCTTAAAGAAAACATGAGATTAGCCCGCTCGGACGAAGCGATAGGATCTATGCAAAAAGAGCTTCAAACCAAGCTAGATACTACGAAATCAGGCATAGAAAGATTGACGCAAGCGTGGAGAAATTTAGGCTCAAATCTTGGAGAGACGTTTTTACCGCTTGCGAACCTCCTTGCTTCGGCGCTGGGCGGGATAGCCGGTACGCTTGGCGAGCTAAACTCTAAGTTTCCTACGACGAGCGCCGTAATAGTAAGCGCGGTTGCGGGCTTTATGATGTTTAAGCCGCTTTTACTTATCGGTAAAATCGCGCTTTTAAGCGTTGCGGACGGCTTTTTGGGCGTCGTTAAAATGCTTAAATTTTTAAATCCTTTAAATTTGGTAGCGGCGGCTAGGTGGAGTGCTCACTCGTTTAGTTTAGCGGGCGCGACGCTCGCGGCGAAAGCCCATGCGTTTAGTATGCTATTAGTAGGCGCTAGGCTAAGATCTGCGTTAATACTAACCGCGGCTTGGAGCGGAGCTACGAAAATCGCCGCGGGCGCCTCTTTGATACTAGGTAGAGGGCTAGCTTTTTTACGTGCCGGCTTTATAGCCGCCGCGGCCGGCATGAAGATAATGCGCCTAGCACTCATCTCTACCGGAATCGGGGCTTTGGTAGTAGCTCTCGGGGCGGGCGCGGCATGGATTATAGAAAATTGGGATAAGGTGAAAATCTTTTTTGAAAACATCTGGGAGAGCATAAAGCCTTATTGGGAGGCTACCTCAAATTTCTTTAGCTCGATATTCGACTCGGTAGTAGAGTGGTGGAGATCTATATTCGGAGGCTTTTTTGATTGGATAAGCGAGAAATTTCAGTGGGTCGTAGATACCGTTAGCTCTATCGGCGATGCACTCGGGGCGGCTACCGATTGGACGAAAGACGCTCTCGGTATAGGAGACGGCAAAGAGAGCAATTGGTATAACCCTTTTTCTTGGTTTAACGACGAAGAGCCTCAAAGCGCGCCGGTAAAGGCCAAAGAGGCCTTATTCGCGGCGTCTAAACCCGCCTCCCCGCAAGCCGCCGCAGTAGCGGCTACCGCAAGCGGGGCAAATATAAATATAAGCTTTAACGGCGATTTTTTACTTAATTCAAATAACGGCAAATTCGATCTGGAAAGCTTTAAAGCTCAAATCACAAGAGGCGTCAAAGAGGCGCTTAAAAGAGATGAATTTAACAGCGTCAATACAGAAATAAGAGAGCAAAGGTAGAGATATGGTCTTAAATCTAGGCGGCTTTAAATTTAACTGGAAACAAGTAGGCGGTATATCTTTGGAGACCGAGTTTGGCATAAGCTCGCAGGACCGTATCCAAAATCACCCCGTTTTATTTGCGGCAAACCTCGGAAACCAGACCGTAAATATAGAGGGCCAGACCATGCCCTATAACGGCGACAAACAAACGGCGTTAAAAAGGCTTTACGAGCTAGCGCGCAGTAGGCAAAGCTATGCGCTCACTAACGGAAACGGCAAATATTTTGGCAGGTTCGCGGTTATTAAAATCAGCGAAAAACAAGCTGTATTTACCCCAAACGGAGCGTTTTTTACGCAGAGCTTTAACATCGAGCTCAGGAGAGATTATGACTAAAATTTACATAGCCAAAGACGGCGATAGGCTCGACACTATCGCCTATAACCATTACGGACATTTAAGATTTTTCGAGCAAGTATTATCTTTAAATCCAAAACTAGCCGCTACGCTTAAAGCGGGCGACAAGGTATTTTTGCCCGAGATAAAAGAAAAAACCAAAGAACAGGCCAAATTATGGTAAAACACCCGAATTTCAAACTCGAAGCGAACGGCAAAGACATTACGGAGATCATCAAAGCAAATCTCATCAGTCTAAATTTCGACGACAAGGAAGGCAGCAAAAGCGACGAGATAAGCTTTAGCGTTAGCGGTATATATGCCAAGCCCGTATTCGGCGATAGCTTAAAACTTTGGCTAGGATATGGGGAGGATCTTTATCTTTGCGGCTCGTTTAGCGTGCAAACGGCTAGCA
>CALCKS010000023.1 GCA_937965895.1 uncultured Campylobacter sp.
CCGAGTTTTTAAGCGGCGTTTACGAGCCGGCGCTTTGTATGGTTTTTAAAGGCTCAAAACTAGCCAAAGTCGGTAATGATTTTTACGAGTACGATGAGCAGCGCTATCTGCTAGCCGCTATGCATATCCCTGCCGTTGCGAAGATCAAAGGCTGCCCGTATCTAGCTATAAAGATCAACTTTGAGCTAGAGGATATTTTAAGCGTGATCGAGAGCATTGGCGGCGCCGAGAGCAAAAAGGGCGAGTTTGCAGGGCTAACTCTTGGGGCAGTAGATGATGAGCTGCTTGAAGCAGTATTTAAATTTATCCGTTTGCTAGAGCGTCCAAACGATGCTAAATTTTTGGCAAAGCTCGCGATAAAAGAAATTTTATACATACTCTTAAAGGGCGAAAACGGCGATTTCCTGCGCCAATACGTGATGCTAGAAACCATAGAAAACCGCGTCACGCGCGCTGCCAAAGAGATAAAATCAAACTACGCCGAGGTGATAAATATCGAAAATTTAGCCAAAAAGCTCGGTATCAGCGCATCGTCGCTATATCATAACTTCAAGCGTATTACGGCGCTTAGTCCGCTTCAGTTTCAAAAAAAGATCCGCCTCGAAGAGGCAAAAAATCTCTTGATAAATCAAAATTTAGACGCCGCAGAGGCCGCATTTGCCGTCGGCTACGCGAGCCCGTCGCAGTTTAATAGAGAGTATTCCAGGATGTTTGGCATGCCTCCTAAGGCGCACGTCTTAGCCATAACTGGCGCTTAAATTTAGTGTGGGCAGGTTCGCTGCTCCTCTCGTTGATTTTATCTCCCAAGCTCCTTTTGTCTAAAATTTACATTTTTGCCCCACCCTAACTACAAATTTGATCTAAATTTTGTATTTTTTATAATATTTGCAGAAATAGGCAATGATTTTGCAGGATCGTTCTACCTCCCTTTTTTTAAAACCGTTATAATCACTTCAGTTAAAAAATTAAAATTACAAGGAGCAAAAATGCAGTATTTAACATTAAACGACGGCAACAAAATGCCGATTTTAGGCTACGGAGTGTATCAGGTGGAGCCTGCAGAGGCTCAAAGGTGCGTTGAGGATG
>CALCKS010000024.1 GCA_937965895.1 uncultured Campylobacter sp.
ATAGCTAAGCATAAATTTAGCCTTGACGCTCTTTAAGATTTGAGCTAAATTCTGATGATCAGACGTCGTAAATCCATCCGCCGTCTTGTAATAGCTTTCTGTGCCTACGTAAGGTGGATCTGCGTAAAAGAGAGTGTCAGTACCGTCATACTGTCCTATCAGCTTTTCATAACTCAAATTTTCTATAGAAGCGCGCCTTAGACGCCTTGAGTATATAGAAAAGTCCCTGTATATATTTTTAGCACTCCTGTTTTTGGGCATGGCAAAATTATCCCCTTTTGCGCCAAAGCTTAAACTTATTTGATAGTAGTAAAACGCCGCAGCCTCTATCTTGTGTTTAGGCTTTATCTTACCCTCTTTTATGGCATAGAATATCTCGCGGCTTTTTAGCATAGCATTAACATAGGTGCTTAGGCTTTGCGGTCTAGTCCTAATAATGCGGTGTAAATTTATGAGATCGCCGTTGATATCATTGATTATCTCGATTTTGCTTGGTTCTTTTTGATAAAACACCGATAGTGCACCGCCGAATACCTCAACATATTTAATATGTGGCGGCATAAGAGGGATTATCTTGCTTGCCAACTTTGATTTACCGCCTACCCAAGCAAACGGAGCCTTTAGTTTAGTAGTCTTCATGATTTTCCTTACAAATTTAAATTTTTTCGCTACCTTGTAAGAAAATTTAGTAATATTACCTTGCTACTTTGTATTTACGAGGCGGGGTTGCCGGCGGCTTTGCTTCGTAATGTTTTACCCCTCAAATTCAATCTCTATTTCGTAATTATCCGTGCTTAATCTATGGCTTACGCTTTTGATACTAAATTCATTTACTTCCAGTCCTGCTATACCGCTAAATTGAAGCTTTCCGCCCGCTACTATATTTGCGCCGGGCAAAGAACACCTACCGTTTATGCCGCCGCGCTGCAATTCGTTTAGTTTTGCTTCGCCCATTTTAAAGGCTTCATTGTCGCTCTTTGGTTGGGCTATTTGCATTTTATATGTTTGCTCTCCGCTACCTACCTTGATACTTTTGGTTTTACCAGCTTCTATGTCTTGCCACTCTACTATGACCGCTCCGTAGGAATTTCTATTTGCCTCTGTGATTTCCAATGAGTAAAGCTCGGCTAAATTTAGAGTAAAAGCGGGTAAGCTTTCATTTTTTGGAGTATTGCTCGTTTGTGTTTCGTCTCCTTTGGCGTCTTTGGATGCTATGACGATGGTGTTATTTTTTACCGCCATGATAAAGCCGTAATCAAAGCACAACCCATACAAGAAATCTAGGTCCCCCGCGTCGTTTTGCAAGACGGAGGCGATGTTTTGATCTTGTCCAGACGTTTTTACGGCAAGCTTATTTTCGCCGGCTATTTTTCTTGCTATTTCAAATACGGTGGTATTCTCCCAGCTTCTGCGCTTTTTGATTTTTTGAGGGCTTGCGAAGTTTACGGCAGTGGCTCTTACTTCGGTGGTTTGGTTTTTATAATCCCTGC
>CALCKS010000025.1 GCA_937965895.1 uncultured Campylobacter sp.
AACCCCAAAGTTTTTAAAGTAGTTAAACCACCACGTTATAACTTTTCTAGTCATAGCGATATTCGTTGATTTATTATAAACCCCCGCTACGCCATGGATAGCGTGAAAAAGCGTGCGTTCGACCTCGTAAGGTATAAGCTCGTTTTGAGGCATATTTCATGGCAAAATGTAGAGGCTATCTTACTGAAGCTATGAAATACAAGACAAACATTATCCCCTAACTTTTCAGAACAATAGTCGCCTAGCGCATTTGAGAGAGTCCCGTCGCTCAAAGGCTTGCCTTTTGTATTTCCAAAAAATAATTGACTTCCTTTAAGATTAAAGCTCCATAGCCATTCGCCAACTTCACGCGGAAGTCCTAGATATTCATCGCCATTTGTTTTGGTTTTGTTTTCATCTTTTGGAAAATGTAAGTAAAATTCGCCGTTTTCATCAATTTTTAGATGATTTGCGGACATTTTTCGGATATTTCCAGCACGAAGCCCAGTAGCCAAGCCCATTATTAGAGCTTTTTTATAGAGGATATAGGACTGCGATAATTTAAAACATACGAGATTAAACTCTCAAGATCGGCTTGGTCGCTAATCCAAGCATAACCTTCGCTGGGCGGGCAATCGTAGCTTTCTTTTAAGAGAATGCCGTCAAAAATATCTTTTTTTAAAATGCCTCGCTTTCTAGCAAAACCCCAAAGTTGGTGAACAAGCTCGCAATAATCATCGAGACTAGCGTATAGTTTTTCGCGAAATATCTCATCGGCAATGTCTTGCAAATGTTTTCTTTCAATTTTTGAAATATCCCTGTCGGCAAGCGCCCCAAGCCTTTTGTTAAAAATAGTTTTCTTTTTCTTGACGGTTGTTGCAGCAAGCGAAGGGCGAAAGGTTAGATATAACTCGAATACGCTTCGTAAAGTATTTTTGGAAGTTTTAGCAGCACTAGGAACGGCTAGCAAAAACTCATCAAGAGCTTTTAGCCGCTTCTTTATAGGTCATATCACCAAAACTCCCCAAAAATTTTACTAATTTTCCATTTTTTGAATAATAGAAATCTTTTCGGTATTTTACATGCGTAGTGTTTTTCTTGTGAAGCTTTTTAATTTTTAGACACAAGCCCGTATCGGTAAGCATTTGGCGCCTTTCTTTTTTATCGCTTGGGAGCTTGTAATCACGAATAGCGTCGCCAGGCGCAACTTTAAAGTTTAGTTGTTGAGTGAGTTTCATTTTCGACCCCGCTTTTAATTTAATTATAAAAACTTTGAGGCCTACTTGCCGGGATTTGCTTAAAAAAACTTCCCAAAAACACTTGGGAAGTAAAGTTGGGAAGTTTTAGGGCGTTAAATTTGATAAATTTCGCGTTTAACGGTTTTTGTTAGTTAAATAAAAGCATGAATTTTGGGGATTTTTATCGGTTTTGTAAGTATCGTGGTGCGCTCGAAGGAATTCGAATCCCTGACCT
>CALCKS010000026.1 GCA_937965895.1 uncultured Campylobacter sp.
AAAATTTTTAGCAGATTATAGCACAAGGTGCTAAGAATATCTTTAAACTTGATACAACTACTATCAACTAATCTAAAATTTGTTTCTCAAATTTGACTCGCGGTAAAAGGTTAAAATTAGTCAAATTTGGGATTTGGATTTTTTAAATTTTGACACCAGGTTTTTAAAATCGACTAAAATTTAAGCTTCAAAACCTCCGTCGCTTCGTAAATTTTCGCCTTTTTTCTTAAAAACTCACACTCGTCCGCCAGCTCGCAAAGTCCTTTTTCTAGTAAAAACTCTATCGCTTTAGTGTTATCAAGCGCTAAATTTCTCTCCATAAAAAATCTAAGCCCGCCTTTGTTAATCTCTTTTAGGCTTTTCAATTCGTAGCCTCGCCGAGCTTTAAAGTAACGCTGTTTTTATGGACAAAAGAGCGCATATCAATGCGATTTGCAGCGTGATTTCGCCCATATCGGCGTTTATGCTAAGTAGCTCTTTAAAAATCCCAAAGCCGTTCGCGCCGTAAATACAGCTTAAAACAAACTTATTATTTGCGTCCGCTCCGTACCTAACCAGCAGCTTTACGAGACGGATAACGTCCGCTTCGCTAAATTTGGACTTTCGCGCGGGCGATGACGGTCGTAGAAGCGAAGCAGCGATGGCGACAGGGCTGGAAAACACGGCTTTAAATCAGGCTTAAATTTGAGCGATTTTTCTATTCGCTCAAAGTCGGTTTCGCCGGTATTATATCTTAGTATTAAAGATAAAAGGCGTAAAAGGGCGGTCGCAATACTTACTCGTTTCATCGTTTACGCAGCGCGGGTTTTGCTGCCATAAGTCTAAAATTTGATCCAACCCTTAGTCTATTTGCTCGCTCGTAGCGTTTTCGTTGTAGAAAATCCCAAAATCAGGCACGGATTTTGGTTGCTCAAAACCTCAATCGCTTCATCTTGCTCCAGCGCAAAAAGTGACACAATCAAAAAAGAGTAGGGCGGGCAGCAAAAATCGTAAAGAAAATTTCATCGTCTATTCTTTTGATTTACATCCGTCGCGATCAAATTTGAGCCTTTTAAATCACAAATTTAAAATGGTTTCACACTACATACTCGCCGCGTTTACTATTTTACTTCGTTTATTAGCTTCAGGCTCTCTTTTGCATCGTAGTGAGTTGCGTACTTTTTGAGATTTTCGCACGAGATTTGTAAATTTTCTTGCTTGCAAACGCCGTTATTTAGCAGAAATTTAACTATATCCTCGCTGTCTAAAATGGTGGCTAGTTTCGTAAAAATTTCCAGCTCTTTAGCCTCAAATTCGTTAAGCGGTTTAAATTTTAAAAGCTCCTCAAGGTAGCGCATTTTATCTCGGTAAAACTCGGCAAATTTTGCGGTTTTCGTGAACTGCCTTATTATTGGATCAAGCGGAGCGTTTGCGATCGGCGAGGCACCGTTTTGACCCATAAAGATAGCTATCCCGCCAGCCACACAAAGCATCACATCTTTGTCGCCGCGCGCGCCTTTGCTAAGAAGGTGGCTAAAAATCTCAAACGCTTCGGTATTACAAGCCATGTGCAAAAGTTCGGGCGAGCCGATATCTGCACCATTTGCTATTAGTAGGTCGATGAGGCGTATCGCTTCTTTTTGATCGAATTTATATTTGCCGCTAGGATCTATGCCAAGCGCAATAACCGCGTCAAGAGGGGTGAAAATCATAAATTTATAGTTTAGATCGGGCTTAAATTTGAGTGCCTTTTTTATGCGTTCAAAGTCAAATTTGCCTGTTTTTATGATTTTTAGGTTGTAGATAAAAGGCGAAAAAAGGCGGTCGTTAAATTCGCCAAACTCATCATTTACGCGGTGCGGGTTTTGCGATAAAAAATCTAAAATTTGATCGAGGCCTGCGTCTATTTGTTTGTTCGTAGCGTTTTCATCAAAAAAGATATCAAGGTCAGGCTCTGGTAAATTTGAAGCGAATAAAATTTGAATTAAAACTATAAAGATAACGGCGAGCTTTTTCATAAATCCTCCTAAATTTACGGCTTTTACGAGGCGGTTAAATTTGGCTTGCGGGCTTAAAACACAAATTAGTTCGCGGTAAATTTGACTCAATTTCAGGTTAAATTTACGCGAGAGGCAAATTCGCGGTAAAAACAGGCGTTTTAGACCGCCGCTTTTTGCCTCTCGCTATCTAGCGTTTCTTGCATTTTAGCTCTTGCGTTTTCTAGCCACTCAGGGTCGGCGGTGTCGATGAGATCTAGGCAGATGATTTTGATTTTGCCGTTTTTAAAGCTAAAATTTTTCACATCCAAGATATCCGAACCCGTGATCACGATGGGCTGGATTTTTAGATTTAGCTTGTCGGCAATGATTTTTGCACCGCCTTTAAACGGCAAAAGCTCCCTTGAGTGCGAGCGCGTTCCCTCGGGGAAAATCGCCAGCACGCGCCCTTTTTCGACGCGGTCTTGCGCGTCTTTTACGAGCTTGATGAGCGAGCGTTTATTTTCGCGCTCGACCGAGATCATTTGCGGTATGTGGATGATCTGGCCGATCACTGGTAGATCGGCTATCTCTTTTTTGGCGATCCAGCAGAGATTTTTAGGATAGACTTCCTCTAAAACGACGATATCTAGCATGCTTTGGTGGTTCATGATGATCATATTCGCCCGCTCGTCAAAGTTGCCGATGACTTCGAGCGAATAAAAGCCAAAAAGCCGCTGGCTCCTACCCCAAATTTTCCTCACACCGTGAATATGCTTTTTAAAAAGCCACATGAAAAACACGACCAAAAGTATGCTGATTAGAAACTCGACCGCGAAATACGCGGCCTTTATCCTAGAAAATATCATCTTTTTTCACCCAGCCTATCTTGCCGTCGTCTAGTAAAATTTTGACGTAGTCCTCGCGCTCGCCGAGGATCTCGATCTTTTCCTCTGCTTTTGAGGTATAAAATACGCTCGAGTTTTGCGTAGGCAAAATTTTTACGTTTATGTTTTGCCTTAGCGTCGCGCCGCCAAACGGGTTGTAGCTATAAAGGATATAGGCTCCAAGGCCGACCACGACGACGAGGAATATCGCGTCGCGCTTAAACAAAAATGTGATCAAGAAAATACCGAAAAGCGCGTAAACTCCGATATTTTTATAAATTTCAAATTTGCTTTGCTTTGGATTTAGCCCGATTTGTGTGCTGATCTCGTCGTCTTCCACGACTACCGGGAGCGAAAAGCTCACGAAATCTTTTTTAGCAAGGCTAAAATAGTTAAAATCTATCGAGGTTTTTTCAGGAGAAAAGATCGCGAAATAATATCCGCTTTGCGCGTCAAATTCGCCGCTCGTGGAGTCTACGCCTTGTTTGATGATGTCCTTGTCCTCGATGAAAAAGTCCGCGATGTTGCCTTTTTGCGCATTTACTTCGACGATCATAATGAGATTTTTGTCGTCGAATTTATTGGTTTTATATTTTTTTACTTCGAGATTTTGAGCAACGACGTGGTTGTATTTCTCGCCGCTTTTTAGCGCTACAATTTTAGGTAGCGAAAGCGTTAAATTCGCCGTCTGGAAAAACTCGCCGTTGCGCTTTAAATTTACCGTGATTTTTGGATTTTTCACGGCCTCGGCGGAGACCTCGGCGTAAATTTGAGCCTTGTAAACCCCTTTGCCGTCGTTATCCCAGCGCAAATTTGAGCTTAGCCATTTTAGGTTTTCGGTTTCTGGCAAGATAGTTTGCAGATCAACGGCGATGTTATCCTGGATATCGACCGAGAGCGTAAAGCTAAAAATTTGCCCGACGTAGACTTGCTTTGGCGCGTTTAAAGCCTTGATAATGATGTCGTTTGGCTGCACGCGCTCGTAGAGCTGGCTGTCTTTTAAATTTAGCTCTGGCTCGTTGGTTGGCGCGATATTTTGAGGGATAGGTTGACGTAGATGCGTACCGCCTTGGTTGCTTACGGCTTGGCTTTGCGCTACGGGAGCTCTGTTTTGCGTAGCCGTACTTTGCGTCTGGCTTGGAGTTCTATTTTGTGTGCTCGGCGCTCTGTTTTGCAAATTTGGCTTTTGTGCCGGCGTTTGCGGAGCGGGCTTGATTACTTTTTGGCTTTGCTCGTCGCCCATCATATCAAATACGCTAGGCTCAGTGGCCCCGCAAGCTAAAACAAATATAGTAAAAAAGGCTAAAAAGGGCTTTAGCAAACTAGCCCTTTTAGCATCTTTAGTCCATCATCCGTGCCTAAAAACTTCTCGCAGGCGCGCTCTGGGTGAGGCATGAGGCCAAATATCTTTTTGTTCTTATCGCAAATTCCTGCTACCTCGTCGACCGAGCCGTTTGGATTTAGCTCTGCGCCGTTTGCGTCGCAGTATTTTAGCAGTACCTGATCGTTGTCGTAGAGACCTTTTAGTGTCGCCTCATCGGCGTAAAAGTTGCCCTCGCCGTGAGCGATCGGGATGTTTACGATCTCGCCGACGCTCAAATTTGATAGAAATTTATTTGCGTTTGAGATCACTTTTAGGTGGTGGTATTTTGAGATGAAGCTCAAATTTTCGTTTCGTCTCATCGCACCCGCGAGCAGTTTTAGCTCGCACAGCATCTGAAAGCCGTTGCAAATGCCAAGCACGTATCCGCCTTTTTGCGCGTGTTTTACGACCGCGCTCATCGCCGGGCTAAATTTAGCGATAGCTGCCGTGCGCAAGTAGTCGCCGTAGCTAAATCCGCCCGGAAGTACGATAAGATCGGCGTTTATCTCGCTTTCTTTGTGCCAGACTATCTGCGTCTGGCAACCCAAAAGCTCAAAGGCGTACTTTGTATCTTGCTCGCAGTTTGTACCTGGAAACAAAACGATGGCGACTTTCATTTTGCGCTCTCACATTTATCGTTCAAATTTATCTCGTAGTCCTCGATGACGGTGTTTGCGAGCAGTTCTTCGCACATTTTGGTGAGCTCCTTGCGCGCTTCGTCTTTGCTTGCGGCGTCTATGTCGAGCACGATTTGTTTGCCTATTCGCACGCCGCTTACGTTATTAAATCCAAGCGAGCCGAGCGCGTGCTCGACTGCCTTTCCTTGCGGGTCTAAAACGCCGTTTTTTAGGGATACGTTGATGGTAGCTTTCATTTTAAACCTTAGATAAAATTCTTTTTAAAACTTCTTCGTAGGCGACTTTTACGCTACCGAGATCCTGGCGAAATCTGTCTTTGTCAAGCTTTTCGTTCGTAGTAGCATCCCAAAAGCGACAACTATCTGGGCTGATCTCGTCTGCTAGCAGGATATTTCCGTCTTTATCGACGCCGAATTCGACTTTAAAATCGACTAATTTTAAGTTTCTGTCTGCGAAAAATTTAAACAAGATAGCGTTTATCTCGCGACCCATATGTTTTAGCCTATCAAGGTCGTTTTCGCTCTTAACTAAGCCCATGATTAGACAGTGTTCGTCATTTACGAGCGGATCGTGCAGATCGTCGTTTTTGTAGTAAAACTCTACCAATGGAAACGACAAAACCGTGCCTTCTTTTATCGCAAGGCGCTTTGTTAGCGAACCGGTTGCGATATTTCTCATGACCACTTCAAGCGGGATGATTTCACATTTTTTCACGAGCTGTTCGGTGTCGCTTAGGGTTTCGACCAGGTGAGTCGGGATGCCTTTTTCTTTTAAAAGATGAAAAAGCTGCGTCGAAATTTTGTTATTTAGCGCGCCTTTACCGGCTTCGTTACCTCTTTTTTGCGCATCAAAGGCGGTTAAGTCGTCTTTAAATTCTGCTATTAGCAAGTTCGCATCGTCTGTTGCGAACATCTTTTTTCCCTTGCCCTCGTAGATCAGCTCTTTTTTTTGCATTTTTGCACTCCTTATTTTAGCTGTAAAATTTTGATCGCGTCAATCGCCGATTTTAGTTGTATATCGTCGTTTACGTTAGCCTCGGTTATTATAGTCTTATTGTCCGTGATTTTCGTAGCGTTTTTGTCGCTATTTGCGTCTATTTTACTTAGTTCGTTGGTTAGGTGTTTTTTTAGTTCGCTCTCTTTTATAGAAAAGGCATTTTCATCCTGCTGAGGCACTTTGCCAGGAAATACGATAATATCAGGCTCAACGCCTGTTGCTTGGATAGTGCGGCCGCTCGGCAAATAGTAACGCGCGATAGTTAGGCGGATGGCCTCTTTGTCGTCCACTGGAAGGATGATCTGCACGCTGCCTTTACCGAACGTCTTTTCGCCGATAACGACGGCGCGTTTGTGGTCTTGTAGCGATCCGCTCACGATCTCGCTCGCGCTCGCGCTTCCGCCGTTAACTAGCACCGCAAGCGGTAAATTTGTGATTTTATTTGCTCTTGCGGCTTTAAATTCGCTATTTTCGCTCTCGTTTCTGCCCTTTTGAGATACGATCACACCGCTATCTATAAACAAATTCGTTAGTCCAACCGCTTGGTTTAAAAGTCCGCCCGGGTTGTTGCGAAGGTCAAGGATGATGCCTTCCGCTTTTGGATACTTTTTGATAAATTCCTCGGCCTTTTCGGTTACGTGCTTATCAAAATTCGTCACGCGAAGATAGAGGATGTTGTCTTTTTCGATCATCTTTGCGTAAACGGACTCGACTGAGATGATGTCGCGCACTAGCTTGACGTCAAACGGCTTTTGCTCGCCTTTTCTCACGATGGTTATCGTGATAGGCGTCTTTGGTTTGCCACGCATTTTATTTACAGCTTCATCTATAGTAGTGCCTAGAGTCGCGTTGCCGTCGATGCGCAGGATGATGTCGCCGCTTTTTATACCGGCTTTATCCGCAGGCGTATTTTCGATAGGCGAGATGACCGTTAGGGCGCCGTCTTTCATGCCGACGGTTATACCAAGACCGCCAAATTCGCCGTTTGTTTGCACCTGCATATCTTTAAACGCCTTTTCGTTTAAAAATCCCGAATGCGCGTCAAGATTGTTTAAAAGCCCCTCTATGGCCTTATCCACGATCTCTTTAAACTGTAAATCATCAACATAATATTTCTCGATAGTAGAAATGGTTTTTGTAAGTTTAGAGAGCGATTGCAGTTTGGAATTCGATCCGTCCTCGGTGGCTTTAGCATTTAAATTTGCGCTAAAAACCGCTCCGAATATCATCGCGCCCGCAACGCTTGAAAACAAAAACGTCTTTTTTTTATTCAAAGTTAATCTCCTGCCTTTTGAGTGGGGGTATTTTAGTTAAATTTGCCTAAAAATAGGATAAAAGATTTAATAAAATTTAATTTTATTTCGTAAGTGTTTATATTAAATAACTTAGGTAACTTGACAATAATCGACTAAAGTTATATAATACGCTCATTATAAACTAAAGGAGAAAAAATGGCGAATTTAGGCGAAAATTTAACAGCGCAAATGCAAGATCTAGTAGAAAAGGGCGTCGCGCTAGCGATACACGCGAAAAATCCGCAAACGTTTCCGCTTCATTTGCTTTGGGCGCTAGCCGCAGATAGTAGCTCGCTACTAAACCAAGTCTTTAATAAAATGAACGTGAGTAAAGACGCGGTCGAGCTCGAAGTAAAAAGCAAAGCCACACAGCTACCTACAAGCTCAAACGTCAGCAAGGAAAACGTGCAAATTTCAAAGGAGCTCATAAACTCGCTTGAAAGTGCAAAAGCCCTGATGGTGAGCCTAGGAGACAGCTATATCGCGGTGGATACGTGGATTATTTCGGCGCTTGAGCTGCCTGAAATTAAACAAATTTTAGGCAAATTTACAGATGTTTTAGAAATCCGCAAAAATTTGGAAAGCATTAGAGCAGGGCGCAAGATAGACAGCCAAACCGGCGACGAGACGCTAGATAGTTTGGAGAAATACGGCATCGATCTAACTGCAAAGGCGCTAAATAAGGAGCTCGATCCTGTCATCGGGCGCGACGAAGAGATCACGCGCATGATGCAAATTTTAATAAGAAAGAGCAAGAATAATCCTATTTTATTAGGCGAGCCGGGCGTGGGTAAAACCGCTATCGTCGAGGGTCTAGCGCAAAAAATCGTGGCAAAAGACGTGCCCACTAGCCTAGCAAACAAACGCGTAGTAGCGCTTGATATGAGCGCACTAATCGCGGGTGCGAAATACCGCGGCGAGTTTGAAGACAGGCTAAAAGCCGTCATAAACGAGGTAAAAAGCGCGGGAAATATCATCCTGTTTATCGACGAGATACACACCATCGTGGGCGCGGGAGCTAGCGAAGGCAGCATGGACGCGGCAAATATCCTAAAACCCGCGCTTGCTAGAGGCGAGCTGCACGCCGTGGGCGCTACGACGCTAAAAGAGTACCGCAAGTATTTCGAAAAGGACGCCGCGTTGCAACGCCGCTTTCAGCCCATCGACGTCAAAGAGCCTAGCGTAAACGAAGCACTTCAAATTTTACGCGGCATAAAAGAGCGCCTCGAGGTGCACCACGGCGTGACGATCACCGATAGCGCGCTGGTTGCGGCGGCAAAGCTAAGCGACCGCTACATCTCAAACCGCTTTTTGCCGGATAAAGCGATCGATCTCATCGACGAGGCTGCAGCCGAGCTAAAAATGCAGATAGAAAGCGAACCGTACGAACTCGCCCGCATCAAGCGCGAGATCGTAACGCTGCAAGTCGAAAAAGAGGCGCTAAAAATGGAAGACGAGGCTAAAAACGCCGCTCGCCTAAGCGAAATCGAAAAAGAAATCGCCGATCTAAACGAGCAAAAGCACGCCCTTGACGGTAAATTTGAAAACGAAAAGGCGGTTTTTGGCGGCATCTCAAAAGCAAAAAAAGAGATAGATAGCCTAAAAAGCGAGGCCGAGATAGCGCGCAGAAACGGCGACTTGCAGCGCGCGGCCGAGATAGAATACGGCAAAATTTTAGAAGCGGCCAACCGCCAAAAAGAGCTCGAAAAAAAATGGGACGAGATGAAAAAAAGCGGCGTGCTACTCAAAAATCAGGTCGATGAGGAGCTAGTGGCTGAAATACTAAGCAAATGGACGGGAATTTCAGTCAGCAAAATGCTAACTAGCGAAAAGCAAAAATATCTGATGATCGAGGAGCATTTGCGCGAAAGCGTCGTCGGTCAGGATGCCGCTTTGCACGCGCTGGCAAGAGCTATCAAGCGAAACAAAGCGGGTCTAAACGAGGGCGCTCGTCCGATCGGATCGTTTTTGTTTTTGGGGCCTACGGGCGTGGGTAAAACGCAGTCGGCCAAGGCTTTGGCTAAATTTTTATTTGACGACGAGCGCGCGCTCATACGCTTTGATATGAGCGAATACATGGAAAAGCACAGCGTCTCTCGCCTGCTCGGAGCGCCTCCTGGATACGTGGGTTACGACGAAGGCGGACAGCTAACCGAAGCCGTGCGCAGACGTCCGTATAGCGTCATACTTTTTGACGAGATAGAAAAGGCTCACAAAGACGTCTTTAACGTGCTTCTTGGCATCCTAGACGACGGAAGGGCGACTGATAACAAGGGCGTGACGGTCGATTTTAAAAACACGATCATCATCCTCACGTCAAATATCGCGTCAAATTTCATCATGGATCTAAAAGGCGAGGAACGCGAGCAAGCGGTCAAAAACGAGCTTAAAAACTACTTTAAACCCGAGTTTTTAAACCGACTAGACGACACGATAATCTTTAATCCGCTCGATGAAGACGGGCTAATAAAAATCGTAGATATAATGTTTAAAGAGCTTGAAAAAACGCTGCAAAATCGCGGTATAAAAGCAAGCCTAAGCGAAGAGGCGAAGAAATTTATCGCGGGCGCGGGCTTTGACATAGTTTACGGCGCTAGACCTTTGCGCCGCGCGCTATATGAGCTGGTCGAAGATCCGCTAGCGGATATGATCCTACGCGACGAGCTTGAAAGCGGCGACGAGATCGTGGTAGGCAGCGATAAAGAAAAAATAACGATCTCTAAAATTTAACCCAAATTTACGGTCGCGCTCACTGGTGTGACCGTTTTTGTTCTCGCATCAAATTCTCTAAATTTAACCGCGCAAATATCGTATGTATAGACTACCCAAATTTGAAAACAGCATATTGACTCGCAAATTTAGCTAAATTTCAAATTTAGCAAGCTTGCGTACCGTTAGCCGTCTGGGTCAAATTTACCAAAATCGTTCAAATTTAGCGGCTATTCTCCGCTCAGCTCCTCGGCCACCTGCGCAGCGAGTTTTAGCTTTTCGCTATCAAAATGCGTGTAAATGCGCGAGGTGTTTAAGCTGGCGTGTCCGAGCGCTTCTTGCACTAAAACTAGGTCTTTTTGCTTTTTGTAAAGCATCGTGGCAAAGGTATGTCGCAGCATGTGAGCGCCGTTTTTTTCCTTTCGGATGCCTGCTTTAAAGAGGATCTGCTCAACGATGCGGCTCACGTAGGCCTGCGTTAGGCGCGTGCCTTTTTTGTTGATAAAAAGATATCCTTCTTTATTTATATAGTTTATCGCGATCGCGTCTAGGTGGGCTTCGATGAGGCGGCGTTTGATCATGACGACGCGGTATTTGTTGCCTTTGCCGCGGATCCTGATGACGTAGAGCTCGCCATCCTCGGCTATATCTTTGCGCTTTAGATTTAGCGCCTCGCTCACGCGGATACCAGTGAAAATAATGATTTTTATAATGAGCTTGTTGCGGTTGGCGTTGCTTTTAAACTCTGCGTTTTCGATCGCCTCCAAAAATCTCTTGACCTCATCCTCGCTCATAAACTCAGGCAGCTTTTGCCCGCGCGCTCCGCCCACGCCGCCCCAGTTTTTAAGCTCGATGTCAAAGACGTGCGCCTTGCCATCCTCTTCATTTTGCTTATCCAAAAATGCGAAAAAATTTATCACGCTTATGCGGTAGTTTTTCTTACTCGCGTCACTTAGCCCGCCCGTGACGCTAGCTAGCACCTCGCTTAGCAGCTCCTCGTCGATCTGTTTTAGGCTCTCTAGCTCGTAAAATTTAAGCGTCTCGAATATCTTTTTAAGCGGATTAAAGTATGTATTTATGCCCGTTAGTCCCGCGTTTCTAGCCGATTTTACGAGGCCGTCTAGCTGATCGATATTTTTTATATCGCGGCTAAGGGCGAAATTTACGCTTGCTAGCGCCTTTGGGTCGCGAAGCTCTTTGTTTGATAGCGAGCTAAGCTTAAATTTGACGTATCTCGTGAGCCAAAATATAAACGAGTTTTCAAAACTATCTTTGCAATCAAGCGCGTATTTCAAGATATTTTCCTTAAATTTATAAAAATTTGAAAAGCATTATAACCAAACGCTTCTAAAAAATAAATTTTGAGGTAATCTGAAAAACACTTTTAATCAAAATATTAATATTATCATTTAAGTTAAGTTATGATAAAGTTACGAAACCATTTTGATTCAAAGGAGAAAAAATGCAATCAACGCTAGGTTCGCGTCGTAGCTTTATCGCTGCGGCGGGTGTTTTTATAGCGGCGACCGCGCTCAGGGCCGCTCCGAATACTTTTGAAAAAACCAAAGGTCCGCGCTACGGCATGGTCATCGACCTCACGCGCTGCGTCGGCTGCCAGTCTTGCACGATGAACTGCGCTATGGAAAACAACGTCCAAGCAGGCGCCTTTAGGACGATCGTTTCGGAGTACGAAGCTAGCGACAAAGACGGCAACCGCGCCGTTATCGCATCGCTACCTCGCCTTTGCAATCACTGCGAAAATCCAGCCTGTATCGACGTTTGTCCGACGGGAGCTAGCTACCAAAGAAGCAACGGCATCGTCAAAGTAAATAGCACCGAGTGCATCGGCTGCGCTCTATGCGCCGAGGCCTGTCCGTATCACGCCAGATACCTAAGCATGCAGACCTATAAGGTCGATAAATGCACCTTTTGCGATCACAGACTGCGCGAGGGATTGCTACCTGCGTGCGTAGAGACCTGTGTGGGCGGAAGCCGCATAATAGGCGATCTAAACGACGAAAACTCAAATATCAGAAAATTTTTAGCCGCTCACGAGACGATGGTGCTAGACAGTCCGAAAAACACGCATCCGCAGGTTTTTTACTACGGCGTGAGCGAAATTTTGACTAAAAACGATAAAGAACTGGCGGCTAAAAAAGGCTACAAACAAGCGATCAGCTGGAGCGAAGAGATCGCGCTGTAAGGAGAAAATAATGCAAAGACGAGAATTTCTAAAAAACGCGGCGATGATCTCGGCCGTAGGCGCGACCGCTGCAGTAGCGGACGACGCGGGGAAAATAAAAGACGACTATAAACCGCAGGGCAGCTCGCTACAGCCCGAATTTAGCGTAAAAGACGGCAAAATTTCGATGAACGACGGACATAGCGTGGTATTTTCCATGTGTCACGGCTGCGTGGCAAAGTGCGGCCTAAGGTTGCACGTAGACGAAAAAGCAGACCGCGTGCTAAGATGCACGGGCAACCCCTATCACCCGCTATCAAACGTGCACTGGGCGAGCTTTGAAACCTCGATAAACGACGCACTGCTGGCGACTACGGCTAGCGGCGAGGACGATCGGCGCGCTACTGTATGCGCTAGAGGCGCGGCGCTACCGGAGATGATAGCTTCGCCTATTAGGGTTTTATCGCCGCTAAAGCGAGTAGGAAAAAGAGGCGAGGGCAAGTGGAAAAAGATCAGTTTCGAACAGCTCATCGAGGAGGTCGTCGAGGGCGGGGATCTTTTCGGCGAGGGGCACGTGGACGGGCTTAGAGCCATACACTCAGACGAGCTCATCGACGAGGCAAATCCCGAATACGGCACCAAGCGCAACCAGCTTTTGAGCTTTTATCTCTACGACGGGCGCTCGGATATCGTCGATCGCTTTATCAAAAAATCATTCGGCACTATAAATCACTACTCGCACGGCGGTATCTGCGGCGGCGGCTTTAGAGTCGGCGGCAAGATCGCGCATAATGCAAAGGGCTTTGCCCATACTAAGCCCGACTACGAAAACTCCAAATTTACCATCTACTGGGGCACCTCGCCCGCAAACGGCGGAAATCCGTTCCAAAAACAAGCCAAAATGGTCGCCCACGCAAGAAGTACAAACGATGACTTCAGCTATGCGGTGGTAGATCCGACGCTAACGAACGCCGTCAAATTTGCCGCCTCCGATAAAGGCCGCTGGATCGGCATAAAACCGGGCACCGACACTGCGCTTGCTATGGCGATGATACGCTGGATCATAGAAAACGAAAAATACGCCGCAAACTACCTCATGCAGCCAAATTTAGAGCAAGCAAAGCTAGCCGGCGAGATACACTGGTGCAACGCCGTCCACCTAGTCATCACGCAAAAAGGCCACGCAGACTACGGCAAATTTGCGCTTGTTGGCGACGAGTGGCAGGTCTGCTCTCAAAGCGGCAAAATCCAAAGCTACAAGATAAACGAGCCTGCTAAGCTCTACTATAAGGGCAAAATTTTGCTTAACGGCAAAAAAGTCGAGGTTAAAAGCTCGATGCAGCTGCTAAAAGAATCAGCCTATAAACACAGCCTTGGCGAGTACTCTAAAATTTGCGGCGTGAGCGTGGAGGATATATTGTGGCTATGCGAAAATTTCACCAAAAACGGCAGGCAGGTCAGCACCAACGTCCACGGCGGCATGATGCACACGCAAGCAGCCATGAGCACGTACGCGATATTTTGTCTAAACACACTCATGGGCACATACGGCTACAAGGGCGGCAGTGTAAACGCAAGCGCGGGCACTCATGAGTTTTTAAAGGGTAGATACGATCTAGAGAGCTTCGAGGGCGCATACAAACCAAACGGACTAAATTTATCCCGCTCGGGCAAGTATTACGAAACGAGCTCGGAGTTTAAGCGCAAAGTCGCAGCCGGCGGTAGCGGTTATCCTGCGCAGCAGCCGTGGTATCCTATCTCGATGCCGCTAGTAAACGAAACGCTCACTAGCCATGCCGCGGGCTATCCGTATAAGGTAAAAGTGTTTATAAACTACATGACAAACGTCGTCTACGGACAGGCGGGGCTCGAGGTTGCGGTGCTTGAAGTGCTAAAAGATAGCAAAAAATTACCGCTTTTCATCGGTATCGACGCCTTTATGAACGAAACTAACGCCTACGCCGACTACATTGTACCAGACGGGGTAAATCTAGAAAACTGGGCGCTGCCAAACTCGCTTTGGGGTACGATAGCTAAAACCTCGGTCGTGCGCTACCCGGCCGTCGCCGCTAAACAAGACCGCGCCGCAGACGGCACGCTAATCGACGTAGAGGCCTTTTATATCGCGGTGGCAAAGAGGCTCGGGCTAAAAGGATTTGGCAAGGGCGCCTTTAAGGACAAAGACGGAAAGCCGATGGATCTGGATACTAAAGAGCAGTATTACGCCGCGGCGCTGGCAAATTTAGCCTTTGACGGAGAGGGCGTAAAGGATATCAGCAAAGAGGATCTAAAGCTAAGTAAAATTTCAAAAACCATGAAAAAGCTAGAGCCGTTTTTAAAAGACGAGGAAAAGCCAAAAGTCGCGCACGTGCTGGCAAAGGGCGGTAGGTTTGACAGCTACGAGAGTGCGTACAAGGGCGATAAAACCACGGTAAAAGTCCCGGCTGCTACGCCTGCTGCGATCTACTACGAGCCGCTTGGCGGACACAGGCACTCTATCACGGGCGAGTATATGCCAGGCACGCCGACTCTAGCCCTTGCAGTCGCTAGCGACGGTACTCCGCTAGAAAAGTTTTTCCCAAAATCAGAGTGGAAATACCTCGTAAGCTCGAGAAAATCAAACATCCAGCACTACTACACGATCGTTAGTCCAAAGCTACGCGCGATACATCCAAAAAATTTCGTAAGGATCGCCGAGGATATCGCGAGCGAGCAGGGCATCAAGACGGGCGACAAGGTCAAGATCACGACGCCGTACGGTTCGCAAACGGGCGAGGCCTTCGTAACAAACGGCGTTGCTAGCGGCGTCATCAGCCTCGAGCACGGTTTTGGGCACGATGAGTTTGGCGCCAGGGTGCATTTTATCGACGGCAAACCGGCCTTTTGGCTAGAAAGCGCGGAAAAGGGCGTAAATCACAACAAACTAGGCCTACTAGATCCGAAGCGAAAGGGCAAATTTAGCCTAAACGACTGGTTAGTGGGCACCTGCGCTAGACAGGCGCTACCTGCAAATATCCGTAAAATCGGCTAAATTTAACGCGGCGGCTAGGGCATAGCCTGGTCGCCGTCAAATTTGACGCTTCAGCAGTAAATTTAAAGTAGCGTAAATTTGTCGCGGACGGCGTCAAATTTGTAGTATTTTTAAGGTAGTCCACGCAAATTTGACGGCAAATTTACCGATAAATATCTAAGCTCAAATTTAGCTCGTCGATGACGCTAAGCATCTGCCTGACGTATCTTTGCTCGCGGCGAGCTTCGTTGATATCAGGCCTCTCAAATAGTCGCCCCTCGAAAAAATTTCTCCTACTAAAGCAAAATAGGTAAAATTTGTTATCCATAAAGGCCACGCTGGACGATTTTAGCGTGTTTTTGTAGGCTTTTAGTATATTTAGCTTGCCCATAAACGCAGGCGTGAGCAGGTGTCTAGCCTCTATCTTATCCGTCGTAAAAACTCTAAAATTTTCATTAAATTTGACATCGTCGAGCAGCTCTTTGTCGCCTAGAAATTTAGTGTTAAAATCCTTACTTACGGCGACCGTTTTGCTGCGAAATTTCTTATTAAACTCGCAAACCAGCACGCTACCCTTGAAGTCCGAATACTGATCAAATGCGTACTTTAGCAGGACGAAGGCGGCGACGTATTTGTTATTTACGCGCGGGTATTCGCGCTCGTGATTGATGACCTCGCACAGGCTAAATTTGACGCCTTTATAGACTCCGCGTACGCTATTTTCGCTATAAAATGTGCTCGGTCTATAAATCCCCGCCGCATTAAATTCGCTCTGCGAAATGCCGCCGTAGGCGCTATACGTAAAGCTCTCGTCTATCTCGCCTATAAGCGCGCGGACGAAAACCTCTTTATAAAATTCGTTGTATTCCTCTTTTGCTTTTTCTACTTTTTCGATGTGATTAAGTATTTTAAAAAGATAACGAGAAATAACAAGCAAAAACGCCATCATAAAGCCAAATGACGAGAGCTGATCGCTATCAAATCTATTTCCTAAGATAAAAAAGAGCACTATGACGCCGACGCCCAAAATAACGCTTGTCGGAGATACCGCGACTCTAGCTCGGCACTCTTTTTGTTTGTTTTTGGTTAATATAAATGCTTGCGAAAGGGTCATTTGGTCGCTTTTGATTAAATTTTACG
>CALCKS010000027.1 GCA_937965895.1 uncultured Campylobacter sp.
TTTGTGTTTGTTCAAGTTCCTTTAATTTTATTGTTTTGGGCTAGAATTTTAGCTATTTTTTCGCCAGTGGCTTTTATTGCTACGTCAGAGTTTAGTCCATATCGATTGCCTAGAAAATACGTTATAGCCACAATCGTATTGTCTTCATTTTTAAAATAATAAAATTTCTTATCGCCCGCAATAGCTTCATTTACCTGCACGCCCTCGCCACCAAATGCCGCGATAAATTCGTTCTTATAGCTTATTCCCACGCAGATTATTAGGCGCGGCTTGTACTCTTTTGCCCATGCCCTAAGTTTAGGGAAGCGATTTTGCTCTATCCAGCGTATATATTCGCCCTTATTTTTCAGACCTGTTGCCTCGGCAAAACCTTCGCTCCAAAGACTATGGTTTGTATTTTTAAACGCAAGCGGATACAAATTTAGCTTAAAATATCCCTTTGCGTCCTGCGTAAACGGCTTTACGGTTTCGTTAAATTTAATATGATCGCTCGCTCCGTTAAGCGCGCAAAGTAGCTTAATGGCTTTGATATTGTATTGATAGGCCAAATTTCGCTCATGACTCTTGTATCCTACGGACGGCTCGCTAACATCATCCTTAAACTCATCAGCCAGCTCTTCAGGTTTAAACCCGCCACCCCACTCAAGTCCGCATAGCCAAACGCTCGGGCTTTGTGCACTACCGATGTCTCCACCGTCGCAACCGCTAAAACCCAAAGCCCATTTTTTGAAATTTTCATTTACCATTTTTTACTCCTATTAATTAAAATTTTTAAGATACTTAAAGTACTTAAAAATTACACCTCTGTTTTTTTGGTTACCGTATAAAAATTTTCAAAACCGCACTTAGCGCATTTGGTATAAATTTCTATATCTTTTATCCTAAACGTTGTGCTTACTGTTCTATTATCCACTTTTTTAGTTCCTTTCGCCAGCTCCTCACGCAACGTCTCTTGGCCTATTTTTCTAGTACAAAAACTCTTTTTGCAGTTTGGGCATTTTGAGTAAAGTTTAAGTGCAAAATATACGAGAGGAATAATAACTATAAAGAGCAAAGAATATCTATCGTCTTTTAAAAAATGAACACACAAAACGCTGGCTCCAATACCTATAGCAAACGATATCAAAATAGCCAGAAACCTACCAACGCGCCTCAAATCTTTTGCGTCAAAAAAATAAAAACTCATTTTTATCCTTTAAAGTGAAATAAGAGCGTATTCTCCCCCCCCCCCCCCATAAAATCCGCTTAAATTTTATTATTTTTTAGTTGTGAATTTTTTGCTTTAAAATTTACTATATGTCATCAAAATTTTACGCTAATTATGATAATATTTCCCAAAAATAAAGGAGAAAAAATGAATAACGATCACGTAACCAAAACAGAACCTAAGCGCCCGCTAAGCAAGCTAGTTCGCGTTTGCGACGCCATTGCCGTGATGTTTTACCTTGTTAACGTGGGCGGATTTTACCTCTACATCGGCCGCAAC
>CALCKS010000028.1 GCA_937965895.1 uncultured Campylobacter sp.
TTTAGATCCTTCGCGTTTTCGTCTTTGCTCTCACCTCTAGCGCCTAGCTCGTTTAGCTCGATCTCGTGACCCGTTAGCATGCTAGCTAGCCTGATATTTATGCCGCTTTTGCCGATAGCTTTGCTCTTTTGCTCGGTTACTAGGCTCACGACGGCCTTGTTGTCCTCGCCGATTTTTACGGAGCTGATGATCGCCGGCGCCATCGCACGAGTGATGAGGATCGCAGGCTCGGCCGAATACTCGATCGCGTCGATATTTTCGCCGTTTAGCTCCTTTGTGACGGCGTTTATGCGCACGCCTTTGGTGCCCACTGTCGCGCCCACGGGATCAACGTTAGGCGAAGTTGCCACGAGGGCTACTTTAGCGCGTTCGCCCGGGATTCTAGCGCTAGCGGCGATCAGTACGAGGCCGTCTTTGATCTCGGGCACTTCGGCTTTTAGTAGGGCTTCTAGGAATTTTGGCGACGTGCGGCTTAGCTCGACCTTGATACCCATGGATTTATCGATATAGACGCTTTTTATGACGGCTTTTACGACGTCACCCGGTTTAAATTTCTCGCCTTTTATGCGGTTTTTGCGCGGCATCACGGCTCGCAGCTCGTCTATCTCGATGAATGTATTTTCATCGCTATCCACGCGCGTGACAGAGCCGAAAACCATGTGCCCTACCATGTCTTGATACTTTTGGAATATTTTTTCCTCCATCAGACGCTGGATGTGATACTCAAGCTCCTTGTGAAGCGTTTGTGCAGCGGTGCGGCCTAGGTTGTCGGTAGATAGCTCATAGGTTAGCTCATCACCGATCTCTACGCCAGAGTCCACTTTTTTGGCTTCGCTTATGCTTAAAAAGTGCTCGTTGTCCTCAGCCAAGCGCTCGTCGCCGTCTTCTACGACGGTGATTTTTTGATATAGATGAAGGGTCTTGGTCGCATTATCTATAACCGCGTCGTATTCGTAGTTTTCGCCGTAAATTTTCTTTGCGGTATTGATAATAGCTCTTATGACGCGCTCTTTTACGTCCTCGATTTCGAGCCCTTTTTCATTTGCGATAGATTCTATGATATCCGCTATTTTTTCCATATTATTTTTGCTCCGTTATTTAAATTTGGGGGAATTTTTGAGTTAGAGGGGTATTATACAAGCTTTATACTTTTAAGAAGTTTAATGCGTTTTTTATGATGAATTTGCTATATTCACAGATTAAATTAAAGATTTCAAAGGATTAAAAATGGAGCTAAAACTCGCTAGAACGCAACTTGACGCCAAACCAAAAACGATCTCTCTTGAAAAAATCGAAGCGGCATTTGCAAAAGATCCGCAACAAATTTTCTATTTCGACAGAGAAAACAGCCACAAACAACTCATCGCTTTGGTTGAATTTTTTGAGGAAAAAGGCCTTAGCGTCTATCACCGCACCGTAAAATACGGTCTCGACGAAAACGACTACATGTACGAGGTGCACATCCTTTGAGCGCAGCGCAAAAAAAGCTCTTTATCCAGACTTTAGGCTGCGCGATGAACGTCCGCGACAGCGAACACATCATCGCCGAGCTCAAGCAAAAAGAGGACTACGAGCTCACTCAGGACATCTCCGAGGCCGACCTCATCCTCATCAACACCTGCTCGGTGCGTGAAAAGCCCGTGCATAAGCTTTTTAGCGAGGTTGGTGGTTTTGAAAAAGTAAAGAAAGCAGGTGCTAAAATCGGAGTTTGCGGTTGCACGGCAAGTCATCTGGGAAGCGAAATTTTTAAACGAGCGCCTTACGTGGATTTCGTACTCGGTGCGCGAAACGTCAGTAAAATTTCAGCTGCCGTTAAGACGCCTAAATTTATCAGCACCGACATAAATCACGACGAGAGCGAGTACGCATTCGGCGAATTTCGCGGCTCACCGTATAAAAGCCACATAAATATCTCGATCGGCTGCGATAAAAAATGCACCTACTGCATCGTTCCGCACACCAGAGGCGACGAGATCTCGATCCCCGCAAATTTGATCCTGCGCGAAGTAAAAAAAGCCGCCGAGGGTGGAGCAAAGGAAATTTTCTTGCTCGGGCAAAACGTAAACAACTACGGCAAGAGATTTTCGGGCGCGCACGAGAAGATCGATTTTAGCGACCTGCTCGTAAAAATCAGCGAGATCGATGGCGTCGAGCGAATACGATTTACCAGCCCTCATCCGCTCCATATGGACGATAAATTTTTAGAAATCTTTAGTCAAAATCCTAAAATTTGCAAATCCATGCACATGCCGCTTCAAAGCGGAAACACCAAAGTCCTGCGCGAGATGAAGCGCGGTTATACCAAAGAGTGGTTTTTAGACCGAGCTGCCAGATTGCGCGCGATGTGCCCTGGAGTCAGCATCTCAACCGACATTATCGTGGCGTTTCCGGGCGAAACGGACGAGGAGTTTGAGGACACGATGGACGTACTAGAAAAGGTACGCTTCGAGCAAATTTTTAGCTTTAAGTATTCGCCCCGCCCGATGACTAAGGCAGCGGAGTTTACAAATCAAATCGATGAAGCCGTCGCAAGCGCTCGCCTAACCCGCCTGCAAAGCCGCCACAACGAGATTTTAGACGAAATCGTCGCGGCGCAAAAAGGCAAAATTTTCGACGTATATTTTGAGGAGCTTCGCGCAAACGGCGGGGTCGCCGGCAGGAGTTTTAATAACTTCCTCGTTCAAGTCGCAGGTAGCGAAGAGCTGCTGGGCAAGACGCTAAAAGTGCGCGTGAACGATCCAAAGAGAATGGTGCTTTACGGTGAGCTTGTGGGCTAAATTTAAACGAAGCGTTTTTATAAATTTAGCCCCGCGCATTATCTATTTTTTTATTTGGATTATATTTTTAACCTGCCAAAAGAGCTTTTCTAAGACAAATTTGACGAACGAACCTTGCGTCGTGCTGTTTTGGCACGGCAGGCTTGCGCTGATGAGCTTTGCCTACGTACACTGGTGGAAAAACGGCCAAAATCCGCAAAGACGCGCCAAAGTCATGATAAGCGATCACAAAGACGGCGAGATCATCGCGCGCGTGATTTCGTTTTTCGGTATCGGCGCGATCAGAGGCAGTAGCTCAAAAGGCGCGGTAAAAGCCCTCGCGCAAAGCTTTAGAGAGCTAAAAAGCGGCACCGACGTCATCATCACCCCAGACGGTCCGCGCGGCCCCTATCACAGCGTCGCCGACGGAGCCGTCGTCATCGCGCAAAAGCAAAATGTGAAAATACAAATTTTAAACTACGAAGCGAGTAAATTTTGGCAACTAAAAAGCTGGGATAAGATGATAATCCCAAAGCCTTTTAGCGAAATTTCTTATACGCTCTCGCCGCCTTTTAGCGTGACAGGCATGGAGCTAGAAGCCGCAAGAGAGCAGATAAAAAAGGAGATGGAAAAATGAGCTCAAAGACCGTTATTTTAATTATCGGAGCGCTTTTGGCGGCTATTTTTGTCTCATTTGTTACGCTTAGTCCGTCTTACAAAAACGCACTTGGAGCCAAATTTTACTACGAAATGGGCGATTACGAAACCGCCTATAGGCTCTCAAAATCAGCCTACCATAAAGACATTTACAACAAACTAGCCCACACCGTGATGGTACAAAGCGAGATCTCGCAAAAATACGCCCTCTACATCGCTCGCTCAAACGGCTACCTAGAAAATATCCAAAAAATCAGCAAATCAGGCAAGGTAAGCAAGGTAAATTTAGACAAAATTCGCATGATGTGCGACATCGCCGTGAGCGACTATGCAGAGCTTAAACCGTCAAATTTGACAGACTCAGACCTGCAAGAAGAAGCAAAACGAATAAAAGATAAATTTTTAACCCTACAAAAAGAGCTGTTTTAACTCTATTTTATGGCTTTTTGGGTATTATAACGCATCGTAATTTTTAGGAGAAATCTTTGCTGATACGTCGTTTTTTTAGCGTCTTATATCTTAGCGCCGTTATCCAGTCTAAAAAATGCATATTTTACGGCGAAGCATACAAGGGTGCAACTCCGATCAAAACGATAAAAAATGAATTTGACCTAGATGAGTCCGGCAAAATTTCCGAAAGAATAAAAGAGTACTTACAAAATCTACAAAAAGAGTATAAATGGGTTTATATTTCGCTATTTTTCGACGCGCTCGAACAAGGCGCATTTGAGGCAAAAAATGCCGAAAATCTTGAAAAACTAGGCATAAAAACAAAGGAAATAGCTTGCATAAATCCAGCTAAAAATTGGCTGATCTATGCAAAACTTTCAGACGTTAAAGCCGCCGAGAGTAAATTTGGCGATACGGACATAGACGTACTTTATTCGCCCATAGTACTTATGCAAAAAGAGATCGAGAAACAAAAATTATCTACGGCAAAGACGCTTTTTATTTATGCCTGCAAAGAAATTTTCGCCATCTGCATTACATCAGGTAACGGCGCAAAATACGCCACGGTTTGTAAGCTAGATGAGGACGACGGCGACGAGAACGTCGAATTTGATAAAGAAAACAGCGACGAGATAGATGATTTTATCACGAATGTAGACGAAAGCTTTAACAACATGGACGGTCTAGAAAATTTAGACGATATGTTAAAGACCGGCGATAGCCAAGAGGAGTTTGCCGACCTAGACTACGATATAAATATGCCAGAATCCACCGATGTAACCGCCTCGGTATCGATATTTGGGCGCGATATGAGTATGTACCGGTATATATCGTTAGCGCTTAAAGAATTTTATTCAAATCCTCTATACGAAGGCGATTTTATCGAAAATGTCGTGATTTTCGACGCTACAGAGAGGACGAGCGCTACGTTTTTACACTATCTAGAAAACGAACTCTTAGTAAAAACCGCCGTTTATCCCGTCGATACGCTAAAAACGATGACCGAGCTAATGAAAAAAGAGTTGGAAAATGACTAGTTATAGCTTTATAAAACCTCAGAGAAAACCGATTTTTAACCTTTTTAGCAAAATTTGGCTGTTTTTTATCGCTACGATAGTATTGCTTTTTGCTGCGGCAAATTTCTTTGTTGAGTTTAAAAGCAAATCGCTACGAAACGAAACGCAAATTTCAAAACAAAAACAAGAGCAGACGCAAGAGCAAATCAAGCAAGCCGACGAGCTCACTGCGCTTTTAAAGCAAAGAAGAGATAGCGCAAACGATATAGCGGCCTCAAATGCCGTCTTAAAGCAAAGCCTGCGTAATCTACTCGATCTTGTCCCCTCAAGCATCACATTACACGAGATCTCGATGGATAAAAACTCGCTTATCGTAAAAGGCACTACGCCTAGCCGAGATATTTACAATATGTTACTCGCCACGCCGCTAAAGTCGATTTTTAACACGTCAAATACCTCTTTTTATCAGTTAGATAACGGCTGGCTAAATTTCATCAGCACAAATAAAACCGACAGCTTAGAGGGTAAAAATGAGTAAAGATAGAAGCCTACAAAATATCGACGTTACCAAATTACTCATCTATATTCTCATTTTTATAGTTGCTTGCCTTGTGATGATATTTGGCTTTTTAATACCGAGTATCAAAGAGTACAAGCAGGTCAAATACGAAAGTCGCATGCAAATCGCCGCAAGTGCGCAAACGCAAAGGCTCTACGACGCCAAATCAAAAGCCCTAAACGAGATAAAGCAAAACGACAAAGCCGCGTTAGACGCTCTTGAAAACAAATTTGACGTAGAGAATTTTACTCAATTTGCCTCAAAGTACTTTATGAACGTAAATCTAAGCGA
>CALCKS010000029.1 GCA_937965895.1 uncultured Campylobacter sp.
TCCTTTTGCGAGATTGCCGTAAATTTTATAAAAACGTAAATTTTAGCAAGCCGCTCGTATGTTTATTTTGTAAATTTCAAGTGCAAAGCTTGCGACAAAGAATTCGCAAAAACCGTAAATTTAAACAAAAAGGCATTATATCTTGAGATGATTTTTGAAGTTGCGACGTAAAAATAAAACGTAGCGGACCGCTCGTCCGTGAGTATTTATTTTTACTAGCCCTTCAAAAAGCGTCCTAAAAACTTCGCAAAAGTCGCCAAATTTCGCACGACAAACTCGCAGCGAATTTAAAATTTATCCAAAAAAATTCAAGAGATAACTATGCAAAAGCCTTCAAATTTCGTACGCAAAACTCGCGGCAAAGAATTTTTGAGCAAATTTAAATGTTTTTTATCAAATTTCGTCCCAAGATAGGACGCGAAGTCCATTGACGGGCGAAATTTGTAAAATCATTTAAAAGCGCCAAAAAACCAAGCCGTTATTTCAAAGCTTCAAGTCTAACCGCGACCGAACGCTTATGTGCTCCGAGTCCCTCGGCCTCGGCTAGCTTCATGCACGCATTTCCTAGCTCACTTATGCCTTTTGCATTTAGCGAGATGAGCGAAGTGCGCTTCATAAAATTTTCGACCCCTAAAGGCGAATAAAATCTCGCGCTACCGCCAGTTGGCAACGTATGGTTTGGTCCTGCTAGATAGTCGCCCATAGCTTCAGGCGTAAAGTGCCCGATAAATATCGCGCCCGCGTGCCTGATCTGCCTAGCCAGCTCCATCGCGTCATTCGTAGCGATCTCTAGGTGCTCGGGCGCTAGCTCGTTAGCCAGTCTCACGCACTCATCAAGGTCGCTAGCTACGATGATAGCACCCTTTTTATCGATACTAACCTGCGCGATGGGCTGCCTAGCTAGAGTCTTGATCTCCTCGTTGATATGCCTTTGCACCGCCGCGCCGAAAGCTTGATTTGGCGTGATGAGCACGGCGCTAGCCATCTCGTCGTGCTCGGCCTGCGAGAGCAGATCCACGGCGATGTGGCGAGGATCGGCGCTCTCGTCTGCTATAACGCAGATCTCGCTAGGGCCGGCGATCATATCGATATTTACCTCGCCGTAGACGAGCTTTTTAGCCGTCGCGACGTATATGTTGCCAGGACCCGTGATGACGTCGGTTTTTTTGATCGTTTGCGTGCCGTAGGCCATCGCCGCTACCGCCGACGCGCCGCCCACCTTATAGGATTCCTTGATGCCGCAGATATGCATGGCGGCTAGAAGCAGCGCGTTTACCTTGCCTCCGACGGCAGGCGTGCATACTACTATCTCCCCAACGCCCGCAACCAGGGCCGGGACGGCGTTCATGAGAAGCGAGCTAGGATAGGCGGCCTTGCCTCCGGGGATATATAGCCCGACGCGGTCTAGCGGAGTGTACTTTGCGCCTAGCAAAACGCCGTGCTCATCGTGCTCCATCCAGGTTTTTGGTAGGCCTTTTTCGTGGTAGCTTTTGATGCGCTCAAAGGCTAAATTTAGAGCGTTTCGCAGGCAGCTATCTATACCGTCGTAGGCCTTTTGCATCTCGTTGGTGCCGATTTTTAGGCTATTTGCGTCGGGTTTCCAGCGGTCAAATTTTTCTATCTGCTCAAAAAGCGCCTCGTCGCCCCTAGCGCGCACGTCATCCAGTATTTGCGAAACGGCAGGCATAACCGCGCTCATATCGCCGTTTGAGCGGTTTACCAAAGCCGCAAAATAGTCCTTAAAATTTTCGTTGCTAGTGAGTAAAAACTTCATCTCGTCTCCTTAAATTTTCTTTCGTATCTTAGTTTTTGACTGATATTTCCGAGCGCGCCGCCTTGGTGGATGTATAAAATCTCGTTTTTAAACGCACCCATGTTTGCCATCATCGTTAAAAAGCCCACGGGGTCGTAAATGAGCTCAAACTCTATCCCCGTTTGCTCGCATACTTCGCGCCAAATTTGATAAAGTTCGGGCTTTAGATCGCCGAAATGATATTTTTTCGGCGGCGGTAAAATGCGCGCCTTCGAGTTTGGCGTCAGCGCCTCGATCTCGCTTTTTAGGTAGTCCGCGTCGCCTACGCAAGGACAGGTAAAAACGTCAAATTTGACGTGCTTAGCCAAAAATGCCGCCGACGTACCCGTGCCTGAAGGCAAAAATATATCAACGACCTTGCCCTCAGCCTCTGCCCAGCGCTCTATCTGCCTAGCCTGCGAGATAAAGCCCGCCTCCGCCTGCGGCTGCCAAACGCCCTCGTTTATAAAAAGTGAATCACCGATGAAGCAATCCTGCGCGGTGGGCAAATTTGAGCTTGTTTGGTCTGCGATTTTTTTTAAATTTGAGTTTTTATGGCTTACAAATTCGCCGGAATTTGTGCTCGCGAGCTTTACCGATCTATCAAATTTACTCAAATTTTCTCCGTCTAAATTTTGTAAATTCGGCGCGATCTTGGCTTGCGAATTCGGCATCTTTTTCGCGCTTAAATTCGTATTCGTAAAACCTAGTCGTTCATTAAATTTACTTAAATTTGATCCGTTTCTACCAGAACCGTCCGTCAAATTTACCGCCTCGCCGCCATAAATCTCGCTCCCTTTTAGCCCGGCAAGCTCATAGGCTAAAGCCCTAGCCCGCGCCCGCCTATCTTTATCTACATAGATTTTCATACCGTTTTCAAGGGCAAATTTAAAATTTCCGATTGGATTTGCCGCTAAATTTGAGTTTAAATTTGAAACGACATAGTGAAACTCGAGCCCCCTCATCTTCGCAAAAACGCTTAAGCTATACATCGCGTTTGACTGGCTTGAGCCGTAGCTAACGACGCGCTTTATACCGCCTAGACCAGCATGCAGGAAATACTCTAGCTTTCTAGCCTTGTTGCCGTTAAATTCGCCATCCATCAGGTCGTCGCGAAGTACGTAAAACTCGAGTCCGTTAAATTTAGTCTTTTGAATACTTTTGATTTTGCCGCTCCAAGAGATCTTGCATCTCTTTCATCGACTCTTTGTCCGAGATCGAAAATTTGATCTCAATACGCTTGGATGCGTCGGGGTCTTCTTTGCCGTTTTTCATCACCAGATCGCTAAAGCTACGTCCGCTAGCGATGAGATAGTGCTCTAGGCGCTTATCTTTGTTCCACGAGTAGATAAAATCTAGCACCGAATACGCGCGCTTTTGTGAGAGATCAAGGTTGTACATGTAGCTACCAACGGAGTTTGTATGCCCCTCAATCACGATCCTATCGACGTGTTTTGCGATCTCTTCGTTATTTAAAATCGCCTCGAAATAAGTCTGCAAAATTTCCTTTAGACGTGCCTTTGCTTCGTCTCTTAGCTCATAAGATCCCGTGTCAAAAAGTATAGACTCAGGCAGCGACACGACGCCCGAGCTTGGGTCTATGCTGACCTTGTTTCCAAGTTTAGCGCGTAAATTTGATATGACGTTTGAGCGAAGCGAGCTTATGTCTTTTATCTTGTCTTTTGTTTTGTTAAAATCCTCTTCCAGCGCGGCAAATTTTGAGATTTCATCGCCGTATTTTGCATTTAGTTCATTTAGCGCCTCGTCTTTTTGCGCTAAAATTTGCCCCAGCTGTAGCACTCTATCCTGTAAATCCGCGATAGTTTTGTTTGCGTCGTTTAGATTTATCTCGTAGGTTTGGGTTAGATTCGTGAGTTCGTTTTTCTCTTTTTTGACGCCTTCAAGCATCTCGTTTACGAGCTTGTTTATATCGGCAAGCTCTTTGTTTTCGCTCTTTGCGCGGTCCAAATTTGAAAAAATTTCTTTTATGACGTTTTCTTTACGGACGAGCTCGCTTTGTGATGAAGCGATTTGCTTTTCACGCTCGCTTAAGTCTTTTTGTAGTTTTGCCAGATCGCTTTGGCTAAGGACGTATTTTACGACGACGGCGCCGATGATGAGCATAAAAACAAACATCAGCCCAGCCATCAGGTCCGCATACGATATCCAAAAGGTCTGGTCTCCGCTTTTGTTCTCGTTACGCGTTTTCATCTAGCATACTCGCCTTTTCGATGGTTTGCAAGATCTCATTCGCCTCTTTATCAAGCTCGTCGATGTCTTGCTTTAGCCCTTCAATGAGCGCGCTATTATCATCATAAGCCTCGATTGCTTCGTCATCAAAGGCCTTTTTAAATGCCTGTACACCGTCAATCAAGCTCTCTTTAAAGCCATCCATTGCAAGTTTTTGTTTTTCTAAGATTTCACTACTAAATTTAGAAAGAGACTCACTGAAATTTTTAACATTATACTCTAGTTCGCCCACGCTCTTTTCGAGCCTTGCGATACGCTCGCCACCCACATCATAGAGACGGTTGTACTGCTCGGCAAATTTTAGTTGCATATCTTTGATGTTACCGTTAAATTTATTGATAACATTCAAGATTTCGGCATGGACTTTGATAAGATCTTTTTGATCTTTCGAGGATTTTAGCAGCGTATTCATCGTTTGTTTGATGTGTTCGCCGCTTAGCTTGACAGCTTCTTCCTCGTTTTTCAAGATATTTGTAAAAGTTTTAAATTTAGCCTCGATAGTCTTGTCGAGCTCCTCAAAGAACTCGGCGTTACTAACATGCTCAAAGATCACTCCGATCTTTTCAAAGTGTCTTAA
Source organism: uncultured Campylobacter sp. (assembly GCA_937965895.1). Taxonomy (GTDB): domain Bacteria; phylum Campylobacterota; class Campylobacteria; order Campylobacterales; family Campylobacteraceae; genus Campylobacter_A. Next base: position 4,620 of record CALCKS010000029.1, read on the forward strand.
ATTCTCTTGCAAATATCTTCTATCAAGCTCCTCTTTCGTCCAGAAAAAGCCGCTCGTAGCGTTTTTCTGTCTTCGCACTAGCGTTTCAAATTTGCTCGTTCCGTATTTTTCAAAAAATATCCACCAAAGCGCTAGAAAAATACCGTAAATAGAGACGTAAAACGCAGTCGCCACGCCGCTAAGAAGGGTTGAAATTTCAGTTTCGAGCTCGGTAGTATTTGATGAATTAAACTCAGGCATAGAAACCGCGATACTGATAAATGTTCCCAAAATACCCAGCATCGGAAAGATGCCCGCACCCACGGAAGCGAAATTTTCGTTACGTAAATTTCTAGTATAGTAGGCGACAAATTCATCAAAACCGGCGTTTGACTTCGTATCTTTGCCGATAACTAAAAGATGTTTGATGATGTATTCTTTCAAATTTCGCTTAAAATCAGCACCGCTTTGCTCAAAATAACAACAAGCAAGCTCGGCGCTATTTTTAGCAAAGATTAGCGAAATCACCCAAATAATACCCATCATAACGACCGTGTGTAGGCCGATTTGAAAATCTATATACCCCAAATACCCAAGAAGCGCAACGAGATATATCGCCGTCGGCAAAAATATAATTTTCGTATACACGAAAAAAGATTGCCTGCCTTTTACCTCAGGCAACGCCAAATCAGTGAAATTATCGTTTCTCGCTTCTTTTTTGGGTTCCATTGTAAGCCTTAATTTCTATTTAAGCAATTTAAATCTTCAAACGCGGTTAGCAGGCGCTTTACCATCGACTCCTCGCCGCTTCGTAGCCATTTGCGCGGATCGTAGTACTTTTTGTTAGGTTTGTCGTCGCCTTCGGGGTTGCCGATTTGACCTTGTAGATAGGCTCTGTTTTTTAGCTCGTATGCTCTCACGCCGTCCCAAAACGCCCACTGCGTATCCGTGTCGATATTCATCTTTACTACGCCGTAGCTAACGGCATCTTTTATGTCCTTCAGCTCGCTACCGCTACCGCCGTGAAAGACGAAATTTACGGGTTTATCGGTTAGAGTTTGAAATTTATCCGCGACGTATGCTTGCGAATTTTTCAAAATTTCTGGTCGCAATACGACGTTGCCCGGCTTATACACGCCGTGGACGTTACCAAAGCTTGCCGCTATGCTAAATCTATCGCTGATTTTGCTTAGTCGCTCGTATGCCCGCGCGACATCTTCTGGTTGGGTGTAAAGAAGCGCGTTATCAACGCCCGTATTATCCACGCCGTCCTCTTCGCCGCCGGTTACGCCAAGCTCGATCTCTAGGCTGATGCCAAGCTCACTAAGCTCTTTTAGATACCTCTCGCAAGTGCTTAAATTTTCTTCCAAGCCCTCTTCGCTAAGATCAAGCATATGCGAACTAAAAAGCGGCACGCCGTGAGCCTTTTTGTATTCGCGGCTAAATTTAACCAACTCGTCGATCCACGGCAGTAGCTTTCTAGCCGCGTGATCGGTGTGTAGGATCGCGGGCACGCCGTAAGCCTTAGCTAGCAGGTGCACGTGCTGTGCGCCTGCTACCGCACCTAGTACGTCAGCATTCCCACAAGCTTTGCCGGCGTAAAAGCCGGCTCCGCCGTTACTAAACTGGATGATAACGGGTGAGTTAGCCGTCTTGGCCGCCTCTAAAACGGCATTTACCGAGTCACTTCCGACCACGTTTACCGCAGGTATGGCAAAGCCCTGCTCCTTTGCGTATTTATACAGCCTAGTTACGTCATCGCCGCTTAAAACGCCGGCTTTTACTACGTCTAAAACACCCATTTTATCGACCTTATTTATATTCTACTTTAGCTTTTGAGCGAAGCTCGTCGCCTCTTTTTCTGATATCGTTTCTAAATTTCTCCATCTTTATGTTGCCCTCTATTTGAGGTTTAACCTCGTTTAGACCTATAGTGCCGGCAGCTTTGCTATCCTCTTTTAGGATTACGTGGTAGCCGAAATTTGATTTAACAGGTTTTTGAGTTACTTCGCCTTTTTTAAGAGCAAATGCAGCGTCCGCGAAAGGTTTTACCATTTGAGATTGGCCAAACCATCCTAGTTCGCCGCCATTAGCCGCAGAGCCTTGATCGGTAGATTTAGATTTTGCTAGCTCTTCGAATTTTTTAACCAGCTCGTCGCCTTTTAGACCTTTTAGTGCAGCTATTATGTCGTTTGCGTCTTTTTCAGTAGCCACTAGAATATGTTTGGCTCTTACTTGTGCAGGCACGGCAAATTCGGCTTTATTTTTGTTATAAAAGTCGCTGATCTCGCCTTCGCTAACTTTGATATTATCGAAAATTCTCTTCATCCAAAGATCAAGCGCGAGGTTGTTTTTTAGCTCTTCAAGCGCAGCTTTGTATTCGTCAGTCTTCTCTAGTCCGCTCTTTTTAGCCTCGTCTAGAAGTAGTTTTCTGTTGATAGTCTCATCGATCACTTTTTTCTGAGTGTCTTTAGGTAGCTGCTCTAGCGTTACGCCAGGCATAGCAGCAAGCGTGAAAGCTACGTCCTTATCGGTTATAGCAGTTCCGTTTACGGTGGCGTACTCCGCCGCGTTTAGGCTTAGAGCCGCAGCCAAACTAAGAGATGCGAATAAAATTTTATTCATCTTTGTTCCTTAAATTTAGATTTTTGCGAGGGTGATTATAGCAGGAAAGTCATTAAATATAAGTTATAATTCATCGAAAATTTAAATAAAAACGGCTAAAATCGGCGCCATGAGAACAAAAAAAGATATAAACGCTATCAAAAATTTATTTTTAGAGAATTTCAAAGACGCGGGCAGCGAGCTTAAATTTCGTGACCTCTACGAGCTGCTCGTGTGCGTGATGCTAAGCGCGCAGTGTACCGATAAGCGCGTAAATTTGATCACGCCTTCGCTTTTTGAAGCATACCCGGACGTAGCAAGCCTAGCTCAGGCAAATCTTGGCAGCGTCAAAACGCTCATAAGCTCCTGTAGTTTTTTTAATAACAAAGCAGAAAATTTGATCAAAATGGCAAAGAGCGTGATAAGCGAATTTAACGGCGAGATACCAACGACCGAAAAAGAGCTGATGAGTCTAGCAGGAGTAGGTCAAAAGACAGCGCACGTCGTGCTGATCGAGCATTTCGGATCAAATTTGATGGCGGTGGATACGCACGTCTTTCGCGTGGCTCACAGGCTTGGTCTTAGTAGGGGCAAGACGCCCGAAGCCGTCGAACTTGATCTAACCAAAGCCTTTAAAACGCAGCTAAACACGCTTCATCAAGCGATGGTGCTTTTTGGTCGCTACACCTGTAAAGCAATCAAGCCAAACTGCAAAGAGTGCTTTTTAAACGAGCTGTGCAGTAGTAAAGATAAGAATTTCCCGTAAAAATTTTAGCCTGAAAATGTGGGCTTAAATTTGACGGAATTTTAAAATTTTGATTTTTGACAGCTACGTTTATTATGAGATGTATTTTATAAAAATCACTGCAAATTTTAAAATCAAATTTGAATGCAAGAAGCCAGGGCTAAGTATCGCGAGATGATTTTGAAAGTTGTGCAGAAAATTTAAAGGCGAAGTATTTTTTCTTTAGACTAGGCGGAAACGACGGAGGCGAGGGAGCGTATATGTAATACGTGACCGAAGCCGACCGAGTTTCCAACGACGTATAAAGGAAAAAGACAAGCCTTTCCAAGCTACTGAAGCCTAGCGATTATGTTTCTTACAACCTCTGCCATCATCTCCACCGACGCTATCTCACAGTGCTCGTTTACGGAGTGCGGCGAATGGATGTTGGGGCCTATGGAGCAGGCTTGCAGCTCGGGCTGTTTTGCGACCAGCACGCCGCACTCAAGGCCTGCGTGCACGGCGGCAAATTTAGCCTGCGGCTTTTGTTTTTGCAGTTCCTCAAGCACCAGATGCGCGAAGTCGCTGATGCAAGGCGCCCAGTTCGCCGAGCGGTCGGTTACCCTGACCTCAAAACCCAGCGCGCTAGCTAGCGTAGCGGTCTCAAAGCCCAGATTTTCGAGCCCCTCGCGCTTCATCGCGCGCCCGAAAAAATCAAACTCGATCACTTCGCCCTTCTGCTTAACGGTCGAGAGATTTATGCTTTCGTTTACCATGCCAAGCTGCGTGTCGTAGCTGCGCACGCCCTGGGCAAAGGAGTTAATTAGCGCCAAAATTTTACCACTATTTACCAGCACGTCTGCTTCGCCCTCGCCTAGGCTCTTTACCCACGCCAGGCCGCGCTGCTTTGGCTCATGCGCGCACAGCGCCTTACACACGGCGTTTGCAGGGATCGAATTACTCCTCTCGCCAAAATCCAGGCTTATGAGCTCACAGCCCTCCTCGGCGAGAAATTTTGCCAGCAGCTTCGTCGCGTTTGGGATATTTTTATGTATCTCGTTGCCAGAGTGCCCGCCGCTAAGCCCCGTGACGCCGATCTCGTAAATTTTACCGCTCTTTTTGACGGTCTGCGCGCCCATTTTTGCGCTTACGTTTATGCCGCCGGCGCATCCCAGCGTCACGCGGTCGTCCTCTTCGCTGTCTAAATTTAGAAGATTAGGCGATAAAATTTTACCCTTAAAGGCGTTTGCGCCCACGAGCCCGACCTCTTCGTCGTTGGTAAATAGGCACTCTAAATTCGCAAACTCCCGCATCGCGCCCATCATCATCGCCACGCCGATGCCGTCATCAGCGCCCAGAGTCGAGTTTTTCGCCCTTAGTATGCCGTTCTCTTCGATGAGTTCCAAATTGGGCGCCGCACCCACGCAAACCATGTCGTAGTGGCTTTGCAGGCAGATTTTAGGCTCGCCCTTTACGGCGTGGATATTGCCCGCCTGATCGACGTTCACGCTAAAGCCCAGGCAGCGCGCAAAATCGGCCAAAAACTCCCTCATCTGCTCCGTTTCACAGCTGCAGTGCGGTATCTCGCACAGCTTCTTAAAATCGTTCATAACCTCGTTTTTTTGCATGTTTGCTCCTTAAATTTACTTAACTATCTCGCCCGTGTAGCCAGTCGTCGCCACCGCATCTAGCAGCTGCTTCTCGCTCACGCCGTCTTTCGTCTCGACGCGGGCGGTTTTATCGTGCAGGCTAGCCTTGGCGCTGATGACGCCGCCAACGTTCAGCAGGGCTTTTCGCACCATCGCCGTACACAGCGGGCAGTGCATCCCCTCGACTTTGATAACAAAATTTTGATTTGCAAACGCCATGCTTGCAAGCAGTAAAATAGATAGAATTTTATTCATAAATTTTTCCTAAAACTTCGGGGTATGATAGCAGAATAATCACAAAAACAGCTAAAAAAACATAGATGAATATCCACTTTTTGCGGCGATTTGCGAGGTCGCAGGATTTTGGCTTTTTGAAAAAATAAAACGCGCTCGCCGCAAAGCAGATCGCGGCAAGTGCGGTAAAATAAGGCCTTAGCTCGGTTAGGCTCTCTATGGCTTCCGAGCTAAGCAGGCTAAATGAAGCGCCGAAAAGTAAAAACAAAAGCGCGGGCAGGCAGCAAAGAGTCGCCGCCAGCGCGCTTGCAACCGACGCCAGTGCTAGCCAAAAGCCCTTCATTTGAGCTCTTGCGACTTGTAGTCGTAGCTAAATTCTTTAGGCGAATAGTAATTTAGCACGTTGTCGTCCACTTCGCCGTAAGGATAACCGAAGTTATTTAGCGGGAATTCCGCAGGTTTTGGCGATAGCACGAAGTCGCGCGCGTCGTTAAAGCCGATCCAGCACATCTCCCAGTTGCCAAATAAAAACTCGCGCACTTTTGCAAGCTTGCTATCGTCGTTGCTTAGCTTCTCGCCTAGGCGCACCTTCGCGACGTCTGCGGGATCGACCGGTATCCAGCCGTAGCCTTTTAGGTAAAATTCCGCCCTGCAGTGCTGACCGCCAGAGATCGCCGCGAGGCCCTTTTCATCGGCCTTTCCCATCTCGTTTGAAAATCTGCTCTGTCCTACTCTGATACCAAAAATCTCGCGCGCAGGGATACCTACAGCTCTGCAAAGCCCCACGAATACGGAGTTTATGTCGGTGCATTTACCCACTAGCTTGCCGCTTTCAAGGATCGCCTTTACGTCGCCCGTGCCGCAGCCTAGGATGCTGTTATCGCGCTGCATGGTGTTTGCCACCCACGTGTAGATCGCTTTTGCGCGCTCCAAATCACCTTTGATTCCCTTAGTGATCTCCCCTGCTTTTTGCTTTACGATGCCGTCATTTGGGATGTGCTGAGTCGGTTTTAGATAAAATTCCGTCTCAGGACTTAGCTTTTCGTTCGGGTTAAATTTAACCTTGCTAAAATCGGTGTTTCGCTCGAAGGTCTCGACTCTAAATTTAACGCTAAGCGTCGGCTTTGCCACCTCTGCATAGTCGATGTAAAGCGTCGGGATCGCGTCGTAGTTTACCGATGGATTGGCGAAATTGCCGTCAAATTTGATGTCGCTTACGCTCTGATACTCTCTGATAAACGGCAGCGGTATCCACAGCCTGGTTTTCTTGCCCGCCTCTAAAATTTCGTGATTTAAAGTGAGGTCAAAAACCCTCTTGTTGCCCTTAGCTTTTTCCGCGCCTAAAACGGTGCTCGGAGTTGCCATAACGGCGCCTAAAATTGCAGTGTTTCTTAAAAAATCGCGTCTTTGCATGAAATGCCTTGTATAAATAATAGTTGCCCCGCAACTCTTGGGCGGTATTTTACTAAGAAAGGCTAAATTTGGCTTTAAATAGCGGTGTTTCGCGTACCGTTTGGGCGTGGTCAAATTTGGATATTTTTTAAATTTTATCGGCCGAGACCTGTACCGCGAAAGTGCTAAATTTGGTTTAGTTAAATTTGGCGTTGCCAGTTTGGTTTCCTTGCGTAAAAAAACAACCGTTTGAGGTTGTTTTTTTACTTTGTTGTAAAGGGGGTAGGGCTTGAATTACGCTCTGCTTTGCAGTTGCGAGGCAAAGCCGAAGCAAAAGAGC
>CALCKS010000030.1 GCA_937965895.1 uncultured Campylobacter sp.
AGAGATAATTAAGCCCATCGAATACACTCGCGTGCCTAGCGTGCCTGAGTATGTTTTGGGTGTATTTAACTTGCGCGGTAGCGTCATCCCGTTAATCGACTTGAGAAAGAAATTTTCTCTAAATGCCGCAAAACCGAGCACAAGTACTAGATATATAGTAATGAAAGACGGCGATAACGTTGCTGGATTTGTGATTGATAGGCTAACGGAAGCTATTAGGATACAGCAAAATAGGATCGATCCGCCGCCTGAAACGCTTTTAAGAGATAAGGGTATGATTTACGGCATCGGTAAGAGAGATAATAGTATTCTTACGATTTTAAAAGTCGAAACGCTATTGAAACGTGATTTTTAGGATTAATTTTGATAAAGCTTTGTGTATTTGATTTTGATTCGACGCTGATGGACGGTGAGACGATAGATTTTCTGGCTGCGGCAAAAGGCGTGGGCGATGAGGTTAGCGAAATAACTGCAAAAGCGATGGCTGGCGAACTTGATTTTTTCGAGAGCTTGACGCGCCGCGTTTCGCTTTTAAAGGGGCTTGAGCTTGCTAAAGTAGATCAAATTTGCTCAAATTTGCCGCTCATGCCAGGAGCCGCCGAGTTGATCGCGCATCTAAAAAGTAAGGGCATCAAGGTCGTAGTTTTTAGCGGCGGATTTCACTCGGGCACCGATAGAGCGCAAGAAAAGCTCAAATTTGATGCTAGTTTCGCGAATATCCTGCATCACAAAGACGGCGTCCTGACTGGACTCGTGGGTGGCGAAATGATGTTTGGCTTTTCAAAAGGCGCGATGCTTGCAAATTTACAAAATTTGCTTGGAATCTCAAAAGAGCAGACGATGAGCGTAGGCGACGGTGCCAACGACCTATCTATGTTCGAGCATTCAAATTTGAAAATCGCGTTTTGCGCGAAGCAAATTTTAAGGCAAGCGGCAACTTGTTGTGTGGATAAAAAAGATTTGCGCGAGATCATAAATTTGATATAAAAAGGCGAGAAAAATGTTTAATAACGATATAAATTTTTCATTGTGGTGCGACTTTATCGAGCGCGATTTTTTACAAAACGAGTTTGTAAATTTACTTCAAAGCGGCACGATTAACGGCGTGACTTCAAACCCGTCCATCTTTAAGGCTGCGTTTTTATCGGATTCTTATAAAGACGTCATTAGCCAAATGGGTAAAAAATATCCGAAGGTGCTTTATGAGACGCTCGCGATGCAAGATATCAAGATAGCTGCAATAAAACTTTTGAAGCATTATGTAAACGGCGACGACGGTTTTGTTAGTATAGAGGTTGATCCTAGCTTTTGCGATAATGCCGCAGCTACGGTAGATGAGGGTGCTAGACTTCACGCGGAGATCGGCATGCCAAACGTCATGATAAAAATACCTGCTACAAAAGCCGGCTTTGAAGCGATGAGCGCTCTAACTGCGCGCGGTATCGCGGTAAATGCGACGCTGATTTTCTCGCCCGAGCAAGCCGTAGCGTGTTTGGACGCTTTTGAAGAGGGAGTAAAGGCTTATGAAAAGAAATTTCCGCTAACGCCGTTACCAAAGAGCGTGATTAGTATTTTTGTTAGCAGATTTGATCGCTTGCTAGATGAAAAGATGCGCGAGAACTCGCTACCGACGGGCCAAATCGGCATCATGAATGCGACTAAAATTTATAAAATCATAGAAAATAAAAA
>CALCKS010000031.1 GCA_937965895.1 uncultured Campylobacter sp.
AAATTTACCTTAACCAGTAACTAAAACATCAAGAATGTGATTGTAATCCTTTTATGCTTAAATAAATATTAAAAAGTGCCAGAGTAATTAATTTTATTTTTTAAGCTACAAATTCTATGGAATAGTTATTGCTTATAATTCTGCGGTAAATGCTCGTTGTATTTTATGATTTTTTAGCCTATATATCGTAATATACGATGTTTGTTATTTACTATCATTAGTACGTAGTACTAAAATTCACTTCTAAGGAGCCAATATGGCAGTAACGCAAGCACAAGTCGCCCAGCTTTATGTGGCATTGTTCAACAGAGCGCCGGAGGGAGCCGGATTAAACGCGTGGGTAAGCGCCGGAGCCGCTAAAACCCAAGCGCAAATAGCCGACGATATGCTCAAGGCGCCGGCCGTACAGTCGTACTTTAACGGCAGTATAGATACCGATAAAGGCTATATCGAAAATATCTATAAAAACATCCTCGGTAAGGACTACTCGCAAGATCCGGCAGGCATAGATGCGTGGGTAAGGCATCTACAAGCCGGCCATACCAGAGGCGAGACGCTAGCGAAGCTTTTTGAAGTAGCGGCATCGGCGGAGGCAAAGGCGGCCGATCCTAGGGCTGCTAAAATTTTCGAAAACAAGTCCGCAGTCGCGGCCTATATGGCGGAAAAAATAGGCGATATCGGCAAAGACGGCAGCGGAAATTTCGACTATGCGCCGTTTCAGGAGATCATCAGGACGACCAACGAGTCAAATTTAGAAGCGCAAAAAGCCAAAATAGACGAGCTAGCCAGCAAAGGCGTCGAAAAGAGCCTAACCGACGGCCTGGACAACATAGCAGGCACCGCGGGCAACGACGTATTTAACGGCGTTTACTACGCAGGCAACGGCACGCAAAAGTCTACTTTGTCGCCGCTTGATAAAATCGACGGCGGCGCGGGCAAGGATACGCTAAATTTGACCGTGTTTAAAAACGACGCTCCGCAAAATTTGACTACGACCGAGCTCCAAAATATCTTTAAAGGCGTAAGCAACGTCGAAAATCTAAATTTGATCTCGGAGACCCAGTTTGACGCCGCCGGAGTCAAATTTAACTTCGGGCTGGAAAATTTAAACATCTCTACCATAGGCGACGTGAGCGTATCCGAGACCGACGCGACGGACAAAGTCTCCGTAAACACCACCGGCAAAGTTTCGCTAAACGCTAAAAATGCGCAAAGCATCGATATCTCGGCAAAATCGGACGTGACCTTGATCGCGCAGGACGCTAAAACCGTAAACGTAAACAGCGAAGGCAAGGCAAATATCGCCGCGACCGCCGCGCAGACGTTAAATTTAAAAGCTAACGGCGAAACCGAAGTCGCAACGAGCGCAAAGACCGTAAATATCGATCTAAAAAGCAAAACCAACGCTCTTAAAAACTTCACGACCCAAGCCACCGATTTAACGCTTGCAAATTTAAAGATAAACGATACGTCCGGAAATAACGTACTCATCGCATACGGCGCCAAAAAGATCAGCGTGACGGACGTCGATTTTGGCGCCAACTCCATCCGAACCGACGAACGGGACGTGGATTTTACGATGTCTTACGCGGACGAAGGCCTAGCTAAACTATCTTCAAGTGCGGCCGATAAAGTAAAAACGTTAAATTTACACGCTAAAGCGGGTAAAAAAGGCCAGCTAGACCTGGGCAATATCACGTCGCTAACCAAGGTTGCGGTAGACGGCGGCATGAGAGAATTTGCTATGGACTTGTCGGCTCAAACAAATCTTACGAATTTTGACTCTAGCGCTTACGAGGGTAATTTCTCAAACCTAAAACTCAAAAACGTCCAAAACGCTACCGCAAAATTAGGCGGCGGGGACGATTTCGTAGAGATAGATAGCGCGGCAAATACCCATAGTATCGACGGCGGCGCGGGCGAAGACACCGTGGTCGTAACCTCCGCCGTAGCTACCGCGACGACAAATGAGCTTTCTCTTTTAAATTTTGAAAATTTAAAGATAACCGACGCCTTAAGTGGGGCCGTAGATATGACTAAATGGGCAAATTTGAGCTCCGTAACGCTAGCCGGCGGAGCGGGAGCGGGAGCAAAGATAGATAATCTAGCGAATAACTCTACGATAGTCGTCGAAAACGTCGCGATCGCAAACGATATAGCCGTAAATATCAAAGACGCGGCGAGCGGCGCAGACGATACGCTAATCTTAAAGATAAACCCTAAAGCAAATACGGCGGGACTGGACAACACCGGAAATTTCGTCATAGACGGCATAGAAAACGTCCGCATAGTCTCAAACGCCGATACGGCAAAAACCGCCGCAGCCAAAAACATAATAAACCTAAACGCTAGCGACGCGACTAAATGCGCGCTATCGGGCGTCTACGTGAGCGGCGACGGCAATACCGAGCTAAAACTAGGTGCGAATATCGTAAAAATAAAAGGCGTTGACGCAAGCTCGCTAACAGGCAAATTTACGTTTGACGCGGGAAATCACGTCGAAAGGAGTGGCGTCGTAAAAGGCGGTAGCGGTGATGATACGCTAAGCTTCGGCTCGGTAGCGGGTCTTAAAATAACGGGCGGAGCGGGCAACGACGTCTTTAAGGTCGGCAAGCTAGGAGCGGAGGCGAATTCGCCTTTTGGCACGGATAAGCTAAGCTCTATCACCGACTTTAGCAAAGGTGACAAACTATACACCGGAGGCGCCGCCGCGGAGTCAAATTCTATCGCCAAGTACGACTCGGACGCATCGCTAGACTTCGCCAACAACTTACGCGAAGCCGAAAAGGCGGCCGCTCAGCACGCGTCAAAGAGCGCGTATTTCACCTATCAGTCAAACACCTACATCGTTACGTCCGACGGCGTGCAAGGCGTAGGGCAGGACGACTACGTGACCAAGCTAGCCGGCACGGTAGATCTAAGCGGCGCGAGAGTAGATAGCGATCACAATATAGTCTTATAGTTTCGCCTAAATTCATTTTTATCCTTCACAGCGGCAGGCCGATACAGTGCGGTTCTGCCGCCCAGATTTTCATTTTTTTTATCTACGATTTATCGACAATCAGGAATTTAATGCTATAATCGCCACGGAATTAAACAAAATCCCAATTTACCCAAAGGAGGCCTTTTATGGCAGTAACAAAAGCACAAGTAGCCCAACTTTATGTGGCATTATTTAACAGAGCACCCGAAGGCGCGGGTTTAAACGCGTGGGTTTCGGCAGGCGTTTTTAGAGATCAAGCCCAAACGGCAGACGCTATGCTAAAAAGCCCAGCTATCGCAGCATATTTTAACGGCAGAATAGATACAAACAGAGGATATGTAGAAAATATCTATAAAAATATCCTAGGCAAAGACTACTCTCAAGATCCAGACGGCATAAATGCCTGGGTACGCCACCTAGAGCTAGGACACACAAGAGGCGAGACTCTAGTTACTCTTTTCCAAGTAGCAAGATCGCCTGAGGCTATCGCGGCAGACCCTACGGCAGCGGCGGTATTTGCAAACAAAACCGCTATCGCGGCATATATGGCTGAAAAGATAACCGACATAGAAAGCGACGGATCGGGCAACTTTAACTATGCTCCGTTCCAGCAGATTATCGAAACCACAAACAGCACCAACCTAGAGGAGCAAAAAGCTAAAATAGACCAGCTAGCAGACGCTGCAAAACCGGGAAGCAAAATTTTCACTACCGGAGTCGATACGCTTAAGGGCACCGAAGGAGACGATACTTTTAGCGCTGTTTACTACTCTGGTGACGGCGATAAGACTTCTACTTTGTCCTCTCTAGACACTCTAGACGGCTTAGGCGGTAAAGATACGCTAAAAGTAACCGTACTAAAAAACGGCTCAAATTCGGAGCTTGATCTAGACAATATCGATAATGCCATGAGAGGCGTAACCAACATAGAAAATTTAGAGATAAGATCAGAGGTAACAATAAAGGCTCCAACAGCACCGGCCTTGATGAGTAAACTAAACAAAGGTCTTGATAATCTAAGCATTACATCCCCTGGGGACATAAAGCTAGAAACCGATACCAAAGAAAAAGTAACTATAGATACGAATAAAATCGCCACTCTAACTGCGGATAAAGCAAAAGAGATATCCGTAAAAGGCGGAGATGATAGCGCTATATCTGCAAAAGAGGCTACAAAAGCTAGCATAAATCTAGGTACCAACACAAAAGTCCTAACCGTAGCAGCCCCAGACGGACTAAGCAAAGTCGAGGATCTAAGCCTAGCAAACCTAAAACTAGCGGCAGCGCTCACCGCGGCTAAACTAGTTAAAATCAACGTAAAAGACGTCGACTTTACCAGCTCCCAAATCGCAACCAACGAAGAAAAAGTGGATCTAACCACAAACTACACGGAAAAAGGCACGGCCAAGCTACAAGCAGACAATGCCACTCAGCTAACCATCCACGCTAACGGCGAAAAAGAGTCTACTATCGAGTTTGTTTCTCCTCACAATAAGTTAGAAAAAGTAACCTTTGACGGAAACGCAAAAGATCTAACAATCAATCTGCAACAAGAAACTGTGCTCAAAGACGTAAACGCAGCATCCTTTACCGGAAATTTCGCTGAACTAAAGGTCAAAAACATCGCCGGCTCGCAAGTGCTTTTAGGCTCAGGAAACGACGTAGTAGACATAGATGATACAGCTGCCGAACAAACGATCAACGGCGGAGCGGGAACGGATCTAATATCTATATCTACAACAATTGCAGGCGCTGGAGCGGATAAGGTAACGCTTAAAAATTTCGAAGGTATAAGAATTAATAATGCTGTTGCAAATGATATAGATATGTCAAAATGGGAAGGCTTTAATAATATCACCCTAGCCCAAGGCGCAAGTGCAGTCAAAAGTCTTACAAATGTCTTAAACAACTCTACTATAACGGTAGAAAAAAATGATTTATCAAACGACCTTAAAGTAGAGATTAAAGACGCAGATACCGGCACTGCCGATAAGTTAAATTTGGTACTAGATCCAAAAGACATCACAAATGGAAAGGTAAAAGGTCAATTCCAAGTAGACAATATAGAAAACATCGATATAGTGTCAAAATTGGACGAAAAAAAGATAGCTACAGCTGAAAATACCGTAAATCTAAAAGCTGGCGCCGACAAAGGCACTCTAGCTAACATAGTAGTAAAAGGCGATGCAAACTCAACAATACTAACTCTAGACGCCAATTTCAAAAAGGTAAAAACCGTAGATGCAAGCACTCTTAAAGGAAAATTTACATTTGACGCTAGCGGTCACCTTGATGAAAAATCAGTAATCAAAAGCGGAGCAGGCGACGATACGATAACCTTCGGCAGCAAATCAAGCGTAACCGTAACGGGCGGAGCGGGAGACGATACGTTTGTATTAGGAACCGTAGGCGACAGCGCAGCATTCCCTGCATCAAAAACGGCTACCATTAAAGATTTCTCTAAAGGCGACAAACTCAAAATAGGCGCAAATTTAGGAGGAACCATTGATCAAAATATCGCAAGATACGATTCAACAAAATCGCTAGACTTTGCAAACAACCTATCTAGAGCCCTAGACGTCGCAAAGGCTGCAAGCAACGAACTAGCTTACTTTACCTACACCGATCCTGATAGCAATGCGACAGACACCTATCTAGTAAGATCAGACGCTACCGCTGGCATAAGCGCTAACGACTATGTAGTAAAACTAAACGGCATAGTAGACCTAGCCAATGCTACGCTTGCCGATGCGGGTACAAACCTACAGCTAACCCTCTAATCTCCGCGATAAACCCCGACCTTTCGGGGTTTATCCTCTTTAAACTTTCAAATTTCTCCCTCTTTCAAATTTTGCCGAACGACTCAAATTTAACGACGGACCAAATTTGCGCTCAAATTTAATCTGCCGCACGTAAATTTGCTCGCAAAATCTAAATTTCGCCGCATCAAATTTAAAATAATCAAATTTGCACCGGCCGTAAAGCCCTAAAATTCGTCCTTCTCAATCAAATTTGAAAAAATCAAAAAAATTTTACCTCTACCCCTAAAGTTTTTTTGATTTCGTCCGATATAGTTTTTGAACGACAAGAAGTCGTAATTAAACTTTAAAAGGATTTACAATGAGTTTTCGTATTAACACGAACATCAACGCTCTAAACACACACGCAAACGCAGTCGGTAACAACCGCAACCTTTCTCTTTCTTTGGGTAAACTTAGCTCAGGTTTGAGAATCCAAACTGCAGCAGATGACGCTTCTGGTCTTGCTATCGCTGATAGTCTTCGCTCTCAAGCTAGCGCGCTTGGTCAAGCTATCGCAAACGGTAACGACGCTATCGGTATCATCCAAGTAGCGGATAAGGCTATGGACGAGCAGCTAAAAATCCTTGATACTATCAAAGTAAAAGCTACTCAATCAGCTCAAGACGGTCAAACAAGCGATTCTCGTCAAGCGCTACAAGCCGACATCGTTCGCCTAATGGAAGAGCTAGACAACATCGGTAACTCTACGTCTTTCAACGGTCAGCAGTTACTAAACGGAACATTCTCTAACAAAGAGTTCCAAATCGGCGCTTACTCAAACCAAACAGTTAAAGCATCTATCGGCGCTACTACGTCAGATAAGATCGGTCTAACAAGATTTGAGAGCTCTAAGCTATTGACATTTGCAGGCGTAGTCAGCCTTACTTTCCTAAACGTAGACGGCGTAAATAACGTAAAAGTAGCTGCGGCTACAATCTCAACCGGTCTAGGTAAAGGCGTAGGCGCTCTAGCTGAAAATATCAACAAGCTATCCGATAAAACCGGCGTTAGAGCTACCTTTGATACTACATGGGTATCTAGTAAAGCTATCAGCGGCGGTCAGATCCTAAGCCTTGTCATCAACGGCGTAAAAATCGGCGACCTAGAGGTAAAAGAAGGCGATAAAAACGGCGCTTTGGTAAATGCTATCAACAAAGTTAAAGACCAAACAGGCGTAGAAGCATCTGTAAACACGGAAGGTAGAATGGTACTAACTAGCCGCGACGGTAGAGCTATAAAAATCTCAGGCGACAAAGTAAGTGCCGGCCTAGGCGGCAAAAGAGGAACATCTATGTTCGTAGGACGCCTAAACCTAGTTCGCCTAGACGGTCGCGATATCAAAGTATCAAGCGGTAATGCAGCAGGAGCTTTCTCTGTGGCGTTTAGTAAAGACGGTAACGGCGAAGGCGGCAACCAGCAGTCAGTGGCTCTAAGAGATATCAAGGGGCAACTAGATCCGGATCTAGCCGCTGCTATGGGCTTCCAAAGAATGAGCAAAGCTGCTATGACATCAGCTCAATCAGCAGGCGTTATGACTCTACGCGGCGCGATGGCTGTTATGGATATCGCTGAGTCAGCTCAGAAAACTCTTGATCAGATCCGCTCAGACCTAGGTTCTGTTCAAAATCAGCTTGTTGCAACTGTAAACAACATCACAGTTACTCAAGTAAACGTAAAATCAGCTGAATCTCAAATCAGAGACGTTGATTTCGCTGCCGAGTCAGCAAACTTCTCTAAGTTTAACATCCTTGCTCAGTCAGGAAGTTATGCTATGAGCCAAGCTAACTCTGTTCAGCAAAATGTCTTGAGACTACTCCAGTAGTCGAAAGCATTTCTACGCGAAGCGGGGGTAACCCCGCGTAGCTGGAAAAACGTAAATTTTTCAGCGTTTAGCGGGATTTATGCCGCGTAGCTGGAAAAACGTCTTAAGACTAACACTTTAAGGCCGCTTCGGCGGTCTTAGATTTCAAAAACCCAAACACCAATAGTTAAGACATCTCCAAAAATAATGGTTAATGTAGGCGCCAAATTTAGCGCCTGCTCTTTAGAAGTGAATTTTAAAGTCGAGTTTTACCCGCTCGACTTTTTGCTCCAAATTTTATCCCACTTTTCCAAGTCAAATTTAAATTCAAACGATAAATTAATGCCATTAGTTTAAATTTTTTGCTACAATTACCGCAAAAAATTAAAAAGGCTATATTAATGAAAAGCTTAATCATCGTGGAATCTCCCGCGAAAGCCAAAACGATAAAAAATTTCCTCGGAAGCGACTACGATGTCATCGCATCAAAAGGCCATATCAGAGATCTACCAAAGACGGCATTCGGCATCAAGATCGAGGGCGAAAAATTTACTCCCGAATACAAAATAAGCGCCGATCACTCCGCGATCGTAAAAGAGATCAAAGAACTAGCCAAAAACGCCGACCAAATCTACCTCGCAACCGATGAGGACCGCGAAGGAGAGGCGATCGCCTACCACATCGCCGCAGCCATCGGCAAAAAGCCCGAGAGCCTGCCTCGCATCGTGTTTCACGAGATCACCAAAAGCGCCATCGAAGCCGCTTTAAAAAACCCTCGCACGATAAATATGGATAGCGTAAACGCACAGCAAGCCCGCCGCCTGTTAGACCGAATCGTTGGCTACAAGCTCTCGCCGCTATTAAATTTAAAAATCCAAAAAGGGCTAAGCGCTGGACGCGTGCAAAGCGCGGCTCTAAAAATCATCGTAGATAGAGAGCGCGAGATACGCGACTTTAAACCGATCGAATACCATAGCATCGACGCCGTTTTTAAAAAAGACCTCGACGCCGAGCTGGTTAAATTTGAAGCGCAAAAGATAGAAAAGCTCACGATAACAAACGGCGACCGAGCCAAATTTATCGTAGAAAATTTAAAAAGCGATAAATTTAGCGTCCGCGATATCGAAGCCAAAGAGCGCAAAACCGAGCCCGCGCCACCGTTCATGACCTCGACGCTACAACAAAGCGCGAGCAACCGCCTAGGCTTTAGCCCGAAAAAGACGATGATGATCGCGCAAAATTTATACGAAGGCGTGCAGACGCATCAGGGCTTCATGGGCGCGATAACCTACATGAGAACGGACAGCCTAAATCTCGCCAAAGAAGCCGTCGCCGCCGCGCGCGAGACGATAGAAAAAGAGTACGGCGAACGCTACTTGCCCGCTAAGGCTAAAATTTACGCAACCAAAAGCAAAGGCGCGCAAGAAGCCCACGAGGCTATCCGCCCGACAAATCTTAGCTTCACGCCCGCCATCGCCGCGCAATATCTCGAAAAAGACGCATTGCGCCTCTATACACTCATCTATAACCGCTTTTTAGCCTGCCAGATGAGCGCTAGCATTAGCCAGACGCAAAACGTATTCGTCGCGGGCGCAAAGGGCGAGTTTAAAATAAGCGGCCGCAAGGTGCTATTTGACGGCTTTTACCGCGTTTACGGCGATATGGATAAGGATAAAATTTTACCCGACCTAAAAATCGGCGACGAGATGAGCCTGCAAAGCATCAAAAGCTCGCAGCACTTCACCGAGCCGCCGTCTCGCTACTCGGAGGCAGGGCTCGTTAAAAAGCTAGAAAGCCTAGGCATCGGGCGCCCTAGCACCTACGCGCCGACCATCTCGCTGCTGACCTCTCGCGACTACGTCAAAGTCGAGAAAAAGCAGCTCGTGCCAAACGAGATCGCCTTTACGATGATGAGCGTTTTGGAGGAACATTTTAGCGACATCGTCGATAGCGAATTTACCTCAAATATGGAAGAAAAGCTCGACCACGTCGCCGAAGACAAAGCCGACTGGCAAAAGCTTTTGAGCGATTTTTATCATCCGTTTATGGATAAAATTTCGGCCGGCAAAACAGGCATAAAAAGCCAAAAAGTAGCCACCCCTATCGGCGAAAAGTGCCCTGAATGCGGCGGCGAACTACTACTGCGAAAAGGGCGCTACGGCGAGTTTATCGCGTGCGGAAACTTCCCAAAATGCAAATACTCACGCAATATCGCAAAGGAAGGGCAAGGCGCGCAGGAAGGCGAAGCTGCGGCAAAGCCGAAAAAAGAGCTCAAAAAGATCGACGTACCGTGTCCAAAATGCGGCGGCGACATCGTCGAGCGCATCAGCCGTAGGGGTAAATTTTACGGCTGCGCAAACTACCCCAAATGCGACTTCGTCTCAAACTACGAGCCGGTCGCCGAAAAATGCGACGAATGCGGCAGCGATATGATCAAAAAGGAACTCAAAAAAGGGACGTTTCACGAGTGTGTGAAGTGCAAGAAGAAGGTACAAATCGCGGAACAATAACGGCGGCTTGTCTTTTTGGTTTATACTTCGTTAGAAATTTCGCCGAAGCTCGGTTACATACTGCTTGTATGCGCCCTCGCTCGGCTCATTTCCGCCTCGTCTAAACGCAAAAATACGTCGCCTTATCGATTTTCGCTCAAATTTGAAACTAATCTATAATTTGTAAATTTGACCGCCAAATTTACAAGGTGAAGTATTTTGAGATGGATTTGAATGTTGTGCGGAAATTTTCGTCCCAAGGCTAGACAGATAGTCTGCCGCAGGGCGAAAATTTCAAACTCATTCAAAGACGCTCAAAAGACAAGCCTTCAACAAAAAAAGGAATAATTAATGAAAACTATTATGTTATGCGCCATCTGTTCGGTCAGCTCCGGCAACTGCTCCGAGGACTGCGGCTACTGTACGCAAAGCGCAGGTATAAACGCCGATATCGAAAAATACAAAATCAAATCCGCCCAGCAAGTAGTCGCCGAGGCTAAGATCGCGGCAGCCAACCATGCGCTAGGCTTTTGCCTCGTCACCAGCGGCGCAAGGCTCACGGACAAAAAGACCGAGGAGATCGCCCGCCTCGCGCGCGCCGTAAATAAAGAAGTCCCAAACCTCATGCTGATCGCTTGCAACGGCATGGCGACGCTGCCGCAGCTAAAAGAGCTAAAAAGTGCGGGCGTGTTTAGCTACAATCACAACCTTGAGACCTCGCGCGAGTTTTTCCCGCAAATTTGCTCGACGCATAGCTGGGACGAGCGCTGGCAGACCAACATCGACGCCAAAGAAGCGGGGCTAATGCTTTGCACGGGCGGCATTTACGGGCTTGGCGAGAGCGAGGCCGATCGCGCGAGCTTGCAAGCTAGCCTTGCGAAGCTTGATCCGTTTTCTAGCCCGATAAATTTCTTTATCCAAAATGACGCGCTACGCGTCAAACGGCCGCCTATGGGAGCGGACGAAGCCCTACGGATCATCGACGACACCGTCCGCGCACTGCCTAACGCTCGCGTTATGATAGCAGGCGGTCGCGAGAAAATTTTAGGCGAACGCCAATATGAAATCTTTGATCACGGCGTCTCCGCCGTCGTCATCGGCGACTACCTCACGACCAAGGGCGAGGTCGCCAGCCGCGATATCGCCGAGTTTAAAGCGCGCGGATTTAGCTTCGCGACGCTTTGCCACTGATGCAAAATTTGCTCTTAATCGGGTGCGGCGGATTTTTGGGGTCGGTTTGTAGAGCTGTTTTAAGCGGCGCGGTCGCTAAATTTTGCCCCGATTTTCCGCTTGCTACTCTTTGCGTCAATGCTCTTGGTAGCTTTTTGATCGGCGTACTACTCTCATTAAATTTGAGCGAAAATTTAAGGCTATTTCTAGTCGTCGGCGCGCTCGGCGGTTTTACGACGTTTTCGACGTTTAGCTATGAGACGGTGCGCCTTTTTAGCTCGGGACAAAATTTAGCCGCATTTTTAAACGCGTTTTTTAGCGTTTCTGTTTGCCTCGGGTTTTGTTATCTAGGCACCGTTATTCGCTGAAAATCTAAATTTTATGCACCTAGCTCAGTACCTTTAAAGTGCTAAATTTGGTTTTGTTAAATTTAAGATTCTCCAAATTTTTTTAGTTTTTCTTTTTCTTGGGTGGCGGAAGGGCTTTCTACTTACGGTCTGCTTGCAGCTACGAGCGAAGCGAAATAGAGCGCCCTTTTCCTTTGCGTCGTGCTACGCACTCGCAACTGCCGAAGGCAGACCCGCCCCCGTCTGCTTGCAGCTGCTAGCGCAGCGACGCAGAAACCCCACCAACCCCACTGCACGTGAGAGGTGTGGCGACACTGCTTTGCTGACGCAAAGCGTCGCAAATTTAAATTTATCGATTTTGCGGTGCGGGTCTTGGCGAGTAAAATTTGACTTCAAATTTGAACGTAAAACGATAAGGCGAAGTATCGTGAGATGATTTTTGGGGTTTTGAAGTTAAAATTTGACGAAGATAAGGCATATAGCCTATCGAGTCAAATTTTAACGAAATCCGCAAAAAGCGCTCGCGAGACAAGCCCAAGCGGGTCAAATTTATCAAAGAATAAAAAACCTTAGGCTATAATCCCCCATTTACAAAGGACTTTCTTGCAGGCAAACGGGCTAAATATCCTCATCGCGCTAGCTTTTATCATCTTTACGTCGCCGTATTTTTCTAAAATTTTACGCATCCCTATCGCGCCCGTGGAGATTATTTTGGGTTCGGTAGCCGGGTATTTGGGCTTTATCGGGCACAACGATATGTTTAAAATCGTGAGCGAAGTCGGCTTTTTCTACCTCATGTTTTTAGCGGGCACGGAGGTCGATCTCAAGCTATTTTTCACGATAGATAAAAAGATCCTAAAAACGGGCGTCGTCTATCTGGCGATACTCTACCTACTCTCGGCGCTGCTGACGTTTTCGTTTGATCTAAACCGCCTTTTTATCCTCATCATGCCGCTGATGGCCGTGGGTATGATATTTACGCTGTTTAAGGAGTACGGCAAAAACGAGGCGTGGCTAAATATCGGCATGCTCATCGGCTCGATCGGCGAGGTCGTGAGCATCACGCTACTAACCTTCGTCGGCGCGTATATGAAATTTGGCGCGGGTAGCGAGCTGGCGTTTTCGATCATATATTTGAGCGGATTTTTAGCCGCGGCGGCGATCGGGTACAAGACGCTAAACGTGCTGTTTTGGTGGTATCCGCAGCTACGCGTCATCCTGATGCCCCACTACGACAACTCCGAAAAAGACATCCGCCTGTGTATGGCGCTGTTTTTTGGCATCATCGCGCTTATGCTTTATTTAAATTTAGAGATAGCTTTCGGCGCGTTTGTGGCGGGGACCTTTATCGCGACATTTTTCGATCACAAAAAAGACCTGCCGCACAAGCTTGCTAGCTTTGGCTTCGGCTTTTTGGTGCCGACATTTTTCGTGCATATCGGCTCGACGTTTAAGCTTAACGCCTTTATGATAGACGGAGTCGTGCGCGATGCGGCGCTGATAACGGGCGTCATGATAGGCTTTAGACTAGCGGCTAGCACGGTGTTTTTAAATATCCTTGGGCTAAAAAACACCGTCCTTTTCGCACTATCGCACTCGATGCCGCTGACGCTTCTCATCGCCGTTGCTACCATAGCCTACAAATCAGGCGGCATAAATGAAAATTTTTACTTCTCTTTCATACTAGCAAGCCTAACTCAGGCTATAATAGTCACGATTTGTATCAAAATTCTAATGAGCTACGAAAATAAAAATTTGCAAAAGGAGCCAAAATGAGCGATACGGTTACGTTAACCGACAACAGAAACGGCAAAAGCTACGACTTTCCGATACTTCATGGCACCATGGGGCCCGATGTCATCGACATCTCGACCTTTTTTAGCGATACGGGGATGTTTACGTTTGACCGCGGCTACACCTCTACGGCGATGTGCCGCTCTAGCATCACTTATATCGACGGGCTAAAAGGCGAGCTGATGTACCGCGGCTACGACATCGCGTATCTAGCGGAGAACAAAACCTTCATCGACGTGGCGTATCTGCTGCTAAATAAAGAACTGCCGAATAAAAAGCAATACGACGAATTTAAACTCGAGCTTAAAAAGCGCAGCTTCATCCACGAGGGCATGATGAAAATTTTCGACGCTTTCCCGGATAAGGCGCATCCGATGGCGATCTTGCAGGCGGCAGTCTCGGCGCTTTCTGCGTTTTACTTTGATCACCTAAACATGGATAAGCCCGAGGAGTACCACGAGATGGCGATGCGAATAATCGCCAAAATCCCGACTATTGCGGCGTTTTCTTATAGATTTTCGCGCGGCCTGCCGATCATTTATCCAAATTTAGACCGCGGCTTTACGGAAAATTTCCTCTACATGATGAGAGCCTATCCGTACGAGCACGTGGATCTAAAACCTATCGAGGTCAAGGCGCTTGATACGGTCTTTATGCTGCACGCCGACCACGAGCAAAACGCATCCACGACGACCGTTCGCACCGTAGGCTCGACGCACGCGCACCCGTATGCGTGTATCGCCGCGGGTATCGGAGCGCTATGGGGCTGGGCTCACGGCGGCGCAAACGAAGGCGTCATCCGCCAGTTAGAGCAGATCGGCTCGGTAGAAAACGTCGATAAATACATCGCCCGCGCCAAGGACAAAAACGATCCGTTTAGGCTGATGGGGTTTGGCCACCGCGTGTATAAAAACTTCGATCCGCGCGCCAAGGTGCTAAAATCTATGTGCGATAAGCTGTTTGACGAGATCGGCATAAACACCGAGCTTCTAAAAATCGCCAAAAAGATCGAGGAGATCGCGCTAAACGACGAGTATTTCATCTCGCGCAACCTCTACCCAAACGTCGATTTTTACTCGGGACTGATTTTAAAAGCCCTTGGCATACCAAACGATATGTTTGCGGTCATCTTCGTCATCGGTAGGATCCCGGGCTGGATCAGTCAGTGGATAGAGCTAAAAGAGCAGGAGAGTATCAAGATAGTCCGTCCAAGACAGTTGTATGTAGGCGAGACGAACAGAACGCCGAAATAGCGCGTTGTCTTTTGCGCGCCTTTAAATGAGCTAGAAAATTTTGAGCTGCGACAGACTATTTGTCTAGTCTTGCTCAAAATTTCCGTCGCAACATTTAAATTCATCGCAAAATACATCCGCTTATCGATTTGCGTTCAAATTTGAGCTCAAATTTATAAATTTAACTCCATCAAAATTTACGAAACTCGCGACGCTTTGCGTCAGCAAAGCAGTGTCGCCACATCTCACGTCGTAGGGGTTGGGGGATTGTTAAGGGGGAAGGGAGCGACTTCGTAAT
>CALCKS010000032.1 GCA_937965895.1 uncultured Campylobacter sp.
ACGCAAAAAAAGCTAAGCAAAACCGACCTTTCTAACAAAGCCGAGCTAACCCAAGAGGAAATGGAGAATGCCTACGAAATGCTGGGCAAAGCCCTAGGCAAGATAAACGACCTAGACGACGGCAACGACGAGGGCGAAAATATGGGCGAGTTCGTCAAGCGTGTAGAAAAAAACAGGGATTTAAAATTCTACCCTACGGGCTTGCGGTGGCTAGATATTGAGCTAGAGGGCGCAGGACTAGCCGAGGGCAGCTTTATCAACATAGCGGGCGGTAGCTTTGCGGGCAAGACTACTTTTACGTTAGAGCTTCTAAAATCAATGGCGCAGAGCGAAAAAGTATGCTTCTTTAGCTACGAAATGTACGAAAAAATCCTAATCAGAAAGTTTAAATTTGCTAGCTGGGACGTGCTACAAAATATCCAAATCTATCAAGACGGCGCGCAAATAGACAAGATCGCCGCGAGGATACGCAAACTATCGAAAAAAGGCTACAAGATATTTGCAATCGACAGCCGTATGAAAATCAGAGTGAGCAACGAGAAAGCTAGCGAATACGAGAAAAACAACGAAATTTCAAGCAAACTAAGCGAGCTAACGCGCACGCTAGGCGTGATCGTAATCCTAATCAACCAAATCAGCGAGGCGGACTTGAAAGCCGGCAGAAACAGCCTAAAAGGCAGCGGCGATCAAGTTTATGATAGCGATATGATAATTTATTTAAAAGCCACTACGAACGACCGTAAAGAAGTCGTAAAAAGAGAATTTGAAATGGCAAAAGACAGGATAGGCGAGCGACTTTTTAAAGTGAATATCCCCGATTTTTACAAAAAAGAGCCGCAAGCGGTTTATTTTAACGAGGAGCTAGCGGTATGAAACTAGAATTCAAACCAAACGATAGAGGCAATTTTTACGACGTGCTTTTAATCGATTTTGAAAGCGGCGAAGTCGTGATACTCGTCGCAGGCGGCAGGGAGTGCAAAAGGCTAAGCGAGGGCGAGCTAAGAATAAAAGGCGAGCAAGGGAGTTTGTTTTGATAGAGCTAAATAAATTTTACAACGCCGACTGCTTGGAGTTTATGCGCTCAATGCCTGGCAACTGCGTTGATTTGGTAGTGACCGATCCGCCATATGAGATAGCTACAAAAGGCGGGGGACTGGGCAAACGCCCCGTATACGAAAACGGCGCGCTAGACAAGATCTCGCAAGGCTTTGACGTAGAGGCTACGCTAGAACAAATCGCGCGCGTCTGCAAGAAAGTCAATATTTTTATTTTTTG
>CALCKS010000033.1 GCA_937965895.1 uncultured Campylobacter sp.
GGGCTCACCTCTAACCCCCGAAAACACCCCCGAAACTCTAAAAATCAAGGGCATTAGATATTTTATTTTTTAATATTGAATTAATATTAAAAAATATATAATTTTATGAAAACTTAAGTTTCTATTAATGATCTCTATAATAAAATTATGATCGTTAATTAAAGATTTAATGAAATTTAAATAAAATAACAGAAATAACGGCAGGTAGGAGCCTATGGATAATAACGATAAAAATACCCATATCAGAAAAGCCAACCCGCTAATATTGGGAATGCCTTCGGAAAGTAACATTAAGAAATTAAGCGTTTACGATCTAAAGGTAATAAATTTTTTGATAAAGATGCTTCGTTGGCTGATTAAGACAAGCGACGTCGCTCCTACGACAGATTATATTATCACGGAATTTGACTCCTTAAATTTTAAGCTTTTTTATCCCAACGATGATCCAAATTGGCGAAAGCGTTTTGAGAAATCATTACAAAAATTATCCCAAATTCAATACGTTTTGCGCGACTATCAGGATGAATTTACCGGCAAATGGATCTCTTTCAAAGTTATAAATTTTATTCTAACACCCACTATAGGAAAGGATGGAATGGCTAAAGTTGGTTTTACGCGCGAATTTGTAACTGCCGGGCTTAAAAGATCCGATTACACTTTGTTAGAAATTCAAAGTATAAACGCCTTCAATAGCAAATATTCGCTACATTTTTACGAGCATATCATTAGCCATATTCAAAATTTTGCAAATTCCGCCTCAAGCAATGATTTTTATATTGAGCGCATAGAACTAGACGTCAAAGAGCTTTCGGCCATATTTGAATTTGATCTTGAAAAAAAAGAGCTACCGGATGGCTTTAAAAAATTCCTAACGAAAAGCATAATGTTTAATAAAATCGTTCTGCCCGAGCTAAAAGGCGTTTTAAACTTCGAGGATGTCGAAATTTTTTCAAAAGATATGCGAATAGCGTTTAAAGGGTTTGCGTCTGATTTTGTGGAAAAATTTAAAACCAGGAGCGAAACCGATATGGAACTAGCGCTGCGCTCGTTTAGTGAAAGTAATAAATTCCTTGAGCTTAACGGCGCACCGGAGGTTGAGATCTTTGATAAAGAGAAGCTAACCAGCGAAGTGCACTACAAGGTAAAAAAGATAGCAGAGTATGAGAGCTATCTAAAATTTATGCAAGAGTTAAGAAAATACTATGCCAACAGATCTTTATTTTTCGGCCAAGACAAAACGAAAATAGCTAAAATTTTAGGTTTAGAAGAGGAGAGCTGCGATATAGTCATCACTAGCACGGGCAAATTTGTAGACAGGGAGAATAATTTTAGAGAATTTCTTCCTAGTAGAAGATTTGCTAAAGTGATTAGGCTGCTGTTTTCAAATGGGGGATATGAACGCATCATGAAAGAAATCGGGATCATAAAGCAGCGAAAATTTATGAAAGAGAGGGTTCTGGGCTCCGTAGGTTTCGCTTTTAGAAGAGGATTTTACAATTACCGGGTCAAGAGCGTAAAATTTGATGAAAAGGACGAAAAGTTCATGGTAATATTTTCGATCCAGGACAGCAGAGTTCAAAATGGCGGCGAGTTTATGGATAAACAATTTTTTGATTGTTATGAACAGTTTGAAAAGTTTTTAAGGGATGAAAGTGTAAAGTAACTTAATATATCTTACATTATCTTATATTAAGGTAAAGCAAGATAAAATTACTTTTAAGCATCAACTAAAAAGAAAGGGTGAATTTTGGAAAAGCCGGTTCTAGATGAACGAACATTGCCTCTTGATATTCAGGAAAGAATAAGGGATCTGTTGGAATGTGAGTCTAAAAATGATACCTTACATTTGGATATTTATTGGGGCGAGCTTTACGGCTTTATAAACGCCTCGCAGCATGGCGGAGAAATTTCAAAAGAGCTCGCCGACTTTCTTAGAGAGAAATATTTAGGAATATAGATGCAAGAGATAGATTTTACGAACTGCGAGGAATATGGGATGACAATAAGAGATAGCGAGTATATAAAAACTAAAGAGAACGAGCGTTGTAATGAAGAAGAAATACGAGTTATCATAGCCGTTAGCGATAGAATGGGCTTCTATAATAACTTTGATAAAATTTTCGTTAAAGACAAGTCGATAGTAGAAAAAATTGAAAACTTTTTAAAAGAAAAATCGTATGCGCTTATGGAATACCCACACTATGAGGATATTTATTTTGATAAGAAGGCAAGCGGCGAGCTAACTATATATGGATACGAAAAAAGGGTTTTTCAAAAAGCATTTTTAGGAATAAACGACGAAATAGATGCTTATATCAAAACTCATATGTGGATGAGAGGTATAAAATTTTCAATAATAAAGATGTAAAATATCTTAATGTAACGTAAAGCACATTAGTTTAAGTTATATTAAGGTAAAGTAGGTTATAGTGCTTCAAATTTTTTAAAGTAAACGGATAGTAAAATATCGATAAATTTCAAACAAGGAGAATGAAATGAAAAACACTAAAACGCTTCTAGGTGCACTTACATTGGCTGTTTTATTAGTAGGTTGCGGCGATGATACCGAGGTAAAAACTAAAGAATATTACGACGCTCATCTTGACGAAGCCAAAGAGGTTTTAGCAAAGTGTGATTTCAATACTTTAAAAGACGGAAGCAACTCTTATAAAAATTGCGTGAATGCCAAAACTGTCGTAGAGGAAAAGAGTATGGCGTATTCGGTTGAGTACTATAAGAACCATTTAGACGAAGCTAAGGCTATCATAGAAAAATATAAAGAGAAAGTTCCGGCCGATGAAAATAGTGTCGAAGCTGTTAATTTAAGGCATGCTCACGACGCTGTTTTCTTGAGCAGATTCAAGAATCGTCTGGTAATACCAGATTAAAGAATATAAAATAAGTATTCATAAAATAATTTAATATTATTTCAATATTAAAATTTCTCTTATCTCATACACTTAAGTTCATTTTAATTTACTTTGTATTAAAATTATAAGGTAAATTAAAATTTACACTTTACTTCTAAAAAAGGAGTCTAAATGCGCTTAGGCTTTTCAAGAGTGTTTACTAACGAGAGCGCTAGTAAACTATCGTCTCAGATGGTTAAGCTATTTTTGATAGCTTTACTTTTTTCCGTAATTCCGGATAGTGCATTTGCTATCGGAGGTCTTAATAAAGCAACTAGCGCTCTAACAGAAGTTAGAACGTGGGCTTATACCTTCGGCGGCGTTGCAATCGCGGTATGGGCTATTTTTGCGACTATCAAAGTAGCTTCGGGCGGTGCAGATTGGAAACAAGAGTTCTCAAAGCCCGCAATAGCACTTATAGCACTCATTTCAATTACGGAGATCGTCAACTACTTTATGCACAAATAAAAGGTAGAATATGAACGAGGAGCTCGTCTATAAGGCGATGACCAGACCCGCAACTATTGCGGGCGTACCTATATTGCCTCTTATTTTTACCGTAGTGCCTCTGACGCTAATCTTTTTTGCTACAAATCGCTATTTGCTGATTTTTATCCCGGTCATAATTTGGGTTATGAAAGAGGTGACCAAAAAAGATGATAACGCCTTTAGGCTTATCATGCTTAAAATTAGATTCTTTTCCAATCCTTTGAGTAGGGCGTTTTACGGAGCAAAAGCTTATAATGCCAGTGCCTATGAGAAAAATAAAAACCTTGTAAATTTCGGCTATCCTAAGCTTACTCCGCTCAACGGGCTAAATCAAATTCCGCATATCGGCAGATACCTTCCATATCAGACCTTGGTAAAGGATATAGTAATTACCAAGGATTTTGATTTTATGGCTACCTGGCAAGTTTCCGGCGTGCCGTTTGAGCTTGAAAATGAAATAGACATAGGCGTAAACAAGGATAATCTAAACAATTTCTTTCAGCAGTTTGCGGAGGAAAACGTATCGTTTTACTTTCACAACTGCAGGATGAATATATCTGAGCGCTTTGATAGCAAATTTGACAATGAGTTTTTACAAAGTCTAAACGACAAATATTACGAGAGCTTTAAGGGCAATAGTTTAAAGCAAAATAAGCTTTTCATTACGGTAATCTATTCGCCGATCGTAAGGGCGGATAAGGTAACGCTAAGGGGCGCCAAACTAGAAGACAAAATCAAACAATTAAATGCCGTTATATCGAGCTTTCGTCGTATCTGCCAAAACATAGACCAGCGCCTGGGCGCTTTTAAGCCTACTCGTCTAACTACATACGAGAAAGACGGGGCTAAATTTTCATCGCAGCTCGAGTTTTATAATTTTTTGATAAGCGGCAAATTTCATCCTGTTAGAGTTCCAAAAGCCCCTATCTATTCGTATATCAGCGGAAATTTAAACGAAGTGATATTTTCCGCCCATACGATCCAGCTAAAGCACAATACCGGGGAATCCACTTTTGCCAAAGCCATAGAAATCAAAGACTTTCCTAGCGTAAGTTCTACCGGGATTATCGATAAATTGATGTATGAGGACGTCAATTATATCATCACTCAAAGTTTTGTTCCAATCAATAAAAAGCTTGCCGGCGCTAAGATCAAGCTCCAAGAAAAAAGGCTTATCACGGCCGAGGACGACGCCATAAGTCAAATAGAGGATCTAGCGCTAGCCAGGGACGAGCTTTCCAGCGGCGAGATAATATTTGGAGACTATCATTTTTCGTTACTTGTATTGAATGATGATAAGGATAAAATTGCTAAAGATGCAAATTTGATCTCTACTCGTCTTAACGAGCAGGGTTTTATCTGCCAAGAGGCTAGCATTGCGCTTCCTGCAACATGTTTTGCGCAATTTCCTGCTAATTTCGGTATAAGGCCTAGAATTCATACCATATCCTCGGCGAATTATGCCAGCTTGATAGCTTTTCATAATTTTCCTGTAGGCAAACGTAACGGAAATCAATGGGGCGAGGCTATCACTATCTTTAAGACGCCGAATAAGCAGCCTTTTTATATGAATTTCCATCAAACCGATTATGATCGCAGTACTTTCGGAGATTTTTTACTCGGCAATACGCTCGTTCTTGGTCAATCAAGCGGTGGTAAGACGGTGCTTATGAATTTCTTGCTGGATCAACTTCATAAATTTAACAATAAAAGCACATTTCCTAACGATATTCCAGATAATCGTAAAAAGGCGTTTTTCGTCTATCTCGATAAAGATAAAGGAGCGATGGGAAATATCATCTGCGCAGGTGGAAAATATATTACAATCAATGCCGGACGATCTACGGGATTTAATCCGTTTATGTGCGAGGCTACGCCTGAAAATAGACGAAGATTGAAAGTGTTGATGAAGATGCTGGCCACAAGAACCGGTAAAACTCTTACCACTATGGAGGAGGAAAATTTATTCATCGCGATCGATAGCGTATTAGACCGGATACCCGATCCAAAAAAGAGGCGTTACGGTATGTCGCTTATGCTCCAAAGCTTGACCGAGAGCAGCAGCGATACAAACTCCGTAAAGTCTATTCTTAAAGCTTGGGCTAGAGGCGGGGAATACGATTGGGTATTCGACAACGAATACGACGAGTTAAATTTTAACGATGACAGCACCATACTTTACGGGATCGACGGAACGAATCTATTAAAGGATGACGAGATCAACTCCTTTGTAGCCTATTACATGCTATGGCGAATACTGGATTTAACAGACGGCCGTCGCTTTGTTCTTTTTGTAGACGAGGCCTGGAGCTGGATCAAAAACGAGACTGTGGCCAAAGAGGTTTACAATAAAGAAAAGACCATTCGTAAACAAAACGGCCTTTTGGTGTTGGGTACGCAATCTGTTGAGGATCTGGCCAAGTCTAAATATGCGGCAGGAATAGTAGAGCAAAGCGAAACCGTATTATTGCTCTCAAATCCTAAAGCTTCTTTTGATGATTATGAAAAACTAAGCGTTACGGAAGAAGAATTTGCGTTTGTAAAGACTACCAGTCCTACTCTATATCGATTTATCATTAAAAAAGGGGTTGGTGAACGAGCTATCGCATCGATCGATCTAAGCTCTATAGGTAAAACCTATCTTAAAATTTTATCGACGGGTAGCGCCTATGTAGAAAAGATCGAAGAGATTAATGATGATCCGAATTTGGATTACAAAGGTAGGTTTGAGGCCATCAAAGCTATCTATGAAAGATCATAAGCACGCTGTGAGGGCGGCATGCCGCTCTTTAGGAAGTAACTAAAATTTAAGGAGTAAGAAATGAGAGTTTCAATCGGTAAAATGGTATCAGGCTTTATTGTCTCGGCAGCGCTATGCGCTAATATGTTTGCAACGGGAATTCCTGTTGCCGACGGAGCCGCAAATGCACAAATAACCAACCAAACTATACAGCAGGCAATGGAATTTGCCAAGGAAGCGAAGCGTTGGGTAGATACCACGTCGCACTATAAGGCAGAGTTAAAGGCCTATTCGGACGATATAGCCACTAAAACCGGCGCAAGAGATGCTATAAATTTCATCAATGAGATTCAGGATATATATAAAAACGCAAAGGATCTCGGTACCTCAATAGATAGTATCGGCGAGGATTTTTCTAATGTTTCGAAGCTCGATAAGCAAGCGGATAAGCTCTTTAAAAAATACTTTAAGACTGATCCGTGCGGAGATATTCGAGATGCCGTTGAAAAGAATTTGTGTGTAAGCCAATCCAGGCAGGTATTTAAGGATACCATCGCTATAGAAAGCAGCAGCGCTAGAATTTCTACTTACTCGGATCAACTCAATAGGATTGCCAAGCAGATGAAGAGCACCGCAAATAGTAGCGATATCAAGTCGTCTGCGGATTATGCCAACTCTATAGCTTTGATTACGGCTCAAATTCAGGCAGAGAAGACTCAAATAGAGCTGGCTTTAGCAAATATGAATAGACAAAAAGAAATAATGGTAAAAAAGAATGATGAAATTTTTAGAAATAGGTTCAATAAAAAACTAAGTATTGAATAAGTAAAAGGATTTTGAAATGGCCGATCAAGCTAGTTTGACCCAAACTGGATCGAGTTTATATGATATTATTATTAAAATTGGTAATAAATTAACTAATTTTTTTGGAGATAAGCAAGATCGCGTTATAGACGATTTGGAAAAACTTGTATCCGGTACAGGGAATTTATTGGCTGTATATTTGTCTTTGTGGCTTATGTTTGAGACCTACAAAATGCTATATGGCAAGGGCGAACAAACTATTGGCGGGTTTTTATGGATTGCTTTTGTCAAATTTATCTTTATATTGCTTGCCTTAAATGCATCCGATTGGGTTTCTACCGTAGTTGAGGCCATGAAAGAAATAAGAGCATATACAAGGGGGACATCCTTTGGTGCTTTTGATCCTTTTATGCAGCTTGGGTCGATTGCATCAAATATTGGAACTTTGGCAACATTTGTTTCGGCAAGTGCTGAAAACTCTAATGTGTTATATGGATTTTTAATGTATTTTTGCGTTTTTTTTATCTTTTTGGGATTTTTTATCGGAGCATTCCCCTATTTAAAAATTATAGTTGTCAACTGGGTTTCCTTTTTTATTTTGTCGATCTTAACACCGCTAGCATTTTATTTTTTAATTTTCGGAATGACCAAAAATGTTTTTAAACAATGGTTGCAAATGATAATAGGAAATCTCATAACACTTCTTTTATTTTCCCTATTGACTAGTTTTGTTTTAAATTGGGAAAGAAGCGTTCTTGAAGAACTAACTAAATTAGTGGATAATGTTCCAATTCAAGTTGATCCCTTTGCTGCCACGGGGCTATGTATTATTTTTGGTATTCTGACGAATGCGGTTTGTTCTCTTGCTGTATCGCTTGCGGAAAAACTCTCTGCGGTTTCGTTTGAATCTGCAACCAACTCCTCTTTTGGCCGCGCTATGGGACTTGCCGGTAGTGCCGTAGGTGTCGCCGGTGGCAGCGCTATATTGGGTGCTAGGGGAACTCTCGGGGCAGCAAGAGGTGCTATCGGTGTGGGTTCCGCAGGTATCAAAGGTGCTAAAGCTGCTAAAAAAGGTATCGGCAAACTAATAGGCAGAAAATGAAAAAAGCGATCAGAAGGATAAACTATGCTCAAAACTCTTAAATTTTACGCAGTCTTGATACTAGCCGGCTTGCTTCTTTGCGGTTGCGCCAACCGCAAGAATGCGAATTTAAAAGGTAACGAAGCTTTTTTTAGTTCTCAGGATAGAGCTAATAGGGCCGAGGTAAAAAACAATAAGAAATGGAGCGAGTTGTTCGATAGCGACGAATGGCAGCCCGTAAACAACAGCTCAGACGTAAATAAATTGGTAATTTAAAAAAAAAGGTAAATATTTGTGAAAAACCCTAAGATTGAAAACAATGATGAAGCCTCGGCAATAAGCTATGAAGCCTCTATACGATACCTGGTAGAAAAATCTAACAGGCGCGCCTGGACGGTAGCTTTTATATTTGCGGCTATAGCTATTATTGCAGTCGCCGCGGTTATAATGCTAACCCCCCTAAAGACCGTAGAGCCTTATGTGATTAGGGTAGATAATGCCGGAATGGTGGATATCATTACGACTGTAAAGACAGAGGATCTCACTCAAAACGAAGCGCTGGATAAATACTTCATCTCTCAATACGTAAAAGCTAGAGAGGGGTATTATTACAATATCCTAAACCAGGATTATTTGCTAGTGCAGATGCTATCTACGCCGGAGATCGCGGAGCTTTATCGTAAAATTTACGAGGGTAAGAGTGCGCGCCAAGAAGCTTTAAAGAACGATAATGAGGTCTCTATCGATATTAAGAGCGTAGTTTTGGGCGAGAGCGCTGGCGCCAAGACGGCTACTATCCGTTTTGATGCGACGACGAGAAAAACTGGAGCTCAGCCTCAAATTTTAGGTACCGCAGCCAAAATAGTTACGTTAAGCTATGATTAC
Organism: uncultured Campylobacter sp.; assembly: GCA_937965895.1. Taxonomy (GTDB): domain Bacteria; phylum Campylobacterota; class Campylobacteria; order Campylobacterales; family Campylobacteraceae; genus Campylobacter_A. The sequence goes on from CALCKS010000033.1 coordinate 8,909, forward strand.
TACCCAGATAACCCGCAAAGCGAAGAGGAGCGGCTTAAAAATCCATTGGGTTTTAAAGTCACGGCCTACCGAATAGACGATGAAATAATTAGATAAGGAAGCATATGAAAATTTTACCCGCGTTAGTTTTATTGGCATTAGCGCTTAGTTTAGGCGCTCTAGAAATACCCAAATCGTCAAAATTCGACAAGAGAATAACCTACGCAAGTTATAACGCCGATGACGTATTTTTGATTAAGGTTCGCAGCGGCTACGTTTCGATGCTAAAATTTAGCGAGGACGAGCGCATAGTAAATATCGCAAGCGGCTTTTCAAACGGCTGGGATCTGGCCGAGAAAGATAACTTTCTTTTTATAAAGGCGAAACCTTATGCCGTAGATGCGAAAGAACAGCAAACGATGTTTGACGAAAGCGGCGAAGCGGTAGAATTTGAAGGGGCTTCCGTCATTCAACCAAATCCCGAAGACTGGAAGACGAATTTAATCGTAACGACTACAAAGCGCGTTTACGTATTCGATCTGCAGCTGGAGGAAGAAAACTCCAAAACCAACGTGAATTATAAGGTTGATTTTGTTTATCCTAGCGAGATAAAAAGAGAGAAAGAGGCGAAGAAGATAGCTCAAATTTTAGCGGATCAACAAGCGACCGAAAAAGCCGCGCTAAATGACGAAATTCAAAAGGTAAACGTACCTAGAAATTGGAATTTCGTAATGCACGTAAACAAAGGAAGCGATACTATAGCGCCCGATTTCGCATATGACGACGGTATTTTTACCTATTTGGGCTTTAATTCCACCAAGACTATTCCTAGTGTATTTCTTTTTGACGAGGCGAATAAAGAAAGCATACTAAATACCCATCAAAACAAAAATGGCAGATATGATGTTTTGGTAATCCATAAAACCGCCGAAAAGATACTGCTTCGAAGCGGGAATAAGCTTGTAGGTATCGTAAATCAAGGATATGGCAAAAATCCGCTCGATAGAACTTACGATACTACCAAACAAAGCGTAAAGAGGGAGATTTTAGAATGAGCGAAGAGCACAACACTCAAAACGAAGATCTACAGCGCGAAGCGGTGGAGCTCAAAGACGAGCAGTTTAAAACCAGGCGTATGCAAATTTACGCCGTAATATTTATGACGGTCGTAATAGCTATATTTTTAGGTTTTAGAGCGCTAAGCGGCTTTATAAACGGCTTTTCAAGCGACGAAACCGAGAAAAAAACTATCGCTACTAACGTGCAAAAGGGCGATCTGCAATATAGCAATAATAAGCAAGACATAAAAGAGCTACCTAAGCTTCCCGAATCAACCGATACCACTAGCGTGCGCGACTTTATCAATGAAAACACCGGGGCAAACGAAAATTCAAGCCCCTTCGCTCCGGCCGCCGCTAGAAGCCAAATTAAGCCTAAAGTTTATAAAAATTCCGGCGCTATTTTAGTGCCTACAAGTTCCGAACCCTCTTTCGAGGCCAATCAAAGCGAGTCTGAGCCCGATCCGTTAAGCAGCGGCGAGTATACGCTCGACGCTAAAGGAAAACTTGTCAAAAAGACGGAATTTGATATAACGGAGGAGGGGTATTCGGAAGGTACTTTTGAGGCGAAGGCCGCTAAGAAAAGTAAATTCGATCCGAACCTACTTCTGCTTAAAGGTACCTATATAGGCTGCTCGCTGGATACACGTTTAGTATCGAGTATCCAAGGCGGCGTAGCTTGTACCGTTAGCGAAGACGTTTACTCTGCCAACGGAGTTACCCTTTTGATCGAAAAAGGCTCGCATATTACCGGATATTTCAATAGCGGCCAAATGAATGACGGGCTAAATAGGATTTTCGTAGTTTGGCAAGAGATCCGTACGCCAAACGGGGTTATTATCCCGGTTTATAGCGGCGCTAGCGACTCTTTAGGCGGTAGCGGTATAGAGGGATACGTCGATCACCATTGGCTTGAAAGATTTGGCGCGGCCATACTGCTTAGCGTAATAGACGATGCCGTAAATGTAGGCCTAAATGGCGGTAGCGGCACCAGAAGTAACGAAAACAGAGATTATACGGAAAATACTCGCGAAGCCACTCAACAAATGGCCAATACCGCGCTTGAAAAATTCATCAATATAGAACCTACATTATACAAAAACCAGGGCGATCTGGTAGGCGTTTATGTTAATAGAGATATCGATTTCAGCAAGGTATATCAACTCAGGGTAAGAAAAAATGGGCGAAAAAGAGCAATACGCTAACGAAACGGAAAAAGCTAGAGCTATCGTAAATGCTACCATGGCCGAATTCGGTCTTACCGCGGCAAAAGAAGTCGATACCGATATTGCCGCAACTCCGGATTCTGACGAGCAAAAAAAAGAGACCGAGCTTCTGCCTGATGCCCCTGTGCTGCCAATAGAAGAAACCGCTGCCGCCCACTCCTCTCCGCAAGAGCATGAAGTAGTGGTAAGCAAGGAGCAAGAGGAAGAGGAGTTTATAGCAAAATCGCAGATGTTAGACATCGTTACGAGCGAGCTTTTTGGAAAATATCTTAAGGACGACTCCATAAATGAAATTTGCCTAAACGGCAATGGGACGCTTTTTTGTGAGGATATATTCGGAAATTGGACGCAAGAGAAAAAATCTATTAGTTATGATGAAGGGATCTCTTTTGCAAAGGCCTTAGGAGCATTCAACAATACGGATATAAATAAGTCCGAGCCGATGCTTGATGCGACACTTCATACCGGAGAGCGCGTTCATATCAATATCCCGCCCGTAGTTAAGGACAATCAGGTCTCTATTGTAATCAGAAAGCCTAGCAAAGTGCATTATAGCCTCGATGATTACGTGGCCAATCAGGCCCTAGATCAACATACCGCAGAGCTATTAAAAGAGGCGGTTAGAGAGGGTAAAAATTTAGTCATCTGCGGCGAAACGGGTAGCGGTAAGACTACTTTTATGAAGACTTTGATAGATTTCATACCACTTAGCGAGCGTATTATAACGATCGAAGATACTTCCGAGATCACCTTTACGAAGCACAAGGACGTAGAACAGATGTTTTACGACAGTGATGCTAAAGACGGAGACGCCGTAACTTCGGCTACGCTTCTAAAAGCATGCTTGCGTATGAAGCCAAACCGCATAATATTGGCCGAGTTAAGGGGCGGCGAGACTTATGATTTTCTTAATGTTATATCTAGCGGCCACAACGGAACCATGACCTCCTGCCACGCAGGAAGCGTAGCTAGTTGCTTTAATAGATTGGTGATGATGGCCATGCAAAATTTACAGGCTCGCGCCGCCGGCAAAGATCTGATTATGCAGATCGCAAAGGACGTAATCGATACGGTAGTGGTGTTTAAGCGCGAAGATCTAACACCCGACAAAAAGGTGCGACATATCGTAGAGATGCTGCATGACGGCAAGCTCTATAAGCGCGATAAAGATGGAAATTTTAAGGAAGACGCGCTATGAAATTATCAAAGCCCCTGATCATTTTATTGTCCATCTACGTGCTTATAGGCACTTACTTTCTAACCGGAGTAGTAGATATAGCTTTAAATGGCAAGATCCTTAAGCTAAGCAAATACTATAACGCCAGTTTTACCTTTAAGGGGTTAATAAACGGCTATCCTAAAATTTATGAATCGCTTGCAATAAGCTTTATGATCTGCATAGCTTTTATAGCAATCCTTTTATTATTGCCTAAAAAAGAAAAATTATATGGAGACGCTAGGTTCGCTACCTCTGTCGATATTGCAAAAAGAAAACTTTACGGCAACGACGGGATCATAATCGGAAAATACAATGGCAAGCTGCTTCGCTTCCCGGGCCAGCAATTCGTATCCCTTGCCGCCGCTACGCGAGGAGGAAAGGGCGTCAGCGTCGTAATTCCAAATTTAATGGATTGGCAGCAAAGCGCCGTCGTGCAGGATATCAAACAGGAGTGCTTCGATTTTACGAGCAGGTACCGCAAAGAGGTTTTAGGCCAGGATGTTTATCTATTCAACCCTTTTTCTAGTAAAACTCATCGCTATAACCCCTTGACCTATTTTGATATAAATTCCCCCGAGGCCGATAACACGTTAAATAGCCTTGCCAATATATTCTTTCCGCCTCCGGTATCGGGCGATCCGCTGTGGTCGCAGCTATCTCAAGATCTATTTGTCGGTATCGCCTATCTACTAGGAGAGCTTATCTCTACAAGATTGGGGATCGCTTTTTTAAATTCGAAGAAAATTGATTTGGATCTGACATTTTACGATATTTTAAGATTCTCTATTTTAGGTTTAGATACTCAAATAGAGGAAGAAGGTAGCGACGGGGAGGTCATCAGTGTCAAGCTTGATACTCTTGATAGCAGTTATACATTTCTGGAACAATGCGGCCTTATTAGTGATAGGGTAAGAATTCGTATGAAAGCCTATGTTGAAACCGAACGTAAGATGAAAAATAGCGTTTTAAAATCTTTTCAAGGCCCTCTTAAGATGTTTCAATCAGATTATATGAGATTTGCTACCAGCGGAAACGACTTTGATTTTAGAGATCTACGCAAAAAGAAAATGACGATTTATGTAGGCGTCACGCCCAACAATCTTCCTATTGCGAGACCTATTTTAAATGCTTTTTGGCAACAACTTTTTACCGTCAATACAACGGAGCTACCGCAAGCGAATCGAGATTTAAAATATAAAGTATTGTTAGTTATGGATGAATTTTCTGCTATAGGGTATCTGCCGATTTATCTCAAATCCATTGCATTTATAGCTGGGTATAATCTGCGCAGCGTTATGATCTATCAAAACACTTCGCAGCTAGAGATGGCCCAACCCGATGGATATGGGCAACATGGCGCAAAAACCCTGCTATCAAACCATGCTTGTCGAATTTATTTTACTCCGGATACTCAAGAGGATGCGAAGGCCATAAGTGAATCGCTTGGAACCAAGACTGTTCGCAACAGATCAAAATCATTCGGTAAAGGAAGCGGCGGCGGTAGCGAAAGTGACGCCAGCAGAGCCCTTATGTTGCCGCAAGAGCTTATGGATATGCCTTTTGAAGACGAGCTTATTCGTATTGCGGGCGGCGGCCGCTTTATAAAATGTAAAAAGGCCTTTTATTATAATGATCCGTATTTCATCGATAAATTTAAAAGCATTTCGCCTACGTTAAGAAAATCAAAACAGCCTAGTGAAGATGATTATAAGCTTGCCGCACAGCTAAGAGAAACGAGTATCGAGATCCCTGAGCAAAGTTTGGAACAAAACAAAAAAGATCGCGATGCGCGTATTGCGGTAACTTTTGAAAGAATTATCCAAGAAGATAAAGCAAAAGGAGTTGTTTATGACGATGAAGAGGAAGATTATGATGAAGAATTTGCATAAAGGAGTAAATTTGAAAAATGGTGTTATATCATTAATAGCCGGTTTGGTTTTATTAAGCGGTTGTTCCAAACCGCCGGAGCCGGTGGTTTTAGACGGAACGGAAGCCGTTACGATAAATCAGGAGCTTATAGCGGAGCATTCTAAAAGCGTGCCCAAAGATCCTTTTTTGAAGCAGGTCGATTGGACTTACAATATGTATTTCCATAAGCAGGGCGATAGATTTATTGCGGACGATGATGTCGTAAAAGCATTTTACCTGGCGCATAATGCAGACAGAATGATCATTATAGGAAATTCCGACATTACCGGGCAATATAAAGAGTATTTTTTGAGAAACGGGGTGGAGGCCGATATAGAGCTTCATCCTATCTACATGGTCAATCATTCAAAAGAGACAGTTAACGTGCTTTTTTTTCATAAAAAGACGAAAGGATAAAAGATGAAAAAGCTAAATTTGTTTTTAGTCGGTTGCATGTTTTCGGCGGTTTCTGCATTTGCCGAAGCAGCGGATCAACTCGAGTTGCTTCAGGGCGATAAGAGGCTCGCATGCGAAGCTATTTTGTGCCTAAGTAGTTCCGAAAAGCCGGCCGAATGTAAGCCTAGCCTGCATAGGTATTTTAGCATTAAAGCTAAAAAGTGGAAAAATACGCTAAAGGCAAGAAACAACTTTTTAAAGCTTTGCCCGATGGGGCAAGAGGGGGAGAAAGACGAGCAATTTACGAAGCTAAGAGATGAAATTCTAACCAATCTCAACAACCCTTGCGATGTTAATAACCTAAATTCCAATATCGAGTATACAAACGATAAAGGCAAATATCTTAATCAGAAGAATATTACGGCTAAATTTGCCAGGGTAAGTCCGAAACTGGAGGGTGCTTGCGCAGCTCTAGCAAGCTCGGCCTACACCAACATAAGGCCGAAGTACGTATGCGATCAAAGTTTTTGGCCGATAGCGGATTGGAACAGAGGATATAGCCTAAGACTCGTAGATAAAAATATCTACGATGCGATGAAGGCCAAAAATCCTAGCCTAGTCGAGATGATAATCGAGAAGGATGAGCTGGGCGGCGGCGATAAGTTAAAAAATCATCAGTCTAAAGTTAGGTACTACGTCAAAGAGCCTATCAAAAAAGATTGTTGGGTTTTACAGTAATGCAGACGCAAGAGCAAGAGCCGTTCATCCCCGAGGGGATGGACGAGCCCATATTGATCAAAGACATAGAAGAGCTACCGGACGATATGAGCGACGAAGAAAACGAAATAATTCAAAATTTAGCCGAAACGGATGATATTCGGCCACAAGAAAGTGAAGATAAATTAAAGACGCAGCCCGATTTGTTTGCCTCTATGCCTATTTTACAGGCCGAAACCCCCGAATTAAAAACATATATAAAAGGTGAAACGGATAAGATATTAGCGCAATTCAAAAAAATCGGAATAGTTATAGAGCGTGGCGAAAATAGGCGCGATATCGTAGATTATAGCAAAACGGTAGGCGAATTTAGACTTTTAGTGCAAGAATCAGAGAATATTTGCGAAGGCCTACAGGTGCGATTTAAAAATAACGAGGAGCTATGCGCGGTTCTAAAATCGCTAAAAGATACCAATATCGCAATTAAAAACTATTTTGATACCATCATGAACTTCTTTATACAGGCTCCGTCTAAGGAGTTTTTGCAATTAACCAATCAAAATTTACTGATAAAAAGCGTTTATGCCAATATTAAAGATTTCGTAGAGAGTTACGAAAAGTTAAATTTAAAAACCAGGTTTGAGAACCAGGAAAAAGAGCTCAATGAAAATTTAAATACGATTCAAAATTTTAATAATACTATAGAAAAAAGGCTCGAAAATATCGCCTCTCAATACGATATTTTCGGCAAAAATATTATCGAAAACCAGCAAAAGCATCTACAAGGCGTAGACGAGCAGCTGGAGCTATACCACAATAAACTGACCGAGCAAAAAGAAGCAATCGAAAGATCAAAAAAATTTATTAATTGGGGGGTGAGAGGGGCAGCAATAGCTTTAGTTTTGCTTTTATTAGCAGGGGTAGGTCTTGGTGCGTTTATCTACTTTGAGAACCAAACGCTTACAAGCATGAAAGCCGATATTCAACGATTAGGCGGAGTGGATCTGATAGAAAAACGAAACGAATTCGTATTCGAGTTCCATTCAGACGCCAAATTTGTAGATGACGGCGATACTAAGATGATAATCTTAAAAAAACAGAAATAACTTTGAAAGGAAAAAATAATGGCACCTATAAAATCTATGGCCGATGATCAAGAGTTCAAGACTAGCAAGGTTTTCGTGTCAAAAACGGAGCTTCCTGACAAAAACAAAACCCTAGTGGGATTTGGGATAGACGAGGAATATGTGAATGAAGCGGGAAAGACTGTAAAGCCTACCGCTAGATCCGTGATGTCGAAACTAGCACAGATTAACGCTCTTTTAAGCGCAGTGGAATCAAAAATTCCTATCACCGTAAACGCAAAAGACGAAAACGATAAGGATGTTTATCTTAAGGCCGATCTTTGGTCGCAATCCAGGATTAGCTCAAGGGGGTTAGCTTATAGAGATTATAAAATGAAAATAGAGTTGCAACCGGAAATTCGAAATAAGGCCGGGGAACTAATGCAAGACGCACAAGTTCTATACGCAACAAAAAGGGAGGGTGGATATGCATTCGATAAAAACAATGATACCAGCCTCATAAATAAATTTGGCGCAATGTGCGCCAAGGGGGTTTCATACAATCTAAGCGCTCATAATAATAGCACGTTGCAAAAATACCCTAAGCTCATGCAGCTGATCGATGGGATAGAAAAATTTGCCAATGTAGAAATCGGCTATATAAAACAGCAAGGAACCATAGTTAAATCAATCGCTCCGATTAGTGTAGACAAGGACGGAACACAAAAAGAGGGCGAAAGTAAGCTTGTAGATTTAGCAAAAGGTGGTATCAAAGATATGGAGCGCGAAATTTAATCCGTCATACGCCGCCTCTTAAGAGGCGGCTATTTACAGTGTTAAAAGGTAATATAATGAGGCTTTTTATTGCGGAAAAGCCGGATCTGGCTAAAGCCATCGGCGCCAGTTTAGACGGCACACAAAAAAAAGGCGACGGCTATTTTATAAAGGGTAATGATGTCGTTACGTGGGCTTTTGGGCATATTTTAGAGCTATATAAGCCGGAGGATTATGATGAAAGCCTTAGACGTTGGGATTTTGCTGCCCTGCCTATTAAAATTGATGAATTCAAATATAAACCTATCGAAGGCTCAAAAAAGCAGTTAAAAATCATCTGCGCCCTGATTAACAGCGATAAAATAACACAGATAATAAATTGCGGCGATGCAGACGAAGAAGGGCAAATTTTAATCGATGAGATATTAAATTACTCCGGAACCGATAAGAAGATCTATCGCTTGATGTTGCAAGATCTAACGGAAAAGGGCATTCGCGCACAACTAAAAAATATCCGTCCAAATAGCGATTTTAAAGGACTAAGCGAGTGCGGATTTTCACGCGCTCAAGCAGATTGGTTGGTCGGTATAAATTTAACGCGAGCCTATACTAAAATCGCGCAGGAAAAGGGCTATAACGATGTTTTAAGCGTCGGGCGCGTGCAAACTCCTATCTTAGGCCTTATAGTTAATAGAGACGTAGAACACGAGAACCATAAGGCTAGTTTTTATTATACGATTAGCGCCGCCGTTTCTACGCAAGGACTTACTGTTCCTATGCGATACAAAAGCGATGAGAAAATCATCGATGAAGGCTTTGCAAATGCGATTGGAGCTAAGGTGCAAAACAAAAACGGCTTAATTACCAAAGCTACGCATGAAACACGAAATGAGTTCCCGCCGCTTCCATATAATTTGCTTCTTTTACAAGCCGACTGTTCAAAAAAATTCGGCTACAAGCCGGATAAAACGCTACAAATTACGCAAAGCCTACGCGAGAAGCATAAGGCAATAACCTATAACAGGAGCGATTGCCAATATCTACCGGAAAACCTATTCGAGCAATGTTCTGAAATTTTAAATTACGTAGGACAAAATCTACCCTCGCTTGCTCAACTTACTAATGGGGCAGATCCCGGCATTAAATCGAGTGCTTTTAACGATAAAAACATAACGGCTCACTACGCAATCATTCCTACGGCTACAAAAGTTACAAACCTTAGCCCGGAGGAACAAAACGTTTATGAGCTCATCGCAAAACGTTTTACGGCCATATTCTATCCGCCGCAAGAATTTATTCAAACGGATTTGGAGGCCACCGTGGATGGCGAAAAATTTATCGCTAGCGCTAAAAAAGTTATTAAACAGGGCTATAAGACGGTCTTTGATAAAGATGAGGCGGATGATGAGATAAAGCCCGAAGAAGAGGTGGCGATGGATCTTACCGCCTTAGAACAAGGGCGGGAAGCGATATGCAAAGAGGTAAAAATCTCTAAGCAACAGACTAAGCCTAAACCATATTACACTATGGCTACGCTACTTAAGGATTTGACAGCCGTCTCAAAATATGTCAAAGACGAACGCATAAAGAAGTTGCTACAAGAAAAAGATAAAGATAAAAAAGGCGAAAATGGCGGGATAGGAACGCCGGCTACCCGATCGGAGCATATTAAAAAGTTATTTGATAGAGGCTTTGTAGCGGAAAAAGGCAAAAATATAGTCTCCACCGAACTTGGTAGAAACTTTTTCGCTCTAGCACCACAAATTTTAACAAAGCCCGATATGACGGCGCTTTGGTTTGAGGAACAAAAAGAGATCATATCCGGAAGAAGGGGTCGTGAGGAATTTTTGCAGGGCATAAACCAAATCATAGCCGAAGAAATTTCAAAAATTAAATTTAACGGCGTAGACGTAACGAAGCTCATGAGCAATGCACCTAAATGCCCAAAATGTGGCAGCCTTCTCGTCAGACACGAAAATAAAGGTAAAAAGGGGGCATTCTGGTGGGGTTGCAGCAACTATAAAAATTGTGATTTGGGCTTCCTGGCTGATAACAAAGGAAAACCCGTCTTGCAAAATACGCCGAAGCCACAACCTAAATCTGCCATAAAATGCCCGAAGTGCGGCAAAGGTATCCTTATTTCCTACAAGAATAAAAGTAAAAAAGATGGCAAACCCTATACCTGGTTCGGATGTTCCGAGTACAAGAACGGCTGTAACTTCAAATGTTTTGCGGACTCTAGGGGCAATCCAAAATTTTGAAAGGATAAACAAATGACTAATGAAGAGGCAGTTTTAAGAGACGAACTCGAGAAAAAAAGCAAAAAGTACTATCTCGATGAGAACGAAATTTATAAAATTGATCTCATTTTAGAAAGCGAAGGCGGCGATCGATATGTTGAGCGATATTCAGGTAATAAAAAAGAGATAATCGATTATTACCTAAAGAATAAAGATCGAATAGGTGAAGAGATAGTTGTGGACGAAGAGGGAAATAGCCATATTAGACATACTTTTTTCGCCATAAACGACAGCAGAGGTTTTAACGTAACAGGTGATATGTTGGCCGAAGCAAGAGCGTCCGAACAAAATTATAGCGAAATGGAAAAGGCTAAAAGCCGGCTTTTCTCAAAAATTAAAAAGGTTGCGCCAAAATTTAAGAAAAGACAGAAGCAGCAAAGTAAGGAAAGGGAACTTGAAAGATGATGCGGCCAAAGTCCATTATTTGCAAAACAAAAAACTATGAACACACTTTTATTACAAGGAGTAAAAATGTTAGCAGAAGCTAAAATCATTGGGTTTTTAACCAGGGACATAGAGCTTAGGTATCTACCAAGCGGTACGGCTTGCGCGAAAACCGGTATTGCCTCTAACAAGAGTTATACCAACTCGAATGGGGAAAAAGTCGAAGAGACTTGTTTTATTGACATTACTTTTTGGGGACGTATGGCGGAAGTCGCTAATCAATATCTCAGAAAGGGGTCGAAGATCTACGTCTCGGGAAATTTGAAATATGAAACCTGGACGGATAACAACGGGGCAAATAGATCTAAGCATTGCGTGGATGTTGCAGATATGATCATGCTTGATAGTAAGCCTAAGGCGGAACCAAACGCAAGCGGAACCCCTTTGGATTCTGGCAATCAATAAATATGCCTCGGCATAGTGTAAGATGACTTAAGTTATCTTACACTACTTTAATATAACGTGCAATATAAAACGAAGGATCTACTATGAGTATAAAAGAAACAGCTGAAGAAAAAACAAATTTAAAAAAGGAGGATTTTAGCGCCTTTAAAATTGCCTCTTTCGAATTAGATGAGCGTAATAAAGGGATAGGCGAGATTTTCCGATTAAATACTGATTTTAAAGGCGACGATAAAGCGATATTTTTAGGCTCCATGAAAGCTCTTGATCAACATATAGCCAAGCAGTGTAAAGAGCTCAATAAATTTTCACAAGAATTTGTAAATTTAGTATTTACGGATAACGATAAAAGCGAGAAAAAATTGCGCGTTAGATTAGGTGAAGGAAGCTTTGATAAGGGCTTGGATAATCTAATAGCGTTATCGAATAATGACCTTAAGCGTTCTCAAACATCAAAAGCAGCAAAAGAAAATTTTGTTGAAGAGATTGAAGAGATAGGCAACAAAAACCCCACAAAACAAAGAAGGGGCGAAGGGTACGATAAACTAAATAGCTTTTTTAACAATAGCATATCTATTACGGAAAGCTTGGGAAATTCGATAGGCGATGAAAGCTTATCTGCATTTTTAAGCAATTTTAGAAAAACATTTCAAACTATAAATTTTAATATAAAAATTACTCCTAATGCCGCTACTAACGAAAAAGATCAAAAAGTAGATGATCTCGTTCAAACCGTTTTAGAAAAACCGAAAAGTGTTTTGCCTGGATTTGCCGCCTCTAAAGAGATCGAGGCGGAACTACAAAAGGCACAAAAGATAGTTTCAAAAAAGGTAAAGGCTGCTTTGCCTGGATTTACTATTTCTGAAGAGAAACAAGAGCGCTCCAAAATCCGCAGCAGATCTTTAGAGCAAGAGCGTTAGTATATTGCGCTAATGTGGTATAATTTAACGTATATTAAGTTACATTAAGGTATCTTAGGATATAATATATTAATTTCAAAGAAAGGAATAAAAGATGTTTGAAGGCAAAAAGAAGTGGGATTATACCATGAATGGGAATGAGTTCGAAGCTGCGATAAGTATTGTTGAAGGTCGTGCGAGTTGTATGTTTTCTAAAATTTATGATTTATTGGAAAGTGGCGGCTCGGATTTGTCTCAAGACAAAGATTATTTGGCATTAAAAAATCTTTCGGATAGAATTTTCGAGGAAAAAGATAAGACTCTAGATTATTGGATGGCCGAAATGGATAGGCTTACCGATAAATTGGAAATCAAATTAGAGGATAAAGCTTGACGGATATAGAAAAACTATCGCAATTTAGCGAGCAGGATATAAATCGAGTCGTTAATAAATTTTGGAAAGAAGTCGCAAGTTCCTTAGAAAGCGTCGAAAGACCCCAATTGGATATAGTAGGTGGACAACCCGGAGCAGGAAAAAGCGATACTATTAAAAACTTGAAGAACGACTTTAACAAAAACTGTTTATTTTTAAATTATGATAACTTTAGAAAAGATCATCCTAATGCCTCTGCAATTTATACTTTAGACGACAAGGACGAGGGGTTATATTCGCATTTTACGAATAAATTTATGAAACAAGTGGGTGATAAGGTATTGAAAAGGGCCTTTGAAGCCGGCTATAATGTCATTTTAGAAAAAACGCTAAAATCGGATAAGGTGAAAGAGTATATCGATCTAGCGCTTAAAAAAGGTTATGAAGTTAATCTATACGTCGTTACCTGTGATAGAGATCTGTCTATGAGTGCAGTAGAATATAGATTTCGAACAGAAAGAAATCAATACGATCGCAACCCCAAAAAGAATCCTCCTCCACGCAAAATTCCACGCGAATTTAGTGATCTTTGCTGTGAAAAACTGGGAGATACCGTTCAGAAGCTATCTGATACTTACGGAGATAAAATCAAGAATTTAAGGATTATTTGTCGCGATAAATTTTTCGAGCAGGATGTAGTCTTTGACAAAAGCTTGGGACACGATACCACTAAAATAAAAGAGACTATCGATTGTATTTTGGTCGGCAAAAGACGGAAACTAAGCGATATGGAGAAAGCACAAATCTCCGTAATGAAAAAAATCTCGAAGATACATCCATTCAAAGCTAGCTCTGGTAAGGAAAAAGAGATAGACAGAGAAAAAATCGACGATGGGCGCTCTTTTGGGGATTAGTTGTGAAGCTGCTTTATATTTTTTTATCATCGATAATTTTTGCGACTTCATCATTTGCTACGACGACATATAACAAACTTTTCATTAAATATGGCAAGTTCTATGACATTCCGGCAGAATTATTGTGGGGCATAGCGAAGACGGAGTCAAATTTTAACGCCAAAGCATACAATAAGAATAAAAACGGCACTTTTGATATAGGGCTTATGCAGATAAACTCCGTTCATAAAGCCAAGCTGCTAGAGCAAAATTTAGATCTGGATGACCTATATGAGCCGGAAACCAATATTAGATTTGGAGCCAAAATTCTACGAAGCTGTATCGATATGCATGGTTTTAACTACAAAGCCCTCAATTGCTATAACGGTAAGATTGTAAACAATCCTTATAACAAAAAGGTTCTAAAAAATATCAGAGATAATAGAAGTAAAAAGAAAAAGCGAGTTTTGATAAAATTTTAAAGGAGTTGAAATGGAGCTTCACAAAGACGATACTAGAGCTATTTTGGAGTATCTAGGATTTGAAGTGGATAGGGCTTATAAATTTAAAATGCGTGCCAGCGAGCATACAGCCTCCGCGTCCATAAACCCTAAAAATGGAATGATTAAAGACTTCGGCAGCGGCTGGGGCGGCGATATAGTGAGCTTTTACCAATACGTAAAAAATTGTTCACTCAAACAAGCTTTTAAAGATATTGCTACGATATCTAAAGAGCTTAATATTAACATACAATCAACTAAAAGCTCAACTCATAGCAATGATGAATTTAGTCAAAAACGGGAAAGTCAAAAAGAAAACAAGCTTCTAATGCCGATTACGCAATCATATATTGATAAGTTTAAACAGGAAAGAAAGGAGAATTTCTCGAGATATTGGGAACTTTTATCTAAAACTTTACCTACGTTCGACGCAGATACAAAAAAAGCTATTGCCGAAAAATTTGAAATAGGCTACTCAAAGCAAGCCGATAGGCTTATTATGCCTATAAAAGACGAGGCGGGACTTTGTCGCACGCTTTGGAAATATAATCCCAAGCCCACCCCTATGCTTATGTCTGATGGGAATATATTAAACTTGAGCAAGTATACTTTCACTAAAAATAGGCCTCGCAAAAATTTTATTTTTAATTATAAAGACTTTAGTGAGGTTTATAGGCTAAATTTAAATGAGCCGATCTTTTTTGCGGAAGGCGAAAAAGATTGCCTAAATATGATTGCAAGTGGCTTAAGAGCAGTTTCGTTAGGTTCCGCCTCTACTAAATTAGGGGAGAAATTTATAAACGAATTTAAAGGTGCTAAAATAGTGATAGCTTATGATTATGATGATGCCGGACATCAAGGCGCGCAGGAGCTAGCACAACAGCTTACGGGAATTGCCTCAAGTATTGAAATCATAGATTGGCAGCGCATAGCTAAAAAAGCCGGCATGGTAAACAAATTGTTTGATAAATTTGATTTTACAGACTTTTTGTGCGCTACCGCTCATAAGGGAAAAAGCAAGGAGCAAACTTTTGAAAGAGGGTAAAACAAATTGGCACTTGAAAAGAAAATTCAAATTACTATATGCCTTGAACAAGAAGAGATAGATTTTATACGATATATCACACAAAAGCGCTTTTATGACACTCGCGCCGCCTACATCAGGCGACTAATAAGAGAAGCTATGATAGAAAACGATTGGATAGAACACAAAGAGGAATTTTATTCCGAAAACAAAGAACAAAAATAATTTATCTTAAGTTACATTGTTCTGCTTTAACTTACATTAAGTTATCGTAGGATATAATCGCGGCAAAGGAAAAATCTTTACAATATATTTTAATATTACTTTAATATTAAAAATGTTTTTTCTGTATTTTTTTGCTATCATTACGCTATTTCTTTACATGGGGTAAAAAATGGCAAAAAAATATACTCAAAAAAGCCTGTTCGGCGATGGCTTTTGGGAAGATGCCGCGAATTTAATCGAAACAAAAATCGATAGCATAGAAGGAGAAATCGATGAATACAATCAGTCCTCTACCTCCGATGATCGGCGAATGGTATCAAAGAGGAGAATACAATCCACTTTGGGAAAAAATATCCGCGATGCCGAGCAGCAAGATAACGCATTATCTAATGAGCATGGACGAGACAATGAAGATAGACGAGTCCTTTATGGAACAGATGCTTCAGCCGAACGTTTATCGAATGCTGCCAAAGAGATTCTACCAACGCAAATTGTCGGAGAGATGGCTCAAAGCCTTGAAAATAGCGGGATTGAGCGATATGGCGAAGCAGATAGCTCAGCCGGAACTCAATTGGGCGGCGGCAATTCAGGAGGATTTGGAGCTCAAAACCTTTTTGCAACCCCTGGCTCTGGAACTAATGGAAGCGGGCAATACTCCGAACGAAATTCTATCAATATTGGGAGTTCCTTATCACACCGGACTAAAAATGATAGCGATGTTTTGGATGGGAGATTACCAGGAGGAGCCGCTAATGAAATATTGGACAATACTTTTAAAGAGCAGTTATTTCCGGGAGAGCAAGGAGAACAAAGAGACCAAAGCGGTGTTCGAATATCTGATGAGATACGTAAAAATGGAGTATCCTTGGAGACTACTATCCGAGAAGGATTACGAGATATACAAGAGAAACAAAATCAAAGCCCGGGAGAAACTAATGGGGGCTTGGATGAATTACGAGGCAACTCCGGAGAGGATACTAGAGGATATTATGAACTTCGGCGATCCCAAGTATTGGGAAACAAAATTGTATCGCTAGGGCAAAATAACGATTTTACCGCTAAGAGCGAAATCTTAATAGCTGGGGCTAAAGATAAATTTAAAAAGAATTATGAGGCCTTAAAGCTTGTAAAAGAGCTAATACAGATTAAAAAAAAGGCAAAGGCCGAAGAAAAAAATTTTACTATTACCGAGGAAGAACAAAAAACCATCTCACAATTTAGCGGTTGGGGCGATGGCCGTTTAGCAAACGGGCTTTTCAACTCTAAAAATGAGGAATGGCAAAAAGAGCGCGAAGATATTAGCAATCTCCTTACCCATTATGAATATACTCTTGCGGCCGAATCATCCTTAAGCGCATACTATACTCCAAGATTTGTAATTGACGCCATGTATAAAGCGTTAGAAAATTTCGGATTGTATGAAGATGGCCGTAAAAAAGAGATTTTAGAACCATCTGCGGGAAACGGCGCTTTTCTTATGTTCGGCGACAAACAAAAAAATAATTATACTACCGTCGAGGTTGATAATTTAAGTTTCAACGCTCTTGAACTGCTTTACCCTTCGCAAGATCATTACAACATTAAATTTGAAAAATTTATTCCCATACAAAAATTTGATGCCGTAATCGGAAATCCTCCGTATGGAAACATACGGGCCTATAGTGATCCCTACAATTCAGACCTTACGGGCGCCAGTATCCATAATTTTTTTGCCGCGAAGTCTATTCGTTTACTGAAAAAAGACGGTATTACTGCATTTGTAATTTCAAGCAAATTTATGGACGCTAAGGACGCCTCAATCCGAGAAATTATAAGTAAAGAAGCAACCTTTCTCGGGGCCTTGCGCCTGCCCGATTCTACTTTCAAAAATGCGGGAACTAAAGTTACTGCGGATATAGTATTTTTTCAGGAGGGCAGACATCCTGAAATAGAAAAAAACTGGCTTTTATCGGAAGAAACCGCCTTTCAAAACATAGATAAAAAATTTAGTGTAAACCAGTATTTTAAGAATAACCCGCAGAATATTTTAGGAAAACTTACCCCCGTCGTAGGGCAGGGCGGAATTTTAGACATAGCCTGCTTGGAAGATCCTAGCTTAAATTTGGAACAGAAAATCGATGAGTTTATAGCAACCCTGCCTAAGCATATTTATAAATGGCACGAGCCCACCATAAACCAAGATTTTCTTGTTTTAAGCGAAAGCGACTCGGAGTATCGAAGCAATAAAAGGTATTTTGACGGCCTGCGCGAAGACAATCTATTAATTTATAGAGACCAAATTTTCATAAAGCGCCATGCTCAAAAGTCAGAAACTTTATATATAGAAAAGGTCAAGGCTCCTAAAACAGATCTTACGCGAGTAAAACTTTTTATACAGATGCGAGATACTCATAAGCTGCTTACCCGGCTTGAAAAACAAGACATTGCAGATGATGATCCACGTCTTATTGCCGTGCGAGCAAAGCTTAATGAGGCCTATGATAGTTTTCACAAAAAAAAGGGAGAGTTTTTAAATAATCCCGGTATAAATAAAACATTGAAAAAAGATGTGGAATTTTCAAAAATATCATCATTGGAAAAGGGATACCAAAGAGCCGTATCGATCGAGATAGCTTTGCGCGATGGAATACCGCCGAAAGATCACAGCGCACAAAAGGCCGATATTTTATTGGGTCGTATCAATAGACCGAATAAAATCATGAGCTTCAACAACGTAGAAGACGGGCTTTTGGCAAGCATGAATATATATGGAAAGCCAAATATAGGCTATATCGCATCTTTTTTGAAAAAAGATGAGGGCGAAGTGGCTAAGGAGCTTTTGGATCAAAATAAAATTTTTATAGATCCTGAGGAGCTTGAAAAAAGCGGAAAGTTGGAATACATTTTTGCATCCAAATATCTATCCGGCGACGTTAGAGAAAAATTCAAAGTAGCCGAGCGCGTTTCAAAAATATACCCCGGCATGGCACATAACTTATCAAATTTAAAAGCAGTTATCCCGCCGGATTTAAAAGCAAGTGAGATAGAAGCGCCTATGGGCTCTAGTTGGATACCTTTACGATACTATAATGACTTTTTTGAAAAAGAGTTGGGAATTCCTAGTTCATCCTGGAAATTAAATCGATCAGATATTAGCGGGGCTTGGACTTTTCAAGGCTCTAGCGTTGGAATGAGCCGGTTCAATCTTAGTCGAATGAGTTTTGATAAATTCTCTCCGTATGTGATTTGCAGACATGCGCTTGAAAACTCCACCATTACGATTAAAAAGGAAACCAACGAGCCGGTATTGAACCCTGATGGAACCGAAAGGGTGGATAAAAACGGCTATACTATCTACAAAAAGATAGTAGACAAAGAGAAAACACAACAGATCAATAGCATGATCGAAAAAATTAGAGATGATTTTTCGGATTGGCTTTGGAAAGATTATGATAGAAGGGCGGATTTAGTTCAAATTTATAACGATACGTTTAATTGCTATGCCAAAAAACGATACGACGGCTCTAAGCTTGAGCTAGAAAATTTCAGCTCCATATATACCTTAAGAAAACATCAGAAAGATGCCATTTTTAGAGCCATAAATGAAAACAACTGCCTATTCGATCACGAGGTGGGAGCCGGCAAAACCCTAACGGCAATCTGTTCGATAATGAAACAAAAACAGCTAGGTATTCTAAATAAGCCTATTTTTGCAGTTCCCAACCATTTGGTAACTCAATGGTCTGACGAATTTATGTCTGCGTACCCGGATGCAAATATTTTAGTGGCCGATGCAAATTCGATGGATAAGGAACATCGCAACGAATTTTATGGAAAAATCATCAACGAGAATTGGGACGCAATCATCATGGCTCATTCTCAAATTGAAAGGATCCCGGTACCAGCCGAAATCGAGCGCAAGGTCATTCAAAGAGAGATAGACGAATTGGAAGAAACAATCAGTTTCCTGGAAGAAGAGTCCGAAAATGGGCGCTCCTATTCGGTAAAAGAAGTTCAAAAGCGCGTTCAATCGCTTAGAGCTAAATTAGAAAGCGCTATCGATAAAAAATCTAAAACCAAAATGATAGATTTTTCGGACTTGGGCGTTGATTGTTTAATAGTAGACGAATCGCACCTATATAAAAATTTACCATTTTCTACGCATTTGAAAGTTAAGGGGCTGGGCAACAAGATAGGCTCCAAAAAAGCCCTTGCAATGCTCGGTTTTACTACCTATTTGAATGAGAATAATAAGAAAATACTATTTTTAACCGGAACACCCGTCTCCAACTCCTTAACGGAGCTCTACGGTATTAATAAATACCTTATGCCAAAGGAGCTTGAGCAAAAAGGTATCGGCTCTTTTGACGCCTGGGCAGCAAATTTTACCAAAATAGAGAAGACGCCCGAGCTTAATGCAAGTGCGAGAAATTACAAAATTGTAGATCGCCTCGCGGCGCTGAACAATTTACCCGAAGTTTGCGGCGCCTATAATAACGTTGCTGATATTGTTACGAATAGCGATATTAAGCAATATTATAAATATTACGTTCCTGGGGTCAATATTAAAAAGAGCATAGCACTGCCCAGCCGCGCAATACGCGAATATATAGGAGTGGAAGATGCAAACGGCTTTTACGATGAGCGCTCCATCATCGGTAGAATGGATAAACTTAGCAAAGGGGGCTTTGATCCCAGGATAGATAACTATCTAAAATGTACTTCCGATGCCAAAAAAGCCGGCATAGATTTTAGATTGATAGATCGCAACGCAAAAGACTATAAGGGCTCCAAAATTAACAAATGCGTGGAAAATACATTTGAAGAATACCAAAAATGGGGCGACGACAGAGGAACGCAGCTAATTTTCCTTGATATAGGTACGCCCAAGCGAAGCTCAAAGAGCATCGATATAGAAGCCGAAAAAGAGATAGAAGAAACCGATAAGGACGACATCCTTTATAACAACGATTATGAAGCTGACGAGCCGGGCTCATTTACTAATTTTAACGATGAGATCGAATCAAATAGAGATGAAGAAGAATACGACGGTACGGAAGAGGATAGAGATGCCGGAGAAAATTCTTTTGAGCTTTATGTAGATATTTATAAAAAGCTTGTAAAAAAGGGGGTTCCGCGCCAAGAAATAGCTTTTATTCATGATGCGGATACGCCAGAGAAAAAACGAGAATTATACCGAAAAGTGAACTCTGGCGAGGTTAGAATTTTACTTGGATCTACGAATAAAATGGGTGCAGGAACCAATGTTCAAGAGCGCGTCGTAGCAATACATCATATTGATGCACCCTGGCGTCCGGCTGATTTTATACAACGTGACGGTCGCGTTATTAGGCAGGGCAATATGTTATTCGAGCGCGATCCTGAAAATTTCAAAATCAATGAATACCGATATATAACCGAAAGAACCTATGATGCGGTTGCTTGGCAGATTATCGAAACAAAATCAAAGGCGCTACTGAATTTTAGAAAAGGCACGGTGGACAGCAGAAGTCTAAGCGGTTTTGAAGAAGAGGCCGCAAGCGCAGCAGAGATGAAAGCGGCCGCTACTGGCAATCCGCTATTTATGGATCAGGTTAGACTGAAAGCGGCGCTCGACAAAGAAGAGGCCGTTTATAAGAAATATCTTAACGATTACCAGGACGCAGAAGATACCATCAGGGCAAACTGGAATAAAATTCAAAATTTTAAGAAAGAAAAATATAACATTGAACAAGCCAAAACACATTTATTGGAATACGAGGAAAGATTTAATCCGGCCGCGGCCTTTAAATGCTCCATTATAAAAGACGGCAAAGCCGTTGAGTTTAATATACCGGCCAAAACAGACTCGGAAAATATAAGACTCGAGCAGGATAAAATGAAAGGTCTTTTTGAAAGAGCGATAAATTTAACAATTCGCAACCATGATCAAACGATCCCCATTTTAAACTATAAGGGTTTTCGCTTAGACGGCTACTACAGCTCCTCATATAAAGAGCTAAGTTTTACGATAAATATGCAAACAACCGACAACAATGAAATAGAAATGGAGCCGGAAAATCTTATTTATAAATTAGGTGATGGCCAACCTATAAGCTTTGCCGGTTTTATAAAGCGCACAAACAATTTTCTAAATGAAGAGCGTTTAAATTTGCTGATCAAAGGATGTGATGACAACATAGCTAAATTCCAACAAAATACTCAGGATTTAACTGCCTTCATTAAACAAAATCCTACGTACGAGCGCCAGGAGCTTTTGAATCTGTTAAAAAAGGAAAATAAAGTTATTATGAATGAACTTAACAAAATAGCTTCAAATAAAGGTTATAAGAGTAATTTCAAATCCCAAGCGCTAGAAATGCTAGAAAGCCTTAGTAGAAATCGTAGCGATAAAGATGAAAATTGCATCACAATGTAACTTAATGTAATGTGATGCAACTTAACTTAATATACGTCTATAATTTATTAGATTGCATAAAGTTGTCTAATACCAAATTTAAAAAATACGCTCTACTTCGATTAAATCTACCGCAGCAATCATCAACATAAGAAATTTGTTCATCTGTTAGGTATATAGTGACTCTTATTTTGCTGGACTGCCTCGTAGCAGTCTTATTGGTAGGCTCGACAGACAAATATCCATTTTTCTTAATAAAGTCATCTAATATCATGCTAAAGAAATACGCCTTACTCCTATCAAATCGGCTGCAGTAATCGTTAACATAAGAAATTTGTTCGCGCGCCAAATAAACAGAAACTTGCGTTTTACTATTTTGTTTTTCCTTAGCATCGGCTTTTGCAAAAGTTTTTTGTGGTATACTCTTATTGATTTGGTTGATCGCATCTTGAATTTTAATCGGTTCTTTCATTTTGATTCTCCTATTTTGGATTTTTGATTGTTTTAAGCAGTTTAACATATTCTGCAATAAAATTAGAATAGCTGTTGCGCGAAAGCACGCTATCGTTATATAGCTCCATAAAGGACATTCCATACTTTATGGCGTTGTTCACAATTTTCGATTTTTTAAAGTAAAAAGTGGTAAATTTGTTGAATGGCTCCTCTCCCAGCTCTTTTTTCAGCGATTTTAACTCTCTATCATCTACGAAATCCGTAGCTAAAAGCACTATATTGCTATTAAAGTCCTGAATTTCGATAATCGTTTCGGCTGTTCTTAGTAGCGAATTATAAACTGGAGTGCAAGGAATAATTACATAATCGCACTGCGATATTATTTCTAAAACCCCTGGCGCCACGAAACCACCAAAATCAAAAACACAATTATCGATAGATTGTACCTTATCAACAACTTTTGCTTTATCCGGATAAATTTGCTCGATGCAGCTATTATCATTGCTTTGTAAAAACAAATTTAGATCTTTCGCTATGCTGAAAGCAAAAGGTGTTTTCCCAACCCCTCCCTTTTTGTTCATTATTGCGATTTTCATTGAAAAGTCCTCTTTTAAAGATAACGTATTTTACCACACTTTACTTTAAGTTACATTAAATTAATACAACTTAAGTTACTTTATGGTAAATTTTGTATATCCATATCCTTAAATTCTTTTTCGTAATCCTCTTTTGCTTTAATGTTTCTACCAACTTGCCCTTTGGGGTGCTTGAGCATAGTTTTAATATGTTTATTATCGGTGGACTCCGAAATCTCTTTAAAAGTTGTTCTACTCATCTGTATTGGTTTTAACGGTTTTTCTAAACGATTTTCTATTGAAACATCCCAAATCTTTTTATAAGTAGTTTTTTCGTAGTATTTTTTACTTTTTTTATCAAAAACATTAAATTTTAATTCTTTTTCTCCCACTATGACAAATCTGGCAAATTCATTCGGCATTACGTTATTTTCTTTTATAACCCTCTCAAGATCGTCAGACCATATATTTATATCCTTGCCCTTGTTGGTTCGATATCGAACATAATAACTCTCTTTTTCTCTTTCATCAAAATTAAAATGTGCTCTACCAAAACTTATAACTCTATAGTAATGAGCTTTGTGTTTTATTCCGTATTGTTTTAAAGCGTTACCCATATAAATATTTTTATTAATCTCTTTGCCGCTATTCACAGAATATTTGTGATAAATTTTAGTACTTGCTTCTACGCCCAATTTACGCAATTCTAAAGCAAAATTTCTACGTATATCATCCAAGTCAATTTTTCTTATATTGACTCTTTTTCCATAGTCGTCTACCGCCTTCAAACACAAATGACAATGTGGGTTATCCGTATCGGAATGCATAGCTACTACAAAGTAATTATTCGGATATTTTTCGGCAATAGCCTTCATAGATGCTTCCTTTATTTTTTCTAATGGGGCATTTGCATAATCTTTCATAGAAAAAACCATATTAAACGTTTCTCTTTTCTCTTTTTTATTCAATAAAAAAAGATCACGGGCTGTTGGAATTTCATACATGGAAGCATTAAAAGTAGCACATAGCTTATATAAATTTTCTTTACCTTTATATATCTCTCCATCGCTAGTAAAAACATTTAAAGTTCCGTTTCTAGAAATATATTTTATGTGTGCCTTTAATTTATCAAAATTACTTGATGAACTGGTAATTTTCATAACCACTTGCGGATTTGATTTTATAAAAAAATTTGATTTATTATAACTTGTAGAATATGTGGCTTTAAATTTTGTTGGACTATCAATATATGTTCGTTGTTTTTTATCTAAATTTGTGAAAACTCGTTTAGCTCTCCACTCATCATCATCCCAAAAATTTTTTAAACGCTTCATGAAAAAATCTTAAATCCTTGTCTTTAATACTTTAAAATATTTTTGTAATAATGAGGTTATAGAATATATTTTACCATCTAACATTTTTATCATCTTTTCAAAATTTGAAAAATTTATATTCACATTTTGATCTCTATTTCTGATAGCTGCAAGTAAAGCACTTAAATTTCGCCCAACTTTGTTTAGAGAATTTACAGCAAACGTTAAATCTTTCATCTCTATATTATTAAAGAAATTTTCTTGATACATAGAATTAAGCAATCTAAATCTAACCTCTTTCGCTACTGATTTAAATCCATGGCATTCGGCTTCTTTCTTTAACAAATTTACTTCACTATCTGTTAATTTTATTCTTATTATATGTGTTTCTTTTTCTATAGGGGAGGCGTCTATTCTATTAAAATTTATCTCTTTATCATCTCCATCAACAATGTATGATAAAATATCATTCAAGATACGATCTATACTTTTAACTTTCATTTTATCTTTATATCTTGATAAAAAATCATAATTAGATTTATCTAATCTAAATGAGCGTTTTATTTTTTCCATATATGTTCCTTATTGTGAGCCTCGCAGAGAATGCTTTTTTGTTATTTTTGGGTGGCAAAAAGATAACAAAAAAGCTATCCTGTAATTCATCAATTCTCTAGTTAGAATTATATCAACGTATCCTTTAAATTTTCTAAATAAATTTGCATCATTACTTATATTTATTTAAGATAAGTATGATATAATCCTCTCATCAAAATAAAGGAGAAAAAAATGACTGAATATGATGCCAAAATTAAGGAATATAGAAAAAAAATTTCCGAACTGCAACAAAAGAAAAAGGAAATTCTTGTAAAAAAGAATTCAAAATTTGCAGAGCTTTTATACAATTTAATGCAAGATGAAAATTTCTATTCTGATTTTTTAAAACTGCTAGAAAAATATAAAGCAAAAGAGATTTTAGAAACTTTAGAAAAAACACAAATAGGAGATAAAAATGTATGATGAGAAATTTCCTGCCGCTATAGTAAAAGCACAGGTGGATATAATAAATGTTTTTTTGGTTTTTGCATCTATTGCATTTATAGTTGGAATATTATTATTAATTTTTAATAAAGAAAAAAGATGGCTTGGTATTCCCTTAATAATTCTGCCAAGTATAGGATTTTATATGGTAATAATAGGAAATGAAGACATTAAAAATAAACTCAGCGATCCCATAAAATCACTATTTGAATTTTTTTATAATAATAGTTCAACATTAGTTTTTATTTTATCTATCGCCTTGATAATATTTTTGTTTATAATATTGCCTTTTTTTAGTAAAGGTAAAAAGGGAAACGCAGGTTTTGGAAGCGGTTTATTTTTGGGATGGTTATTATTCGGTGGCGATAGCGATGATTAAAAGGAAATTGACGAAAGAAGAAGATAAAGCAAAGAGTGAATAATGGAAAATTATACAGAAATCAAAAATTTTTTACTAAGTAAAACATTTCAAGTTTATATAGCCATACTTAGCACTCTATGTTTTGTTCTACCTCTCAATATTTATTTTTTAAATCTGAATATCGTAAACGTAAATTTTGTATTTGCCGGCGCAATATTTGTAGCGATCAGCGCGGCCATTATTTTTAAAATTTTAAAGTGGTGTGAGTATGATAAAAAATGGTTAAGCATAGCAGCTCGTATTATCTCCGGCATTTGCCTAGGTTTTATCTTTTATGTAGTTTGGATCAGCGCATCTGTAAAATTCGCTGATCACATAGAAATCACAAATGGTAAAATGACGCGATATTATTATCGAGGCGAAGTGTATCATACTGATCATAATGAAGCCGGTGCCGTTTGGTATGGTGGCGATAAAAATAACTATAGGGTAACGTTTGTGTATACCGATGGTAAAAAGGTTACGTATGTTAACGGCAAAAAGATATAAATTTCAAATAAAGAGAGGAAAATGAAATACTTGCTATTAGACGAATATTTTACAATTGATGAAACAGGTGCTTTTAATAGGTATCCCGATAACTACCCGGAACAAATACAAATGCTGAGAAAAGTAGGTAAACCAACACTCGCTTTAATACATCAAGACCTTGAAGAACCCAACAAAAAAGCATACGTTGTAAGGAAACAAAGGCTTAAACACAATGAAAGAATAGTAAAGGTCATCGATACAAATGTGATGATAGGTCTAAAAAAAGAGTATGGTAGCTTTATTCTTAAGGGCAACTTAGCAGAATTTGAAAATATGAACTATATTATCACGGACGAACTATTTTCAAAAATTATTAGGAAACAAAGGATATTTAAAAAATAGCCAATGAAAATAATGGTTTTCAATAGATAAAGATCTACGATGCCTATTTTTGGGCTTTTCGTAAAAAGCATTCTATCAAATTTAAGTTTTCAAAGCTTAAAATGTCAAATTTAGCTTAAGAATTCACTAGAATTTAGCAAAATTTTAGTGAATTCTTAAATTACCAAGCGCAGCAGCAAAAATATAAAGTAGTATAGATAAAAGTATTCCAATTAGTATTGACTTTTATCCTACTTTACTGTATGGTAGATGAGATGGCGGACTGAATACAACGAGCAGTTAAAAATACTGGTCATCAGAATAGGGCATAGAAAAAACGTTTATGAAAATCTTTAGAAGCTGCGGCATTTGCACCACCATGAGGGTCGTAGAGAGCGCCAATATCTTTATAAGCGACTGATAGGAAATGAAATGATGAACACGACTACTGAAGAATTTCTAATCAAAGAGATAAGGCAGTCAAAAAGATTTATAGTTGGTTTTGGTATACCTATAATTGTTAGTTTGATATACAACTGGGATAATAACGCAAGTCTGCTTGGTCTTATCTTTCCATGCATTATCGAAGCTATTCTAATAATCGCTTGGCGAGACAATGTTAAAGGGCTTAAACAATACAGAAAGCAACTCGAGAAAGAGTTAAAAAATCTATAATTTGTTACAAGCCTTTCGAAATAGAAGTTAAAAGAAATTACATTACTGCTTGATCATCTTTTTAAAAATCTGGATCCATATCCGGATCTATTTCATTCTCATTCTTTGGAAAAACTGAGGACAGCATATCCAGATGCTCAAGCAATTCCTGCTTTACGTAACCGTTTTGCATAGGGTCTAATTGGACTATTATGCCTTCTTTTCTAGCTAGTTTAATTGCTGGAATAAAATCGCTATCTGCTGTGATTAGAATGATTTTTTCAACCTGCTTTTTATTGGCTAAAGTTGCCATATCTAAGCCGATTTTCATATCTACACCCTTTTGTTTTATGTCTAGAGTGAAATCCTCATCTTTTAAGTCCTCGAGCTTAATTTTTCCGCTTAAGAGATTTTTTAAGGTTGTATAGCTTTTAAATTTCCATTGTATAAAATTTGCATCAAAATATCCCAATCTAACAGAACAATAAGGTTGTTTTTTTAAGCACAATAAAAGTTCTTGTCTAAATTTAAAGGTTTGAGTATTTTTTAAATTTAATTGTTTTTTACTTACCGGTAAGGTTGTTTCGTTTTCTAGAGGTTCACAATCGTAAATAAATATTCTGTATATATAATCATTATTTTTTAAAACAGATTTATATACATAGTCTTTTAGACGTTTTGCCATATTTTGTGGATCAGAAATATCAAACATTGTTCTATAGCGTTTTAAGAAAAAAGATAGATCTACTAACACAGCGGTTTTCAATGGTTTAAAAATCGAGCTGTAAGGTGTTGTTTTTCTACCCAAAAGTTCTTGTTGCATAATATGCTCCTTATAATAAAAGTATTAATTTTGTGGTAAAAGTGTCAGGACGCTTCCTCAACAATAGTATGAGACGTCCTTAACACATAAATTTCGTAATCGATTATAGCTTTTTTCAGTTTTTTTGTCAATAATACTATTTTCTTTTACTTGTCTATTCTTGAAAGGTTGTTGTAATAACCAGAAACTTTTTATGATAATTTTTATTAAAAATTTAAACTTGATTTTTCAATTTTTCTCGACAAAAAATTTCAGCGGCAGCGTTTAAATTTATTATATAAATTTATTATATTATTAGGGGGTGTGAATAACTTAAGCTATTCACATGTTCTTTATTCGATTTTATGGTAATTTTAAACGTGTATTCACGCAGAAAATTTTCGGGGGTTTTAGGTGAGCATTTCGGGGGTTTTGAGTGAGTTCGTCGGGGGTTTTAGGTGAGCATTTCGGGGGTTTTAGGTGAGTAGCTTTAATATATATTATCAATTTGTTATGCCGTCAAATTTGTATTTTGCCAAAAAAACATATCAAAAACCTTTAAATTTGAGTCTAGATACAAAAATTTTCTGCCTCCTGCTTCGATCCGGGTTCAAATTTATGGCC